>CAZCDY010000026.1:20844-31674 GCA_964497145.1 uncultured Gammaproteobacteria bacterium
CCCCGGCCACTGCCGTAGCTGTTGTTCCAGCCGTTATTGCCCCAACCGTTGTTACCCCAGCTGTTGCCACCCCAGGGCCACCAGCTGTTGTTGCCCCAACCGTTGTTACCCCAGCGATTACCGCCCCAGGGTGCCCAGCCGTTGTTCCATCCCCCGTGGTAAGGGCGATGCCAGCCGCCATAGGGGGCTCCGCCCCAGGGGCGATGGAGAGGCGGAGGAAAGGCCCCGGCAGGCGGTGCTTGCGGGACCGGCTGGGTCGGCATGTCGCTCAGCTCTGGGGCGGCCGGCATCCGGGGGCGCTGCAGTGCGGCCGGGGGCTCGGGCGCGGCAGGCATCTCACGCATCGGCGGCATCCCGGGGCGCTGCGGAGGCGCTGGTGGAGCAAATCTCGGGCGCTTTGGTACGTCCATTCGGGCGCGCTGCTCGGTGACCCAGGCCGGGCGCTCAGGGGCGACAGGTGCATCCCCCCGGGCTGGCATTTCGGGACGCTGCGGTGGCGCAGGCGGAGCAAATCTTGGGCGCTGTGGTGCGTTCATTCGGGCACGCTGCTCGGTGACCCAGGCCGGAGGCTCGGGAGCGGCAGGGGCTTCACCCACCGCCGGCATTTCGGGGCGCTGTGGTGCTGGCACAGGCGCAAACTCAGGGGCTTGTTCGACGACCTGGACCGCTGACCCGGCCGGGGCAGGCTCTGCACCCGTCGCCGGTATTTCCTTAGGCAGTGGTGTGGTCGCCAGGGGTATCTCGGGACGTTGCGGTGCGGCGGGGGACGTCATCTGTGCACGCTGCTCCTGCACCCAGGCGGGGACCCCGGGGGTGGCTGGCGCTGCAATCGCCTGCGGCATCTCGGGTGCCTGCGGTGCGGCCGGTGCCGAGACCTGCGCATGGCGTTCCTTCACCCAGTCAGGGATTGCAGGCGGGGCTGGGGGCATCTCAAGGGGCTGCCCGGTTTGTGGCTCAGCCAGCTCGGCATGACGCTCTTTGACCCACGATGGTAGCTGTGGGGCGGGTGCAGCAGGCGCCTGGACCGGTTGAGGGGGTTGCATTTGGGGTGCAGGGGCCTGTTCCGCCTGAAGGGCCGGGGTGCTCAATGCGCCGACCAGGGCGCCGCCAATCAGCATGGGTTTGAACATCTTCCTCTCCTTAACAATTTGGTCGAACTCGATTCAATCCCGCCAGCGTGGGATCTATTAGTCTACGGCCAAACACCGTGGCTGCATCTGTCGACTGCCCTGACAGAGGCCATCAAACCGCCTGCAAAATTTACATCATTAATTCATCAAAATCTAATGCATCGTCGGTCATCGGGGGGTCGATCGGCTTTAGCTGTATCGCTCACGCCACCGTCTCATGTACGCTATGCGGCCAAATTCGACCCTAACCAGCATCTTCACGCCGGCTCGCGGCTATCGGGATGCGCCTGCAAGATGCCCTTATCAATGAACGATTCAGTCAACAGCGGATACCTCCTGCCGCACAATTTCGGTGCCGAGCGTCTGGCAAAGCAGTTGGGTGGCGACGCCCATTGCAGCGTCGGCGAGTCTGCCGGCTTTTCTCTGCGGTTCTTCGACAGTTTCGACTGGCGCCTGTATGCGGCTGGCCTGCGTCTTCTGCAGATGCGCTCGCCCCAGGGAGCGGTTGTTCGGCTCAAGCCGGAAAAGGGTGGTGACCCGGTTGACTCGGTCGCTTTTGATGCTGAGCCGGCCTGGCCCGGCGACCTGCCTGACAGCAGGTTGAAGGCAGAGGTGGCAAAGCTGTTGGAAATGCGGGTTTTGTTGCCCCTGGCGACCGTGCACGGGGAGGTCACCGATCTGTCCGTCCTCAATGAAGATGGCAAGACCGTGGTGCGGCTGCAATTGCTGAATATGCGTTGTGATTCCCCGGATGTCGAAGAGCCGCGTGTGCTGTGGCCGCGGGTGCGCGTGCTGCCGGTCAGGGGTTACCAGCGTGATCTGAAAAAACTGACCGATTTCATGGCGACCGAGATGGAGTGGCCGCAGGCGCCCGACTGTCTGTTCGATGAGGTAATGGCCGCCGTGGGTCGTGAGCCCGGTGACTATTCCTCGAAGATGAACGTGGCGCTCAGTCCGGATATGACGGCCCTCGATGCGACACGCAAGGTGTTACGCGATCTGTTCAACACCCTGCAGCGCAATATCCCCGGCACCCGTGACGACCTTGATTCCGAGTTTCTGCACGATCTCCGCGTTGCTACACGACGCACCCGATCCGCGCTGTCACAGGTGAAGCAGGTTCTGCCCGAACGCGTGGTGGTTGATTTCAAGGAGCGGTTCGCCTGGCTCGGCCAGGTTACGGGGCCGGTGCGTGATCTCGACGTGTTCCTGCTCGAGTTGCCGCGTTACCGTGCCAGCCTGCCCGGCTCTATGGCAACAGATCTGGATGCGCTTGAGGAACATCTGCATGTCGCTCATGCCAAGGAGCAGGCGAACCTGAAGCGTGAGCTGGAATCAGCCAGGATGGACAAGTTGCTGGACGACTGGCACGGGGTGCTGAACGCGGAGGAGCTCCCGGGCGAGCCGGGCCTGTTCGCAGATCAACCGATAGAGCAGGTCGCGTCCAAGCGTATCTGGCGCATGTACAAGAAGGTCCTCAAAGTCGGCCGTGCGATCGAGGCCGACGGGCCTGCCGAGGAAATGCACGAACTGCGCAAGGACTGTAAAAAGCTGCGTTACCTGATCGAGTTCTTCCAGGGTATCTACCCCAAGAAAGAGCTCAAAGAGTTGGTCAAGGCACTCAAGGTGCTGCTGGACAATCTGGGTGAATTCCAGGATCTGGAGGTACAGGCCGACAAACTGCGCAGTTTCGCCGCGGACTTCGATCCACAAGATCGGCACAGCATGCCGACGGTGATGGCGATAGGTGCCCTCGTTGCTGATCTATTGCGCCACCAGCAGGCGGCGCATGAGCGTTTCGCGGATTGCTTTCATGCGTTCGACTCCGAGGAAAATCGCGCCCATTACACGCATCTGTTCAAGGCCAGGGGTGAAACGCAGGGATGAAGATCATCGGCGTCTATAACATCAAGGGCGGGGTCGGCAAGACGGCGACTGCGGTCAATATCGCGCACCTTGCGGCCAAGAGCGGGCTGCGCACCCTGATCTGGGACCTGGACCCGCAGGCGGCAGCAACCTACTACCTGAGGGTGAAGCCGAAGGTGAAGCGCAGTGAAAAGCTCCTGCGTGGAAAGGGAAAAGGCGAGCTGGATGAGGTGGTCAAGGGTTCCGACTATCCCAATCTCGATCTGCTGCCGGCAGACTTCTCGTATCGCAACATGGATCTGCTGCTGGGCGAGAACAAGAAACCGACCCTGCGTCTGCTGAAACTGCTGCGGCCTTTGTCGAAGGAATATGACCTGGTGGTGCTGGATTGCCCGCCAAGCATCTCGCTGGTATCGGAAAACATCTTCCGCGCGGCCGATGCACTGCTGCTACCCACCATCCCGACGACGCTCTCACTACGTACCATGCAACAGCTGCTGGACTTCATGGAAGGCCACAAGCTGATGACGCCGGTGTACGCCTTCTACTCCATGGTCGATCGGCGCAAGCGCCTGCACCAGGATGTGATTACGGCACCCGGTGACCCGCGTTGCACGGTGCTGGAGACCGTGATCCCCTATGCGACCGAGGTCGAGCGCATGGGGATCGAGCGGCGCCCGGTCACCGACTACATACCGCGTTCCCCGGCCGGACTCGCCTACCAGGCCCTGTGGGCGGAGGCGAAGGCCAAAGTCGGTGGCTTGAGCCCGATGGTGGATCTGGATTCACTGTTCTGAAGCGGGTGCCACTGCCGGTGATGTGATGCCTGCGGTTCAGGCCTTGTCACTGCGCTCGCCGCCAAGCTGCGCGATGATGCGGTCTGCGACGCGGAAGCTGTTGGCATAGATGGTGAATGTGTAAGGCACGCTGCCGCCGGTGGGCATGAAACTGCCGTCGCTGACGAACAGGTTTTCCACCTCGTGGGCGCGGCAATCGGGGTCCAGCACCGAATGTTCCGCCTGATCGCCGAAGCGGCAGCCGCCGGCCTGCAGGTTGGGCGGCGGGGCAGGCCCCACCGACGATGCGATGCGTCTTGCACCCAGCTGCTTCAGCAGCTGTTCACCCTTGTCCGCCAGCAGACGGCCGATGCGCTGATCATGCGGGTGAGCGCCGATACGTACCTTGGCGACCGCGCTGCCCCAACGGTCACGGACCTGGCCGTCGAGCGCGACGAAGCAGCTGTCGTTTGGCAGCCAGTCGTTGAACACCTCGAAATTGAGTGTGCGATCGGTGCGAAACCAGGTCTCGAGCTGCCGCTTGAGCGGTTTGCCCCAGACCAGTTCACCCTCCCTCCACTTGACGTTCTCTGCTCTCGCCACGGCGTTGGGGTGGTCCCAGAGAAACTCGATGATCCCGCCCTTGACCCGCCCCAGTTGCGGGTCGGCGAAGGTGTACCAGTCGTCCAGTGCGCGGTTGACGAAGGGACCGACCCGGCGCAAGGCTTCTGTCTCGGCCTCGTCGTGGTCGGCGAATGCCATGTCGCCGCTGCCTGCGCCGCCCGCCGAAAACAGCAGATTGCGGCCGACCTGGGAGTGGTTGTTGGCCAGTCCCTTGGGAAAGCTTGGCCCGACCGAGGCCAGCAGCAGGCGGCTGCTTTCGATCGCCTGACAGGCGACGACATAGACCCGTGCATCGACCCGCTGCACGCTGTTGTCGCGGGCAAAATAATCCACGGAACTGATCCGGCCTTTGGCATCGGTGCTGATGCCGAACACCTTGGCATGCGGTCGGACCTCGCAGCGGCCGGTGGCGACGGCGTGGTCGAGCAATGCCGCGCGCGAGCCGCCCTTTGCGCCGCTGGAACAGCCGAAGCTGCCGCAAAAACCGGAATATTCGCAGGAGCGGCGGCCCATCGCCGGTTGCGAGAGAATGGCGCGCGGCACGCGCAGGGCGTGAAATCCCAGCGCCTTGGCGGCCTTGTCTATGCGTGCGGATATCGGGTGTTCGACGGTAGGCGGATAGGGCAGATCGCGGCTGGATCTCGGCTCGGCATTGGCATGCGCCTCGGCCTTGCCCGATACCCCGACCAGGCGCTCGACGCGTTCGTAATAGGGTTCGAGGTCGGCATAGTCGATCGGCCAGTCGACGACATTGGCGCCGTCTATGGCACCGAAGGTGCTTTCCAATTTGAAATCGACCGGCTTGAGTCGATGGAAATAGCCGCTCATGAAGTTGCTCGAGCCGCCGACGCAGTTGCCGTTCCAGAAGTCCCAGCCGGATTGCGCAGTGGCAGTCGCCTGCCAGCCGCCGGCATCGTCCGACTCCTCGATGACATGCTGCTCGTCGCGCAGCTGCGGGGTGTATGCCTTACGCCTGCAGCAGGCGAGTTCATCCTTGGTGAAGTGCTGCTCCTTGAGCCAGGGACCCTTTTCCAGCACCAGCACGGAAAATCCGGCCTTGGCCAGCGCGTACGCGATTGGGCCGCCACCCGCGCCGCTGCCGATGATGCAGACGTCGAAATCACGGCTCACAGCGGCAGCTCCATGTAGCGTGTGCCGGGTTCGGGCAGGGGGAAGCCGGGCACGTATTGCAGCCAGCGCCAGCCGACACCATCGATGTTGCCACCGTAGGCCGGCGCAGTGAGCAGGGCCTCGAACAGATAGGTCAGCAGCGTGGAGACCCAGTTTTCACCTGCGCTCGAGCGGGTGACCTGACGCAGCAGGCGTTCCTTGCCATCGGAGTCGAGCTCGATGAAAGGCCGGCCGTCTTTTTCGCGTGCCAGGTCGTCAAGCCAGCGATTGCCCTGCAGGATGAAGTCACGCTGTTCGCGGTCGACCCTGTCGTCGGCCACCACGAAGCGGAAGTAGTCGATGGCGTGGACCTCTTTTGCGCCGGGGCTGTCCGCCTCGGTCGGCAGCAGGTGTTCGAGTACCGCACCCAGGGTGGGCCAGGGGTCGTAATCGTCTGCGCCCACGGTGTGCGGCAGCCCGAACAGCAGGGCGACCGAGCCACCGGCGGCCTGAATCAGGAAACGTCGACGGCTGATCAACTCCGAGCGCAGTTTTTGCACCGACAATGCGACAATAGCTGTTGAAGTACCGGGTTTCTTGCGCCGAATCATTGCTCATCCCGTATGAGTTCGTCCGCGGCATAGTCTCTGTCCGCCTCCTGCCCCAGCAGCGACCAGTAGCGTATGGGCGGCAGCCCGTTTCCAGGCCGCTTGGTCGTCAGGTTGTGACTGTCGAATCTTTCGCCCTGGCAGATCGGTGCGGCGGCGACGATGGATTTACGGGCCACCTCGGCGTTGCGCAGCTCTGTGGCGGACGGCGTTTTCGTGGCGCTGCCCAGCCCCTGACTGACCGCCCTGATACCGGCGACCAGCTCGCACAGCTCGTCTGGATTCAGCGAGGCGGCGTGATCTGGCCCGGACAGCTTGCGGTCGAGGGTGAAATGCTTTTCGATCAGGCGCGCACCGCGTGCGACGGCGGCCAGACTGATCGCAATCCCCTGGGTGTGATCTGAATAACCGACCGCCAGGCCGGTTCGCTCGCGCAAGGTGTCCATCGCGCGCAGATTCACTTGCCCGTACGGACAGGGATACTCGGTTGTGCAGTGCATGAGCGTCACCTGCTCGCGGATTCGGTCGGGCACAAAGGCATCCGCACTGTGTTGCGCAGACTTGGGCTGAATGCCCTCCAGCGCCAGGCAACAGACCCCCAGGGCCTGCTCGATCTCTTCCAGGGTGGCCATCCCGGTAGACAGGATCAGCGGCACACCGGTTGCCGCGACCTGCCAGAGCAGTGGTGCATTGGTCAGCTCGCCCGAGCCCAGTTTGATTCTGTCGAGCTTCAGGTCTTCGATCAGAAAGGTCGCGCTGTCGCTGTCGAAAGGCGAGGACAGGAAATCGATGCCACGCTGCTGACATCGTTCGAGCAGGCGAAAATGACTGTCGAAATCGAGTGACAGGCGTTTCAGCATGGCCAGCTGGGTCTCCGCCTGCGGTTCGTTGCGATGCTGGTAATCGGCCTTGGCAGCCTCTGCACTCGCCAATGCGGTGGGCAGGAAGGTCTGAAACTTGACTGCGTCCGCACCGGCGTCCGCCGCGGCGTCGATCATTTCCAGCGCGCACTGTGCGCTGCCATTGTGATTCACGCCGGCCTCGGCAATCAGATATACCGTGTCGACTGATTCACTCATCTGCTCATGTCCGCGAAGTGTTTGATCAGGAGCTTGTGAGGCTCTTCCAGGTCGAGCAGTGCATCGGCGATGCGTTGACTGGCCTTGCCGTCACCATAGGGGCTGCTGAAATCGACCGGCGGATTCGCCAGTAGTGAATGTATCGCCTCGCGAATAAGACGGGCGTCGTTGTCCGCATGCAGGACGCTCGGCCCACGCAGGCGGCCCTGCTGCCGGATACCGATATCCAGGCTGGGCGTCCTCAGCGAAGGCGCCTCGTACAGACCGCTGGAAGAATTCCCGACTACCATATCCGCCTGTTCCACCAGGCTGTAATAGCCGCCTTGGCCCATCGATAGCGTAAAGCAGGCATTCTCATGCGTTTCGACAAAGTCCCGTATCAATTTATTAAACCCGTGACCGCCGTTGTCCGCATTGGCGCCGGTGAATACCAGCCCGGTTTTCGGACCAAGTGAATCCAGGGCCTCGAGCAGAGGACCGAGCTGTGCTTCGGGTTCGGCGTCATCAAGGGTGACGGGATGAAATGTGATGGCCAGATTATGCGTGCGCAGTCTGAACCTAAGTCTTTCCTCCAGCGCCTGCCTGCTCCAGCGCTTCGTTTCCAGCAGGGCGTCGATGCCCGGGCTGCCACAATCGAATACCCGCTGCTCGGGTTCGCCAAGTTGTAGCACCCGCCGCCTCGCATCAGCGTTGGTGGTAAAATGTAGGTGCGACAGTTTCGTAATCGCATGTCGGATTGCATCGTCGAACGCGCCTTCACTGATGTCTCCGCCGGCGATATGTGCCACCGGGATTCCGGCAATCAGGCTGGCCTGGGCGGCGGCGAATATCTCGTAGCGATCACCGAGAATCAGCAGAATGTCAGGGCGAAGTTCGGAAAGGGCTCGCGCGATGCCGGCGACCGCTTCGGCCATCGCGAGCGAGACCGCCAAGGCATCATCGCCCTCGCGCTCGAGTGGCACGCGCCGGTCAACGGTGAAATCATCCGCCTCGACGTCGTCGATCGTGTGGCCAAACGCGGTATCGAGATGACTGCCAGTGGCAATGATCTGCAGTTGGGCCGCCGAGGACCGCAGACGCGACAGCACCGGCCGTAACAGGCCCCAGTCGGCTCGTGAGCCGGTGACGGCACATATCCGCATTAGGGTGTAGCCAAAACAGCAACCATGGGCAGAATACTAGCAGCTACGACATCCGCGCCGATTTCCACTGTCGCGGCATTCAGTCGATTTGCTGCAACAGTTCCTCGATCTGACGTCGATGATCCGGGTCACGTGCGCCGCTCAATGCCTGCTTGAGCATGTCGCGGGCGCCTTCCTGGTCACCGATCTCGAGATAGGCTCGTGCGAGATCGAGGCTCATGCTGAACGTGTCGTCTTCACCCGGATCGCTGACGGGATCGCTGACCGGTTCAAGCTGGATCGGTGCCGGTGTCCGCATAGCCGAGGGTTTTTCCTGCGACAATTGGTCATCGAGTTCGGTGAGGATACTGGGGATGTCATCGTCTACAGGAAACCGTTCATCGTTGGCGCTCTGGGTCTCGGCCTGTTCCGCCTCCGCACCCAGTTCGGCTACCCAGGATGCAATGTCGTCGTCACTGAAGTCCGACTCCTTTACAACCGTGGTGGTTGGGTGGTCGGCCAGCTGCTTGTTATCTTCGAGCACCTCGTTGAGGAGCGATTCTGTGATCCCGTCCTGGATATCCTCGTCGGCCTCTTTATAGACGGGGACGTCCAGTTCCGGGAGTTCCTGTTTGGCCTCGATTGCTGCCGTCTCTGACAGTTGTTGTTCGGCAAGCCGGCGGAAGTCTTCTTCGGCCTGCCTGAGGCGATCGTTGGCTTCTTCGGTCTGTGCCTTTGCCGTCGTGTCCACTGCCTCAAAGGGCGCCGGTTGCCGGGTGCTGTCAACCGCCGGCAGGCCCGGCAGCATGGCTTCCTCGGCTGCCGGCTGTGGACGGCGCATCAACAGCAGTAGCGCCGCCAGCCCCATCAGACCGAGAGCGACCCAGATCGCCCACAGGTACTCCTCGTACCAGGGGCGAATCGCCGGTGATGTGGCATCGGTCGGCAGCGGTTCGACCCGTGTGATCGATACCGGAGCTCTCTCACGCGCCGTATCCGGTGTCGATGTCTTTGCCTGAGTCATGTCCGCCTTTACCGGTGGGGGCGGAGGCGGTTCGGCAACCTGCGCCGCTGCCTGGATCGCCTCGCGCGCGGCGGCGTCTGACTGCAATGCTGCGATCTGTGCATCTTTCAATTCGACCAGCTTCTGCATGCGGGTCAATTCCGCTTCCATACGTGCAAGTCGCGATTCAATCGCATCGGTGGTAATGCGGTTGCTCTCGATCTCCTCCATGGTCACCAGCAGCTGTTCCTGCAGATTCTGTTGGCTGCCGACCGGCTTTTCCTGCACGTCACTTTCCGTGAGGATTCGCAGCTGCGCTTCGTTGGATGCCTGTCTCTCTGCCACCTCATCCGCGGATGGATCTTTGATGTCTTTTCCCGCTTCAGCTTGGGCGCTCGGCTGCGGTGCGGAAATGCGGGTCAGCGGCGCCTCCACCACCCTGGGCGATGTGGCCACGGGTGCCTGCCATTGGCGGGTCTGGGCGGTGAACTCGGCACGTGCCGCCGTGGCATATTGCCGTCGATGAAGGCCTGCGGGTTGGCGCGCAGCAGCGCCATGGCCATCTGTCGGGTCGTAATCCCCCGTGGTTTCAATCTCTGCGCAATCGGCCAGAGGGTTTCACCGGACTTGACCGGTCCGTAGCTGGATGCTCCGGCGGTGACCGGTGAACGCGCAGGCGTCGCAGGCGTTTTCGCTTGGCGGGTGCGCGTGACCTTTGCCGTCTGAATGCGGCGCGGTGGATCAAGCAGCAGGGTGTACTGTTTGATCAGTTGGCCGCCGGGCCAGGTCATCTGTAGCGGGAAGTCGAGGAACGGTTCGGTCACCGGCTGCGTGCTGCGTGCACGCACGATCCAGCGGCCGTCCATCTGCGCGACATCGAAGGTCAGGGCGGTCAAAAAACGGGTATAGGCGATGCCCAGGCGCTCAAAGTGTCTGTCGTTCGCAATACGCAGGCGCAGATCCTCGTGCTGGCCCGCGGCAAGCCCGATCAGGTCGATTTCTGCATTCAGCGGCTGATTCAGAAAAGAATTGACGCGCGCTTCGCCAAGTGTGACTGCCTGGCCTGCAATGGGTGCAGACAGGGCCGCGAGCAATAGCATTCGGGGAAGAAGGTGCATCAGCATAACGATCCAGTTGTGGTTGTTTCCTTGGGAGGCGCTGCAATGAGCTATCGGCTAAATCGGCTAATTCCTGAATTTGCAAGCGGCCTCGGTGCTTTGACGGTAGTCATGGATGCCGGGTTCGACATTTTTCCGCCGGTCTCCCCCGTCTGATTGCCCGTTTTTTGCTCGCCGAGTCTAGCATGGAGCCGGTCTCTTAGAGCGTCTCGAGCCTGGCGCGCGACGCCTCGTGGCCGGCGTGGTGTGATCCCGGTCGGCGAAAGCCCCTGTGTGGCGAAATACGGAGTGCACGCGGGCCCGGTTCTCGGGGAGCTGACCGAGACAGGAGAGAACCTGAACGGTACAACGCTAGATGTTGTAGCGCTGATGCTTGTATTGGCTGAGATTCTCCG
>CAZCDY010000027.1:0-3510 GCA_964497145.1 uncultured Gammaproteobacteria bacterium
TTTCGTCGCGGATCTGGCGCGGCCCGAGCCGCGTGCCGGGGCGGTTCGAGGCGCCGATGTCCATCGGCACGCCCAGGAAACAGGCGTCGAAGCCTTCGTCCTTCATGGTTTCCCCCAGATCGTTCACACGCGTCTCGACCCGAAGCTCCACTCCCATATCGACGATCCTCTGGACCTCTGCATCCAGCACATCGCGCGGCAGGCGGTACTGCGGAATGCCGTAGCGCATCATCCCACCCGCGGCCGTCTCCGCCTCGAAGATGGTCACCGCATGCCCCAGGCGTCGCAGATGAAATGCAGCCGACAGGCCCGCCGGTCCGGAACCCACCACCATGACGCGCTTACCGGAGTCTGCTGCCGTGTCGACCGTCCAACCCTGTTGCAGGGCCTGATCTCCGAGAAAGCGCTCCACGGAATTGATGCCGACCGACTCATCCAGCTGACCGCGGTTGCAGGCCTTCTCACAGGGGTGATAACAGACCCGGCCCATGATTGCGGGCAGTGGATTGTCCTGAGTCAGCACGCGCCAGGCAGCCTCGTAGGCGCCCTCTTCGGCATGAAACAACCACTGTTGTATATTTTCGCCGGCGGCGCAGGTCGCATTGCAGGGTGGCAGGCGATCCAGATAGACGGGCCTCTCGGTGCGCCAGGAACCGGTGTGGTTCGCAAGGCTTGAGCCGACATCCAGGGTGATAGCAAAGGGCTTCTTCATGCTATGTGGTCCTCCGACCGGAGACCGAAGCGACGAATATTGCGATCCGCGATTGCCTGCAGTCCGGCGATTACCTCCGCCTGCAGCACAGGTTTGAAAAGGTGCGCGAAACGCTTCTGTGGTTTGAGGTATTCCGCTACAGGCACCTGCCGACGGATGTGCCTGCGACCGGTGATCTCTCCGTTTTCCGCCTCGAACACCGGAAACAGGCCGGATTCGGTCGCGAGCCGCGCCAGCTTGATGGTGTCATGCGGCGCAGACCCCCACCCCAGGGGGCACGGCACCAGGATATGGACATAACGTGCACCATGGATCGACATCGCCTTGGTGACCTTGTCTTCAAGGTCACGTACGTCGGCGACAGAGGCCGTGGCGACATAGGGGATCTCGTGCGCCATCGCGATCAGCGGCACGTTCTTGCCCTGACCGAAGACGTTGCCCGGTGCCTGCCCCACCGCCTGTGTGGTTGCAGTGCGTGCTGCCGGCGGGGTGGCGGAGGACCTTTGAACCCCGGTGTTCATATAGGCCTCGTTGTCGTAGCAGATATAAAGCACATCGTCATTGCGCTCGAACATGCCTGAGAGACAACCGAAACCGATGTCTGTGGTGCCCCCGTCTCCGCCCTGCGCCACCACTCGCGTCTCCTCACGGCCCTGGACCTTGAGCGCGGCCGCCACACCCGTTGCGACCGCCGCGGTGTTGCCGAACAGCGAATGAATCCAGGGGATCTGCCAGGACGTCTCCGGGTAGGGTGTGGAGAACACCTCCAGGCAACCGGTGGCATTGGCCGCGATCAACTGGTTTCCGGTCGCACGCATGGCGGCATCGATGGCATAACGGGCCCCGAGTGCTTCACCGCAACCCTGGCAGGCACGGTGACCGGAATTGAGCGAATTGGTGCGCTCCATCTTCGACTGTACCGAACGATCCGTCTCGCTCAGCAGGCGGTTGCCGACCGTATAAGTATCGGTCTGGTAAAACTTGACGTGGGAGGTTTTCATGGAGACCTTCCTCTATCCGATGTGATCGGCGACGGCGCCGAGCTCGCGCAGGATATTCTCTGCAATGGGCCCCGAAAGCCGAGTGGATTCGAGACGTTCGATCTCGCGATGGATCACATCATCCTTCAGGTCGAGGAAGGTCAATCGCTGCAGTGCGTTCTTCACGGCCTTTTCGAACACGTCCCTCAGGGAGGCGCGGGTTATTGCGCGTCCGCCCAAGCCGGCGACGACTGTGTAGACGGGGATATCCAGCCCGGCCAGCGCCATACGCACGTCGGTCGAAACGATACCGCCTATACCCACCGCCAATGATTTCTCGATAACCACTACACGCCGGGAGTCTTGCAGGGCCAGCTTCAGCGCCTTCATGGGAAAAGGCCTGAACGAGCAGATGCTCACAGACCCGATCGGCAATTCCTCGTCGCGCAACTCGTCGACGACATCTTTTATGGTGCCGTTTACTGATCCAAGGGCAACCACCAGGGTCCTGGCCCCACTCGTGCGATATTTGTGAATCAGGCCACCCGACGCACGCCCGAACTGCTCCTCGAACTCCTCCGCCAGTTCAGGAATCATCCACAATGCCTGCATCTGCCGATAGTGCGCGAGATAGCGGACTTCTGTGAAGGCCTCGGGCCCGACCATGGCACCGATGGTGACGGGCTGCTGGGGATCCAGGATCTGACGGGGAGCGAAAGGCGGGACAAATCGGTCGACATCCACCTGCCCCGGCACATCCACACGTTCGTAGGCATGGGTGAGAATGAAGCCGTCCATGCAGACCATGACGGGTACCGAAAGCTCCTCGGCCAGCCGGAATGCCTGAATATGCAGATCCACGGCCTCCTGATTGGTCTCCGCGTAGAGCTGGATCCAGCCGGCATCGCGCATCGACATGCTGTCCTGCTGATCGTTCCAGATATTGATGGGTGCGCCGATCGCCCGGTTGCCGATGGTCATGACAATCGGCAGCCCCAGGCCCGAGGCGTTGTAGACGGCCTCCGCCATGAACAGCAGGCCCTGGCTGGCAGTTGCCGTGTAGGCCCGCGCACCAGTCGCCGAGGCCCCGATCGCCACAGAGAGCGCGGCAAACTCGGATTCGACATTGACGAACTCACAGTGTTCAAGCTCGCCGCGTTTCACCAGCTGACCAAGTTTTTCAACAATGTGGGTCTGCGGCGTTATCGGGTAGGCGCAGATAACCTCCGGGCGGCACAAGGCAACTGCCTCGGCAACCGCCTGTGAACCCTCTGTCTGTTTCAGCATGGAATCGCCCCGCTCTCTATGACTGCCTGTGCCGCGGCGCGCGCCGCATTGATGTTGGCCTCCGCCACCTTGCCCGGAAACTTCTGTCTTATCGCTGCCTCGATGGACTCCAGCTTTATCAAGCCACTGAGCGCCGAGAAACCGCCCAGCAGGGCCGCATTGGGCAAGGGACGTCCGACATACTCCAGGGCGAACTCGGTTGCCGGCACGGTCACGACATTCGCCTGCGGATTTTCGCGCCTGAAGTCGCCCAGACCAAGATCCGCCAGGTCACGGGAGGAATTGACCACCACACAACCGCGTTCGGACAAACCTTGAAACAGGTTGACCTGATACAGCAGGGTCGGGTCCTGGATGATCAGGGCATCCGGCTTCATCACCGGTTCACGCAACCGTATCTCTTTGTCGTCGATACGACAGAAGGCCATCACAGGCGCGCCCATACGTTCGGAACCGAAGCTCGGGAACGCCTGCGAATGTCGGCCCTCGAGAAAGGCAGCGACCGACAGCATCTCGGCCGCACTGACCACA
>CAZCDY010000027.1:3546-31143 GCA_964497145.1 uncultured Gammaproteobacteria bacterium
CTGAACAGCTTAGACGACAGAATGCCAAAGTACCGCGAGCGATGCACCACTGTTTTGACCTGGGTCTCAGGGTTTCGCGAACGGGGATGCGCATGTATCAACATTTTCGAATAAACCGATCCTGCTCGGGTCAATCCGAATTTGGCGGTGCTGCAACGCAGCAGGAAGGGTCGAGGATTTCTTGCGGTCAGTGATAGAACATCGATTCAACAGGAAGGCGAATCGAAGGCGTTGATTCGAGGCTATGGTTGTCAGTAACGATACCGGTACCACTCAAACAGCACCCAGCTTGAAGAAGCAAAAGAAATCTCTGTTCACGTCGTTGCGCCAGCCTGCATACATACCCCTCTGTGGATCTCCCGTGCTGAAATGTCGCACAGCACGCCACCGGTGCGCGATACTGCAACCAAGGCCAACCACTTTTCTGAGCCGTCATCGGCGCAAGGCCTGCAATTCCAAGGACTCGTAAAATGAGATCAGGCACGCCAGGTGAGGTATTTTCAGTCTTTCTGAAACTTGGTTTGACTTCTTTCGGCGGTCCTATCGCGCATCTGGGTTTCTTTCACAGGGAACTGGTGGAGCGCCGGCAATGGGTCACCGAAAGCCAGTATGCGCAACTACTCGCGCTCTGCCAGTTTCTCCCCGGTCCCGCGAGCAGCCAACTCGGTTTTGCACTGGGTCTGCTGCGGGCCAAATGGTCCGGAGCCATTGCCGCGTTCATCGCATTCACCCTGCCCTCGGCCCTGTTGCTGTTCGGCTTCGCCGCGCTGTTGCCGCAGATGTCCGGGCCAGCAGGTACCGCGGCCATCCATGGGCTCAAGCTGGTCGCCCTGGCCGTGGTTGCCCATGGCGTCATGACCATGGCCAGGCAACTGTGCCCGGATGCACGTCGGGCCGGCATCGCCACCGCTGCAACAGTGATCATCCTGCTCAGCGATCAGGCCTGGGTTCAGTTGCTCGCCGTTATTATGGGTGGGTTAGCGGGCTTATATCTATGCCGCGACGCAAAATCAGCAACAGGCGGGGAGATGCCGCTGCCACATGGCCCGCGCGCCGGCTGGTTGTTCCTGGGCACATTCCTGCTGCTGCTCCTGGGACTGCCACTGCTGACAGAGTACGGCACGCTGCTTGCTCTCTTTGAAGCCTTCTACCGGGCCGGTGCGCTGGTATTCGGCGGCGGTCACGTAGTATTACCCCTGCTGAAAGAGAGCGTGGTGGAAGCAGGATGGGTATCCGCAAACGATTTTCTGGCCGGCTATGGCGCCGCCCAGGCCGTACCGGGGCCCATGTTCAGTTTTGCCGCCTACCTGGGCGCACGCATACCCGGACCCGATGGCGGCCTGCTGGGTGCGTCCCTGGCACTGACAGCGGTTTTTCTCCCGGGGTTCCTGCTGCTCTCCGGCATCCTGCCGCTGTGGCGGATGCTCGCCAGGCATGCCGCGGCGGCACGGGCGATTGCCGGTGTGAACGCGGCGGTTGTCGGACTCCTCGGTGCAGCCCTTTACGACCCGGTATGGACAAGCGCAGTGTCTGGGCCGATGGATGTCGCTATCGCGTTGGTCGGGTTTACCATGGTCAGCGCCTGGCGACTGTCCGTCATCTACGTCGTGGCCTGGTGTGTCCTTGCCAACATGCTAGGCACGCTGTTGCTGTAGACAACTGCAGGTCCAGGCATCGCAACGACGCCTCCAGGTTCGGCGACTCTGCCGTTCAGAAGTGCTCTTCCACACGTACCGATTCGAAGCCGATATCGCGCCCCACCTCGGCCGCATGATCGAGGCTGTGATAAAGGCGTTCCCGTCCCGTGTGGTCCGTCAAAGCCAGTTTTTCGCCGCTTGCCGTATGCAACAGCAAGCGCCAGCCATCCCCTTGCAGCGAGGGTTCCGCCGCCGCGTCACTCAACCGGCCCGCGTCGAATTCCGCCTTGGCATGCATCAGGTCCATGGAACCCTCCCTGCGGACTCAACCGCGCAACCTTGACTCACTTGTGAATTCTAGCGCACCAGGGAACTGCCAACTTGGGTATCCTGCGCCTTCTCTCAGCCCCCCGCCACGGCCTCCCGCCTGAACCGTCTGCCCATTGCTGAGAAAATGGGCTGATAAGGGGCGAATCGCGACAACAAGCTAAACCGACCTACCTCTGCTCACTTGACCCGACACGCCTATGCGGGCAACGATTCAGCGAGAATCGCGATCAAGGGACCGACGTGGCCACCTCCAGTGGACTGAAACGTAGCCTGACCACCCCGCTACTGGTGCTCTACGGTCTCGGCAATATCCTCGGCGCAGGCATATACGTGTTGATCGGCGAGGTCTCCGCGGTCGCCGGCTATCTCGCGCCCCTCGCGTTCGTCGTGGCCGCCCTGGTCGTTAGTTTCACCGCTTTCAGCTATGCCGAACTTTCGGCGCGCTACCCCCTGAGCGCCGGCGAGGCGGTGTACGTCCAGGAGGGCTTTGGCCAGACCTGGCTGTCGCGGCTGATCGGGCTGCTGATCGCATTGGCCGGCATGGCCTCTGCGTCCACGATAGCGAATGGCTTCACCGGTTATCTGCGTATCTTCGTGGACTTGCCGGATTGGTTTGCACTGACCCTACTGCTGCTCAGCCTCGGCGCGCTGGCGGCCTGGGGAATAAGGCAGTCGGTCTGGGCAGCGAGCCTGCTTACACTATTCGAGATCGCAGGCCTGTTGCTGGTAGTGTTTGTGGCCGGTGACAACCTCTCCCACCTGCCCGCACGCCTGACGGACCTGGTCCCGGATGAACCGGGCAACTGGCCAGCGGTACTGACGGCCGCATTTCTTGCCTTCTACGCCTTCATCGGCTTTGAGGACATGGTCAATGTCGCTGAAGAGGTGATCGAACCCGAGCGTACGATGCCGCGGGCCATCATCATCGTCCTTGTGATCGCGACGCTGCTGTATGCCAGCGTGGTGCTGGTGGCGGTGCTCAGTGTGCCACCACAACAGCTGGCCGGCAGTGATGCCCCGCTGGCAATGATCTATCAGGCGGCAACCGGAGAGCAGGCCTGGATCCTGGGTGCAATCAGCCTGCTGGCCGTGGTCAATGGGGCACTGATCCAGATGATCATGGCGTCACGCGTCTTCTACGGCATGGCCAGGAAAGACTGGCTTCCGCGCTGGCTCGCGACGATCAACCCGAGGACACAGACGCCGCTACCGGCGACCGTTCTGGTGACGCTGTTGGTGCTGATCTTCGCCCTGGCCCTCGACCTGGTCGCCCTGGCCTCGCTCACCAGCAGCTTGATCCTGGTCGTATTCGCGCTCATGAACGCCTCGCTGCTGCGAATCCGGCGACGTCATCCGAAACCGCTCGGCGTGCGCACCTTCGCGGCATGGATACCCTGGTTCGGGCTGTTGAGCAGCCTGGCGCTGCTGTTTGCACAACTGTTGCACGGTTAAACGCCGCGCCTCCACAGTGCGCCAACGAAAGCCGCCCACTTGCGGAAGCTGTTGTCGGGATGAAGACTATGCATCCCGGCCATCCGTGTTTGGATTGTCGTGGCGGGGCGGCGTGTTCATGGCGTTCTGCAGGCCATCCGGCACCTCCTTCAGATAGACGTCCTGCTGCGGGAACGGGATCTCGATGCCGTTGTCGCGGAATGCCTGATCGATGGCGAAATTGATATCGCTGGTTACCTGCATTTTTTCGCTGATGTTGCGCACGATGACACGCAATTCAAAGTCCAGTGAACTGGCCCCGAAGGCAAGGAACAGCACAATCGGGTTGGGCCAGTAGGGATTGTTCTGCACTACCAGCGGGTGGGCTTTGCCGATAGTCAACAGAATCTCTTTGACCTTGGCCGTGTCACTGCCATAGGCCACCCCCACCGGTATGCAGACCCTTCCCCAGGGCGTGTCCAGGGTCCAGTTGGTCACCTGTCCCGAAATCAATTCCGAGTTGGGCACGATCACATCGGCCCGGTCGAAGGTCTGCACGATCGTGGAGCGGATGCTGATACGCTTGACCGTGCCCTGGGTAGTGCCGACCACGATCCAGTCGCCGGTACGCACCGGCCGTTCGAACAGCAGGATCAGGCCGGAGACAAAATTGTTGACCACGTTCTGCAGGCCAAAGCCGATACCCACCGACAGGGCGCCGGCCACGATCGCCAGGTTGGAGAACTCGATGCCGGCGAGGGATAGCGCAAACAGGACGGCCAGGGCAATCACGGTGTAGCGACTGAAGGTGACCAGGGCCTCGCGCGCGCCGTGATCCATGCGCGACTTTTGCAGCCATGTACTGTTGAGCTTGTTGGTGAACCAGCGGCTCAGGTTCAGCAGCAGGGCAAACACCAAAACCGCCCAAAGCAGCCGGCTGGGCACGATGCTGAAACCGGCGACCTCGAAGCCGTCGGTGAAGAAAAGACTGATCTCGTCAAAGCCCTGCTTGGAAAGACCCCAGATGTAAAGCACGACTGCCCCGAACGCCCCCCACAGCACCAGGTTGGCGAGCAGTCGCAGCCACCCCAGTCCCGGCACATAGTCGCCGTCCTTGATCCCCACGGTTCGGCGCAGCCTGACCTGCCAGGCATGCCGCCCCTCGTCCAGGCCGTCGAACAGGTCATCCAGCAGCCCGGCACCGAGCCAGGCCAGCGCCAGTCCGATCAAGGTGCCGATCAAGCCGAGGATGACGAGCCTGCCCAGTTCCTGGTAGCCCAGCCACATGGCAGCCAGGCTCAAGACAAACGCCAGGCTGAGCACGGCGCTGACCCCCCAGCGCTTGCGCCAGCGCTCCAGGCGCTGCATCAGCCATATGATCCATACCGCGTTGAGTACGACCAGGGCGTGCCACACCGCGCGCCCCAGTTGATACATGGACAGATCGAGCAGTCCCTCGCTGCCCAGCACCTGCAGCAGCCTGCCGATCAACAGCAGCAGGGCCAGTACCTGCAGGCGTCGGCTGAGTGGCTGTGCCACCCGTTCCGGCAGCGCGAGAAAAGGCTGGGCCGGCGGCACCGGGCGCAGGAAGGTGCGGATGGTCGCCACGGCCAGCAGATAGATCAGCAGGCCGTCGATCAGCAGCACGAAATAGGGCCGCCCGGGCTGTTGCTGCAGCAGCAGTTCCAGGTACAGACTGACGGCGCCGAAAAACAGCAGGATCGGCACGTAGCGGGCGACGCTGGCGAGTACCGAATGATAGAGTCCCTGGGACAGTTCTTCCTCGCCGGTTGCCGGTGCGGCCAGGGGTCTTACCCTGCGGCGGATGAGCAGACCGGCGCCCCAGCCGAGCAGGCCAAGCAGCACCATGCCCGCCAGGTGCAGCCCTTGCACCGTGTGCACACCGGTGGACTTGACCAATATCTCGCGGGTGACAGCCAGCCACGCGCCCGGCCTGGCCAGATTCTGCTCGATCAGCTCAAGCAGGTTGGCATCACGCTGCATCAACTGGCGGGCAAAGATGGCCTGCCTGGCCTCATCCAGCCTGTTCTCCAGCTCGCCCCTTTGCAGCTGCAGCAACTGGCAACTGCTGCGCCGGGCATTGAGCGCGCTGATACGCGCGTTGAGGTCGACTATCCGGCCGTCCTTTGCAGAAGCTGTCTCGGGCTTCTGCTCGGTTGCGCTCCCTTCGCCATCCGTCGTCGCCTTTGCCGATGCCGGGTCGAGTATCTTCAGTTCACGGTCGAGCCTACGTTGCGCCTGCTCCACCTCATCGAGGCAGTTGCGGGCCACCTGGCGAACCTCTTGCAGGCTTGCCTGTATCTCGTTCAGCTCTACCGCGCTGAGGGAACCCGAGGCCTCCAGGCGTGTTTCCAGTGCCTTGAGCTGTTCCTCGGCCCGGGCAACCGGGTCCGTCGATTCGGCAGCCGCCAGAGTCGTCGTCGCCGCCATCAGGGTCAGCACGGCAAAAAGGATGACTGACGACAAGGCCGAGAAAAGCGGTCTACTGGTACTGCATTGATTCATTGTCATTGCGTTTCATTCGACAAAGGGGCGTACCTTTGCGGTTTTTGGTTTGTGAAGATTGGCCCAGTTATTCAACAGCCCGGCCGGTGCAAACACGGTATGCCAGAATCTGCCGATATGCATCAACGAATCCAACCGGATTTCCACTGGCCGACCGGGGTCTCTGACAGGATCAATCCAGACATCAGACAGGCCGCCAAGCCTGGAGCGCAGGAAGGCAACACGAAGCGCCTGTTCGCTCGGGGTGTCTTAAGGTTACACGTACAGGAGGATCGCAAAATAGTGGCAGATGCTGCCTGCGAGCACGAACAGGTGCCAGATACCGTGGGCCCGCGGATACCAATGATCTAGCACAAAAAAAATGATACCGACGGTGTAGGCGATGCCTCCGGCGAGCAACCAGCGAAAGCCCGCAGGCGGAATTGCAGCCAATAGCGGGTCCAAGGCAAACAGGATCATCCATCCCATCACGACGTAGATAAACATCGGTAAGACACGCTTGCCGCCCCGCTGCACCCCATCCAATACGATACCGATCAATGCAAGGGTCCAGATCGCACCAAACAGCCACCATCCGACGGTATCGCGTAAAGTGACCAGCGCAAAGGGGGTATAGGTGCCGGCAATCAGCAGGTAGATTGCCTGATAGTCGAGGATCTTGAAGACCGTCTTCGGCCGACCCTTGAAGCTGTGATAGAGGGTGGAGATCAGAAACAGCAGGAACAGCGTGACACCATAGATGCCGAAGCTGACCACCCTCCATGGATCGCCGTCGACAGAGCCGACCACGACCAGAAACACCGAAGCGGCGGCCGCCAGCGCAGCACCCACCAAGTGGCTGATGCTGTTAAATCTCTCCCCTGGATACATGGTTGGACCTCCCACTCGTCCCTCCGTATGTCCAACGGTGGAAGGTGGATCAGTTTTGATCGATTACGGCTATGGAAGCTTTTGATTGTAGACCTGCTTCCGGACAACGACGCTGTCGCATTATCGGCCATTGACCGCAATTGACGAACTACCGGAGAGCCAGTTGCGCCGCAGCCGAGTATTTCCCGGTCGGCCAAATGGTGGCCTCTCGCTGCATTGCAGGCCGAACCCGGGTAAGCACTTCGGCAGCATGTCCTTCCCGATCCAGACCTGATAATCAACATCCCTCGTCTATGCAGCGACATGGTCAGGGGGGCATCGACCCGAGGGTATTGTGCGCAACATAATCGACCTCGGTGCTCAGCCTGTGATGATAATCAACGGAATGATCTTCCGTGGGAAAGTCATATGTTTTCTCCGGTTGGCACTACTGAAATTACCTGATCCGTTCTCAGCTGCATCAACTCGAAAGCACCTGACCTTCAGATCTTGTCGAATCAAGGCGGGTGCTCTGCGACTATTCCCTGAGCGCACACCCGCCGCACTTACAATAGTCGTCTCTGCAGAACCGATAGCAGCCGCGCCCGAAAGGGACCGGCACCCGTGCTAATGTGAAATTTTTCCGATCCAGGCACACCGAGCATGACGATCTGCAGATCAATAGCCGCCCTGCTGTTTCTACTCACCATTGCCGGCCATGCGTATTCCGACGATCACCAGCTTCCCGGTCGCGTGCTGCGCGTGATCGATGGTGACAGCCTGATACTCGATGTTCGCGGCAGTCACTACCGTGTCGAACTGGCCGACATCGACGCCCCCGAACTCAACCAGCCCTGGGGACGGACAGCGGCCGATTGGCTACACCGGTCTTTGACCGGCAGCTTCGTCGTGGTGCACTGGACAGGCAAGGTCGACGACCACCAGGTCGTAGGCAAGCTGATCTCCAGGAACCGCGATATCGCACTCGAACTGCTGCACGAGGGTCTGGCGTGGTGCAGCCAGGGCGTTGTGACTGAATTCCCCGACCAGGGCCGTCCCTACCGAGAGGCGGAGGCAGGGGCCCGGCAGGCGCACCGAGGCCTGTGGTCGGATGAACAAGCGATTCCACCCTGGGAATGGCGCACGCAACACCCAGGGACCTTCTAGTCATGCTCGATCCGATAGATCAGGTCGACAGATTGCTCGTTGCCGGACCGGCTTTCGATAGTGAGCTTCTCACGCAGCTGCAGACGCATAAGCACCGCACCCTCGGGATTGAAAAGTCCCTGTACATACCCGACGTACAGGTCGGGGTTGAGATACTTGCCCAGCGTCACCGAGCTGTCTTCCAGGCCTTCCTCGCCAGTGTCCACAGTGATCTCATCCAGACCCAGGTCGCCGGTCAGATTCTGCATCAGCGGATCAGCCGTGGACAGGCCCATTGACAGGGCAGCGGCTGCGATGTTCGTCCCCTCGTTCTGTCCCCCCGGGCCCACCCCCCTGCCGGTCACCAGATAGGCCAGCGCCTCGGTCTCCGACAGCGCCGGCTCGCTGTAGACCCGCGGACGCGGCTTCGACAGAGGCCCGTTCAATGCCAGATAGGCCTTCACCCCTCCGTCATTCGACACCCTTACGGCGCGCAGATCGACCTCCGGATTGCCCGGTGGCCCGGCGAACAACAGACGCCCACGTTCAACCTTGAGCTTTTGCCCGTAGGCCTTGTATTCGCCGTCACGCAGTTCGATCTTGCCATCGAGCCTGGTGCCTTTTGCATCGACAGCGGCATCCAGGACCCCGGTGAGGCGGGTCTCCAGACCGAAACCCGCGAAGGTAACGGCTTTCCCCAGCTCGATGCGGACCCGGGCGGTTAGGTTCTGCGTACTTGCCCTGCGCTCCTCAACCGCATCGGCGCCGATGATGATCTCGTCGCTGGATACATCCACGGTCCCGCTCGGCACCTCTTCCAGCTTTATGGCCGCCTTTGGTATCAGCAGCCTGCCGGACAGGTGGTAGGGACCCGCCCCCTGCAGGCGAAGGTCTGGCGTAATCTGCACCGTGGCCTCCGGCAACTTCACGGCCTGAACGTTTTCACCCTTGATCGCCAAATCGACCGCAGTGCCGCCTGGCGCACCTGTGTCGACAGTGCCACTGATGTCGAGGCGCCCCTCGCCTGATTGCAGCTGGCCGCGCAGGGTCAACGGGCCGTCACCATCGCCACGCAGCATGAGCTCGACATCACTCAATTCGATGCCCGCCACCGGCACCTGCGCACGCGCCTCCGCGATCTCCAGCACACCGGTCAAGCGTGGCGCGGCCAGGGTGCCGCCCAGCACCGCCTCCAGGTGCAACCGCCCGACGACCTGCTGCAGCTCGGGTACGAATCCGGCCACCAGCCCCAGGTCGGGAAAATCGGCAGCGATTTCCCCACCAAGTGAACGTTCTCCTTTCTCATCAGGTCCCAGCAGTACCTGACCCTGTGCGCGTCCGTTTGGTCCCAGTTCGAAATGCAGATCGGCACTACCCCGATCGTTCTCGAATCGACCGCTGACGCGTGCATTGCGGAAGGCCAGCTCAAGGGGCTCTTCAGCCTCCTGGACGCGAATCAATCCATCTCCCGGGATCAACTCGAACTGGACGCTCGGACTGTCCGGGGTACCGCTGACCCTGAAATCACCACGCAGTTGCCCCTCGATAACCGCATCACCAGGCAGGTGCGGCGCAAGGCGCGCAAGCTCGAGCCCGGCCAGGTTGCCGGAAAGGCCCAGTCCGCTCGCGGCGTCCCAGCCCCCTTCCGCGCAGGCGGCGGCTGCATCCTGTACCAGGCACAGCCGGCCGGCGTGCGCCTCCCGGCCGCCCAACCGAAGTTCGACCGGCGTCCGCAACCGCCATTCTCCCAATGACGGCTCGGCCAGATCCAACTGCTGCAGCTCTCCTTCCCAGACCTGTCCGATCACCCCCCCCTGCGCACCAAGCCCCAAGCTCCCGGCCGGAGAATCCGCTGACAGGCTCAGACGATGCGACTCCGGCCTGCCATCGAGGTCCAGGCTCAAGCGGGTGATCCTGATGTCACCGGCATCCAGACCCGACAACAGCAGCTGCCCTTTGCCGCCATTCTCGCGCCAGTCGAGGTCGAGTTTGAGGTCTCGCGCCTGAAGGCCCCCGTGGGCCACCGCCTGCCCGTTCAGGCTGGCCACCGCCAGCGGCGCCTGAGGCGTCCCCTTGAGCTGCACCTCACCCTCGATAGCACCGGACAGCCCCGGATACAGTGAGGAAAGGTCGGGCGCATCGATTTCAAAGCCGAGATCGAGACGTTCATCGGCATGACCGTTCAGTTTGATCCTGTTCGGGCCAGAGGCAAACTCGAATCCCTGCGCGTGCAAGCGGCCGCTGCGGTATTCCAGCGCGCCGTTGGCACTGACCGGGTAATCGCGCAACTGACCCGCCAGTGTTTGGATGCGCACATTTATCGCCGGCTCGCCGCTCCCGGCAGCAAGGCTTCCGGCAACCTCGAAGCGCCCTTCCAACTGACCAGGCCAGTCGGGCAGATAGAGCCCCGGGTTGATATGGTCTGCCAGCACAACAAGATCCCAATGCAGTCCCTCGCGCCAATCCACACGGCCGTCGACCTGCAGTCGGCCGCCGAGCACGGCAAGCTCGAGTGGCTGCAAATTGATCCCGCCGAGATTGCCCGGCGCCTCCAGGGCGAGTTCGCTGGTCGGAATGCCCTCGCCGCCGAGCGCCGTGTCCACGCGCAGCCGATAGTCGTCAGCCACCCCCTGCAGTGTAAGCTGCCCCTTCTGCAGGCTAACGCTGACAGCGCCCTGCAAGGGCCAGTTCAGCCCGGGCCAGTTGGCGCTGATATCGAACGCGGGTTGTGCCTGATCCAGTTTCAGCGCGCCGCTCACCCTGAGTTGGGTCGGTGCGCTCACCTTCAGATCGAATCCCGGCGACAATACCGTTCCGCTCAATTCCGCACGCGCCTCAACAGTGCCTACATCGTCACCCGTCAGCGCCTGATCGACCCGTCCGGACAACTCGCCCCGAAGGTTGTGCGGTGCGCCGGCCTGCACGTCCACGAGCCCTTGAAAGTGCACGCCACCGCCGTCGAAAGAGAGATCACGCAGGGCCAGGCCGTTCCGGTCCATCCTGGCCGCAAGGGCAAACCGTGATACCTGGAGATCGGCCTCGGGCTGATCGACGGTCAGACGCTCCACCAACAGCCGGTCGAGCTGGATCAGCAAAGGCAGGGCCAGTTCGGGGACCTCGGGAGGTGTTGCCGCCGCATCTGTCGGCGGCGGCGGTACGAAACGCGCGTCGGCAACATCCAGTGCCCGGATATGCAGCCTGCGTCCAAGCAGCGCCCATGGCCGCCAATCCAGCAACACGCGTCCGGCTTCGAAGCGGCTGTCAGCCAGCTCCAGCACCAGACCTTGAATCTCGAGACGCCGCAACAGGCTGCCACTGCTGCGCTCGAACTGCAGGTCGATACCCAGCGGCACAATCAGATCCGTCGTCAGGTCCAGGACCCGCGCGGTCCCGGCCTCCGTCGCCAGGATTGCCAGCATCGCGGCTGGTGGTGCCAGGACAATCACCACCAGCAGCAGCAACCAGCGAAACAGTCGCATCCCCCGCCTCACAGGTCAGCACCTATGCCAAAGTGCAGCCGCCAGCTGTCTCTCTCGGTATCTTCGGGAAAGGCAATATCCAGACGAAGGCGACCGACCGGCGAATACCAGCGCACACCCACGCCATAACCGACCTTGGCATCGACGTCGTCGAAATCGAAGGCATTGCCCGCATCAACGAATGTGGCCAGCCACCAGTCGTCCGCCTTGACCGGGTGTTCGTATTCAAGGCTGCCGGTCAACATGTGACGCCCGCCCTTGGGCTCCCCATCTGAATCCTCCGGACCCAACGACTTGTACTTATAGCCGCGGACACTGTTATCACCGCCGGCGAAAAACCGCAGTGAGGCCGGCAGGTCCCTGATACTGTCAGTCAGCGTGGTTCCTCCGTCCACGCGCGCTGTTATCCGTCCACCTTCGCCGAAGCGATAGATGCCCTTGGCACCGGCACGCAACTGCATCAGACTCTTGGTGGAGAACAGTGCTTCATGTGCACCCCGCACCTCGAAATTGATCCGATACCCTTTGCGTGTCTGCAGCGGGTTGTCGGCCTTGATGTGATCCAGGCCGATACCCGGCATCCACAGGGTATCGGTGATCCAATCCTCGTCGCCGACCTTGGATCTTTCGTGCAACAACTCGATGAAGCGGGTCTGGGTCCAGCGTTTGGACTTGAGCGTCTGACTGCCGATTAGTGATGCACTGTCACTCTCCGCGCTGTCGTTGTCCTCGTGCTCCAGACGGGCGCCTATAGCGAAGGTCTCCCGGTGCGGATTCTGTCCGGGGATAACATAGTCGCCTCTCAGACTGGACTTGATCGGTGACAACTGCAGCGCACTCCGGAATCGGTGCCCCTTCGGGTTGACGTAGCGATTCTCGTAGCCGATGGTGCCACGCGGCCCGGTGTCGGTCGCGTAACCGACACCAAAGGACCAGGCATGCTTCTGTGCCATTTCCAGCTGAACCTCCACCGGCACCGACTCATCTTCGCTCTCTTCCCGCAGGGCGCGAACCTGGACCAGACGGAAGTAACCGGGATCGGTCAGGTTTCGATCCATCGCTATCAGCACACGCAGATCATAGGGCTCACCCTCTTGAGCCCTCGCCAACCTGCGCACGAAATCATCGTTCAGCGGCACCTCATTGATACGCAGTTCGCCAAACCGGTAACGAGGCCCACTCTCCGCCTCGATATCCACTTCGGCCGCAGCCTCATCCGGAAAGACGCGCAACTCGTTACGCATCAGCGTGAAGTCGAAGTAACCCCTCCGTGTCGCGAAATCACGCAGACTCG
Organism: uncultured Gammaproteobacteria bacterium; assembly: GCA_964497145.1. GTDB lineage: Bacteria > Pseudomonadota > Gammaproteobacteria > Chromatiales > Chromatiaceae > Thiosocius. Next base: position 16,239 of record CAZCDY010000027.1, read on the forward strand.
ACTTGATGTCCTCATAATGACCATGATTCAGAGGCTCGCCTACGGCAAGCGGCAGCGCCGAGAGTAAGGGGTTCAACTGTTTGTCAGCGGCAGCATCGCCTTCGACGCTGACCGTCCGTTTGCGGATCTCCACGCGCTGACCAAGCTCTATGACAAAAGTCGCCTGCCAGCAATCTCCCCCGATTTCGAGTTCTTTTTCGACTTTCGCCTGGTAATAACCAAACGCACGCAGGGCCGGCTGGAAGTCCTTTTCGGCACGGTTGAACAGACGTCGTATGTGCCAGGCCGGCGCGTCGCAGGCCGTCCCCTCGAGACCAAGCCGGGCAAGCAGATTGGTCATCAGCGCATCTTCGGCGCCGGGCGCATCGATCGTAACCTCCGCCTGCAACTGACCGGCAAGCAGCAACAGCAGAGGCAGCAGAAGCCTACCCGGCCTCAAGTGACCATCCATCGCGGGTCAACGGTTTTTGTTGCAGCTTGCATGAAGGCGAATCAGTTGCTCGATATTAGGGGCGGTGGCAGAGAGTTTGCCAAGGCTACCTCAAAAAAGTCCCGGGTTTTTTCTGCCGCGATCCGATCCTCGTGCATAGGGGCACCCGACCGGCCTGTTTCCGGTTATCCTCGCCAAATGAGCATACTGTTTGTAAACCGGCTGACGGTTGTCGACTTCTCCTACCTGAGCCCGACACGCGGCCTGGTGGGGGAAAGCTGGCAGGTCGACATCGAGCTCGATGGCGACCTGGACTACCAGGGCATGGTGCTCGATTTCGGCGAGGTCAAAAAATCGATCAAGCGGACGATTGACGAACAATTCGACCACAAGCTGCTGGTGCCCGCCGATCATCCCGGCTTGCAGCAGGCCGATTACCCCGAGGGCGTGCACCTGTCCTTCGTCCTCGAGGACGGGCGTGTGGTCGAACACCGCTCACCGCGCGATGCGATCCGGCTGATCCCAGGCGAGCGTATCGCCGTGGACCATCTGGCGCAGGTCATCGGCGACTACCTGTTGCCGCAGACGCCGGAGAATGTGAATGCGATCAGGGTGCGGCTTTGGCCGGAGCAGGTCGAGGGAAGCTACTACCATTACAGTCACGGCCTCAAGCACCATGACGGCAACTGCCAGCGTATCGCCCATGGCCACCGCTCCAGAATCGAGATCCTGCGTAACGGCCGGCGAGACCGGACTCTGGAGCAGGCATGGACATCGCTATGGTCAGACATCTATATCGGCAGCCGCGCCGACCTGATCGGCGTAAGCCAATACGACGCCGTGGAGTATTACGAATTCGGCTATCGCAGTGCCCAGGGGAACTTTGGCCTGACTCTGCCCAGAACCGCCTGCTATCTGATCGACACCGATTCGACGGTAGAAAACATCGCCCGGCACATCGCCGACCAACTCAAATCACAATACCCCGATGATCGCTTCAAGGTGTATGCGTACGAAGGCGTGGACAAGGGCGCTATCGGTACAGCATAGGCGGAGCCAAAGGGGGCAGCAATCATAGGGCGGGCATCACCCGCCGAAAACGTCGGGCACAGCCCGACCTACCTGTCGAAATCCAGTCCTCGTTGACCACACGCGCATTGCGAATCAAAAGCCTGCTCATCAATCGTAGTCCCTGTCCTTCCAGGTGCGCAGGGCACGAAACACGGCGGCTCGATCGACCAGCTCACTGCCCGCCCAGGCACCGGCCGCGGCGATCACGCCGGGCTGATCGGTGCGCATGAAAGGGTTGCTGGCCAGTTCCTCGCCAATTGTCGAGGGCACCGTGGACTCACCACGTTCGCGCCGAGCGCGATCGCGCTCGGTCCGCGCGATAAGGTCCGCATTGCCCGGTTCGACCCAGGCCGCAAAACCGAGATTGGCCAGGGTGTATTCATGGGCGCAATAGGCACGTGTAACTGGGGGCAGTTGGCCGATCCGGATCAGCGAATCACTCAGCTGATCGAAGGTCCCGCTGAACACACGTCCGCAGCCGGCCGCGAACAGGGTGTCGCCACAGAACAGGGCACCATCGCCGTAATAGGCAATGTGGCCCTCGGTATGGCCAGGCACGTCCAGCACATTGAATCCTACCCCCAGGCCCTCAAGCTCGACCCGGTCGCCGCCATGCAGGCGCCGCTCCAGGGTCCTGATCGGCTCTCCGGCGGGGCCATAGACCACCGCATCCGGCCAAGCCGCCTTCAACCCCCGGATACCCCCGACATGATCACCGTGCTTGTGGGTAATCAGGATGGCGTCGAGGGTCAGCCCCTCGGCCTGCAGGCGCTCGATCACCGGGTCTTCGTCGCCCGGATCGACCACCGCGCAACCGTTGTAGGCGGCGCGGCTCAGCAACCAGATGTAGTTGTCGTCGAATGCCGGAATGGGTCGGATGTCGATCATTTGCCGTATAACTCGCCAGGATCGATCAGCGGCTCCTTGTCGACCACCAGTCGGTCACCCTGGACCCGGTTGTAGAAACAGTCCCGCCGTCCGGTATGGCAGGCCGGGCCGGTCTGGTCCACCTTGAGCAGGATGGTGTCACCGTCACAGTCGAAGCGCAGTTCCTTGAGCATCTGCACCTGGCCCGAGGATTCCCCTTTGCGCCACAGTGACTGGCGCGAACGCGACCAGAAACAGACCCGGCCGCTTGCCAGGGTCTCATCCAATGCGTCGCGATTCATCCACGCCATCATCAGCACCTCGCCGCTGTCGAACTGCTGCGCGATCGCCGGCAGCAGGCCATCGACATTCCACGGCAGCTCCTCCAGCACTGAAGACAGGGGCACCGACTCGCCCGTCGGCAACGACTCCAGCTGTCTGAAAATCCCCATTCCAGGCCCACATCGAGATAAACCTTGCAGATGATAACGCATTGCCCCGCCGCTCGAGGGCTATGCGGCGTGTGGTTTGGGGTAAAATGCAGCCTTCGTGGTAATGTCGGCAGAGCCCATGCGGATTTTCCGGATCTCGTTTCACAACAATGGCAAGGTCTACCAGCTGCATGCGCAGCAGGTATCGCAGGGGGAGCTTTACGGCTTCATCGAGGTGCGCGAGCTGATTTTCGGCGAGCACACCTCGCTGGTGATCGATCCGGCCGAGGAAAAGCTGCAGGCCGAGTTTGCCGGCGTGGAGCGCCTGATCCTGCCAATGCACGCGGTAATCCGGATCGAGGAGGTCGAGAAACACGGCCAGAACAAGATCCTCGAAATCGACGGCACGATCAGCAACATCACGCCTTTTCCAATGCCGCCCACCGACAACCGCAAGCCCTGAACGGCAAACGGCGACCGTCTTTGGCGCGTCGCCGACCGGAGTAACAGACCCGACGTGGACATCAGCGAAAGCAATTCCCCCCTGAAGCAGCGGATCCTGCGTCAGCGCGCCACCCTGCATAATATGCTGATCGATCCGATGCAACGGGTGGCAAGGCGCTGTGCCAAGGTCTGGGGCGACAGACCCGCACTCGATCACCTGCTGCTCGAATCCATCCCCGAGGTGCCTTACATCACCTACCTGTATGCGCTCGACACCCAGGGTCGGCAGGTAAGCGCCAACGCTTCGCCCGAGGGACTCATACAGACCGATTTCGGGCGCGACCGCTCGCAGCGCCCATACATGCAGAACCTGCCGGAAAACAGGGACATGGTCCTGTCCGAGGCCTATATCAGCCTGCGCGTGGGCCGCCCCTCGGTGACCGCGATCCAGCGCGTATACCTGGATGACAGGCAGATCGGCTATCTTGGCGGCGACTTCGACCTGCGCGGCCTGCCGATCACCAAGGATCTTTACTCAGAACCCAGCCGCTGGCGCCAGCTAAAAGGCGACCCGGCGATCCGCGGACACGTCTTCCAACAGCACCGTATCCAGAGCCGGCTCGATGACCACATCGACATGATCCTGCCGGTGTTCGAGGAACTGGTGACCGAGAACGGGGTGTTCCATTTCAAGATCCATTTCTCCAGCAGCCGCGCGACCCTGTGGCTGCTCGATGACCCATACCGCTTTCAGCTGCTCGAATTCGACGACCTGGCCGACCCCGACGTCTGTCTCGCATTCCCGCACAAGACCTACCCGCCGGATGCAGTGATACCGAAGGATCAGATCCGCCCCATACTGGATACCTTCAAGCACCTGCGCTTCGCCGATGAGACCATCTATCTGCGTTCTGGCTCACTCAACATATTCAATGGCATTGTCGGCCTGAACTTCTCCTGTGACGGCTCGCATTACATCCCGGTCGAGCAGTTCCTGGCGCGTGACTCGGACTTCTGGGAGGGAATCGCGTGAATAGTGCGGTCATGGCAGGCACGTGAGGGGGATTCCCGCGCCATGTGCCAGTTGAATGCCCTGCCCCGCAACCGGAAACTGGTGGCCTGACGGAGGTTGGAAGATGCAGATACAAAGACAGATTGAACAAAAGCTGAGCGGGCAGTTCGCACCGTTGCACCTTGAGGTGGAAAACGAAAGCCATATGCACAACGTGCCCGACGGCTCGGAGTCACATTTTCGCGTCGTGCTCGTTTCCTCGCAGTTCGAGGGCAAACCACTGATACATCGTCACCGAGCAGTGAACGCCACCCTTGATCAGGAACTCAAGGGACAGATACACGCCCTGGCACTGCACACCATGACGCCGGAGGAATGGTTCGCCAAGGGCGGCGAGGCACCCGAATCACCACCCTGCCTCGGAGGAGGAAAATCATGATATGGAAACTGATCCGCTGGCCACTGGGCCAACTGATATTGCTGGTCGATTTTCTCACCTCACCCAAGCCGCCCGAACGCGACCCGCTCGAACAGGCCAAGATCGATCTCGCCACCAGCGATATGGCGCTTTATCAGTTCAGGGCCTGCCCGTTCTGCGTGAAGACCCGTCGCGCCATGAAACGCCTTGGCCTGAACATCGAGCTGCGCGATGCACGCCACGATCCGAAGTGGCGCCAGCAACTGCTGGCGGAGGGCGGGCGACTGCAGGTTCCCTGCCTGTACAACCCGGGCGAATCCGGCGAGGCGCAATGGCTGTACGAGTCGGGCGATATCATCGCCTATCTCGAACAACGATTCGCTGAGCCGGAGACCGTAGAGCAGGCCTGACTCGTGATCGAGCCTCAAGCCCTTGGGGCCCTCGCCGGCACCCATGGACTATTGCTGCAGCTGGTCGAGAGGCTTCCCTCGCGAGACTGCAACCGCCGCTTCGACCGACTGCTGCCGTCTGCCGGCTGGCTGCTCGGGCGCGCCGTCTATCTCGAACTGCATCTGTTGCGTGGCGTGGTGATGGGCGACGACGATCTGGCTGGGCGCGTCCGCACGCTGTTCGAGCATGAGCACCCACAGGGCGCCCCCCAGGACGAACGGCTGCCCCCCCAGGACCACCTGCTGAACTGGGCCGGTGAGATTTTCGACCAGGACCTCACCTCTCTGGCCAATCCCCGCCAGCTGCCGTCACATCCCTTGCTGGACAACAGCTGGCTGGTCTGGCACCTGGCACAACGGCATGCCTTGCTCTACGAGCGCCTTCTGGCGGTGATCACCGCGCGTAGCGCACAGCGTGAACGCGGCGACTACCAGGTCGATCAAGTCCTGCAGGCCCACCTGCCCCAGGACGACTCCAGGCGCATAGAGCAGGGGCACTACCGGATCGGTGCGCGAGAGAGTGCGGTGATGGCCAATGAGCAGCCTGCCCAGATGGTGGAACTCAACGCCTTCCGCATCAGCCGCAGGCCGGTCAGCAACGCCGAGTATCTGGCATTCATGCGAGACGGCGGTTACCACGAAACCGACTGGTGGGATGAAAACGGCCGCCAGTGGCTAAGCAGTGCCAGGGCACACGGGCCCTGGCACTGGCGCCAGGATGCGGCCGGACACTGGTATTGCATCGGCACCAATGGCCCGATGGACCTGCAACAGGACGACCCGGTGTCGGGCCTGAGCGCACACGAGGCGCGGGCCTACGCGACCTGGGCCGCTGCGCGCGGCAAGGGCCTGGCCGGGGCTGTTCCGCAGCACGAATACCAGTGGGAGACCGCCACCCGCATGGGCGAGATCGAGATGCATGGGCGCAGCTGGGAATGGTGCGCAAACGCCTTCCACCATTACCCCGGTTATCAGGGGGCGTCAGATGGCGCGCTCGAGCCCTGCGCAGCGAACGCCGGCGAGTACGCACTGCGCGGTGGCTGTCTGCACACCCAGCCGAGCCTGCGACGCAGCACCTTCCGCCTGTGTGCTGCACCCGACCGGCGCGAGCTGTTCGCCGGAACCCGGCTGGTCATGCCGCCCGGCAAAGCCGCCTGGGAGTGAATAAAACGGGCACATGGCGCGCGTCGCTCATTCAATGACATCGAGCAGCTGGATCTCGAAAATCAGGGTTTCATTAGGCCCGATCTTGGTCCCTGCCCCATCCACGCCGTAGGCCAGGTCGCTCGGGATCACTACCTGCCAGCGGTCTCCTTCCCGCATCTGCGAGATGGATTCACGAAATCCGGGAATAACGCTGGCCAGGGAAAACTCCACTGGCTCACCGCGATCGGTCGAGCTGTCGAAAACGGTCCCGTCGAGCAGGGTGCCATGATAGTGCACGCGAACCTTGCCACCATCGGTCGGCTGCGCACCCTCTCCGGTCTCCAGCACGCGGTACTGCAGGCCGCTTGGCAACACCACCACACCGGGCTCAGCGGCATTCCTGGCCAGGAATTCTCGCCCGGCCTCCTGGTTGACCTGCGCACGCTGATCCCTTTGCTGCGCAAACTCGCGCTGCTGCTCGCGGATTGCGCTCACCATCTGCTCGTTGTTCAGACGCAACGGTTGATCGAGCAGCACATCGTCGATCGCCGCGGCAAAGGCCTTGCTGTCCAGTTGCTGTATACCCTGCTGTTTCAGCAGCTGGCCCAGACGCACGCCCATGGCGTAGCTATAGCGCTCAGACACACTCAGGCCCACCGGCTCGGCCGCCGAAGCGGGCAAGGCAAGGCACAACAGAAAAAGGGCGAAGAATACTTTTTTCATTGTCAATTCCGTCAGTTGGGGAAGCCTACTCCCAGTTCCGGAACCTCTGGACTGAAACTCGGAATGCGCTTCACAGATTGCTGCCCCGACTATAAAACAAGGTCGGGCCCTGTCGATAATACAGGCGAAAGGGTAATCCCCGGAGTGAAGACATGATCAGCAAGTTAGGCACAACGGCGTTACAGGGCATCCAACGCAGCACGCAGGGTTTGGCGCGCAGTGCAGCGGATGTCGCAAAGGCATCCAGGCCGGGCGAGAAGCCAAACATGACGCGCGCCATCGTCGAACTCAAGCAACACGAGCATGCGGCCAAGGCCAATATGAAGACCCTGGCGACGGCCGACAAAATGCTCGGCGCACTGCTAGACGTCAAAGCCTAGCCTTCATCGAACAACATCGAGTAATCGGTCGCCCTGACGTCTTTGGTCAACTGCCCGACCGAGATGAAATCCACGCCGCTCCGGCCGATGTCGTGCACCGTCTCCAGATCAACCCCGCCTGAAGCCTCAAGCGCCGCCCTGCCGGCCGTGCGACTGACCGCCTCGCGCAGGGCTGCATTGTCGAAATTGTCCAGCAGGATACGTCGCGCGCCCGCCACGAGGGCCTGGTCCAGCTCATCCAGACTCTCTACTTCGACCTCGATCATCACACCGTCCCCCACAAACGTTGCCGCCGCCTTCATCGCAGCGGCGATCGAACCGGCGGCACGGATGTGGTTTTCCTTGATCAGGACGGCATCGTACAGGCCGATCCGGTGGTTGCTCGCGCCACCACAACGGACCGCATATTTTTGCGCGAGGCGCAGGCCGGGGATCGTCTTGCGGGTATCCAGTATGGTCGCGGGAGTGCCTTCCACTGCAGCCACGTAACGGGCTGCCAGTGAAGCGGTGCCAGAAAGTGTCTGCAGGAAGTTGAGCGCAGTCCGTTCGCCTGAAAGTATCGGACGTGCCTTCCCATTCAACTCGCAAACCAGCTGCCCCGGCTCCAGGGCGTCACCGTCGTCTGCCGACCACGCCAGCGACGCCCAGCAGCTCGACCTCGAACACCAGGGTCGCATTCGGCGGAATCACACCACCGGCCCCCTGCGCGCCATAGCCAAGCTGGGGAGGGATCGTCAGCTTGCGCTTGCCGCCGACCTTCATGCCGGCCACACCCTCGTCCCAACCGCGAATCACCATGCCGCGACCGAGAGCGAATTCAAACGGCTGATTGCGGTCGACGCTGGAGTCGAACTTGCTGCCGTCAATCAACCAACCGGTGTAGTGCACGGAGACCCGCTGACCGGCCTCTGCCACCACGCCGTCACCCTCGGCCAGTTCTTCGTATTTCAGACCGGAATCGGTCATCACCTCTGTCATGCCTGTCTCCCCTGTTGGTAAACATCGCTGCAAACAAAAAACGCCAGCCGATGGCTGGCGTCATAATTGTAACCGAGGGTAGGGGATCAGGCAGGTTTTGCCGCGTCGGTCTCACGCAGAGCCCCGAGCATGGCGTTCAGTGCACGATCCATCAGGGGCTTGTTGAGGTCGTCCAGCATTCGCGCCTGCTCCGCGCGGAACAGGATCGCAATCTCGTTGACCGTCATTTCCGCCACCTTCATACCCTTGCGGTTGACGAAGATACAGTTGCTCGACACCTCACTGCGCCACGACAGCTTGCCGCGCACCCAGGCGTCTTCGTGCTGCCACTCAAGCCACTGCCCCACCTCCAGCGCCTCGGCCTTTTCGAAAAATTCGTCCTCGATCACCTCGGCCTCGGGCTCACTCGCCAGCAGGACCCCGTCCGGCACCACTTCATCCGTGGATTCCGTCTCCACGGCATCGCTTTCGCCGCGCAAGGCCGCAATGTGACAGGCCTGCAAATCCTTGAACAACTGCCCGGCACGGTGCTGATCGAACGAAATATTGTTCAGACCGTCGCGCAGCTTCTTCAGCAGATCCGGAATCGCCTTGAGCAAGCGCTGCCGATCTGCGGTCTCCACCTTCGGCTGCACGCTCCATATCAGCTCAGACACGGCCTCGTAGGCGTGTTTCCAGGCGGTACTCTCTTCACCTTCACGCAGGTAGGCCAGCAGCATCACATCGTGCCAGCCCTCGCGCAGGATATTGACCACCGCGGTCGGCAGGTCCGGCTGCTCTACGCGAAAATTGTTCAGCACCTCCGCCACGCGTCGCCGCGCTACCAGCAGCTGCTCCTGTCCACGCGTTACCTGGTTGATGCGCTCTTCTGCAACCTCGGCGCCGCGAGCCTCGCGCTCGATGAAATTCGAAAAGTCGTCATAGACCTGCGCAAACAGACCCACATCGTTGCTGAAATCGCTGAGGATGCGGGTGACCGCGGTTTCGATCCGGCCATAAAGCGACCGGGCAGAACGGTCACCGTCGTCCACCCAGGCCATACCGGCTCGTGCCAGTGTGTTCAGCAGCCGACGCGCCGGGTGCTGCTTGCTGCTGAAAAAGGTGCGGTCGAGCACGGCAACCTTCAGCATCGGTATCTGCAGGCGACCAATCAGGGCCTTCATCGCATCCGGGACGTTGCGATCGTCGAGGATGAAATCGAACAGCATACCGATCACGTCGATGACATCCTGATCGACCTGGTCAAGGCGCTTCGACGGCGCATCGTTGGAACCCATCTCGAGCCGGCGCCCCAGATTCAGCAGCATCTCGCCCTGCAGCTGCTGGATCTCGCCGGGGCTCACCGGGGCCTCGGAGGAGACCTCCCGCTGAAGGTAATTGAGCGCGTCCACGAGCTCCTGCGACTGCACCGAAGGCAGGTGTGTGAGCTGTGCCGAATCACCGCATCCGGGCAAGCGCCCCGAGTAAAGGTTGACGGAACCCGCGCTACGCTGCATGGACAGCAGCTGTCCGAGCATACCGAGGACCTGTTCCTGGCTGATCTCCTCAACCGGCCCCGCTCCCTCGGAGCCTTCAACACCGGGGACGCCGGGAGCCGCGGTCGGTGACTCCTGGCGGGCACGCTGAACCGAGGGTGCAACCGGGTTGCGACGGACGCGCTGCACGATCTTGGGCAGAACGCCGGCCGCTACCAGGGTGTCGTTGAGATCGTCATAGAGTCCACCGACGTAGCCCATGACGTAACGATCGAACAGCTTGAACACCACCAGTCGAACGCCGAGATCACCAGCCCATTGACGCATTGCATCACGGAAGCCCTCGGCGAGATTGAAAGGCCCCAGCGGATTCTGGCGGGTGGTCAGATCCGGGATGCCGGCCAGCTGTGCGAAACGCATATTGAGTGCGAACAGTTCACGGTGATAGCGGTTCTCCGCCTTAGACACCATACCGCCGACGGCGAGATTTTCTTCCAGCTCGTCATCTTCCACCAGACTGAGTTCGTCACCCCCGGAGGCAGCGGAATTTGCCTCTGCGTGCGCCTCTGAGAGGGTCTGCGGGTGGAGCCAGAAGGATTCGTACTGGCCCAGTTGATTGCGCAGGAAAGCCTGCTCGATCGAATCACGCAGCTTGCGCAGTTCGCGCATGGAATCGAAGTATCTTGTCTGCAGGACATCACTGGCCGACTTGTCAGCGAGTTGATACAACTCGTCATCGACATGCTCGAACAGCTCCTGCATGAGGCGCGGCAGGGTATCGGCGACATGGGAGCGACAGGTGGCAACCAGTTCATGCGCTCTGGCGTCCGCCACCCTGCGACGGGCGCCGCCGGCGTTCTGATCGAACGAAACCACATTGTCGCGTGTCATCTAAACCAGCCTCTGCCTTCGCTAACTTGGCGGCAAGGTCCCCGTGAACCCGGCACTCCTTGGATAAAGTATGCAGCATCCAGCACGGCCGCAGTGACAACAGTCACGCTTCGGCCAGCATCCCGTTCCCTGTCACCCAACTGGTGACTACCATCACATAACACCGGGATTTTTTCACCCATTTTGAACCGCCTGAAACCTGCCACCGATCAGTAGCTTTTAGCGGCCAAAACCCTCAATTCCTGACCCGTATTTTCTTTCGAGTGGTAAGTTATTGCCAGGCTCTGACTTTTCCAACTTTGTTATGACAGCCCCTCACCGACAACACGAAGGCCCCACTCTGCCGAGCTTGGATCAGTACGATTTCCACCAGCGTCTGGCAATTATGACCGGCACCGCCCTCATAATGTTCACTTCCCCGGACTGTGGCAGCTGCCGCCATCTGCGGCAAGTGCTCCGGGAGGTACTCAGGCGAGAACCCGGCTGGCAGGTCTTTGAAGTCGATGCGCAGCGCGACTCCGCACTAACAAATGAATTCGAAGTCTTTCATTTACCTACGGTTTTCTTATTCAAGGACGGCATTTTCCAGCGCCAGCTGGAGGCCGAGGCACGCACCGAATCAATCATCGCGGCCACCAGAAGGGCCCTGCAACAGCCCGCCACGGAGGCCCCATGAAACCCGTCGGCGAGCTGTGGCTGCCCGGCCCCCGGCATGAACCCTCCGCCAACCAGGATGAACGCCCCGGCAACGGCGTGGTGGACCTGCTGGTAATCCACAATATCAGCCTGCCACCGGGCGAATTCGGCGGCGGCTATATCCGCGATCTGTTCCTCAACCGGCTCGACCCGCTGGCCCACCCCTATTTTGCCGAGATCGCCGATCTCGAGGTCTCTTCGCACCTGCTGATCTGCCGCGACGGCTCGGCGCTGCAATTCGTGGCGTTGGATCGACGCGCCTGGCACGCCGGTCTGTCGAGCTTCTGTGGCCGTGAACGCTGCAACGACTTTTCAATCGGTATCGAACTCGAAGGCAGCGACGATATCCCGTTTACGGAACCGCAGTACCGGCGGCTGGCGGCCCTCACCACTGAGATCCAGACGCATTTTCCGGCGATCGCGCCGGATCGCATCGTAGGCCACTCAGACATTGCCCCAGGGCGCAAGACCGACCCCGGCCCCCATTTCGACTGGGTGCTCTACCGGGAGCTGATCGCCCGAAGCACCCTTGACGGGCGGCATATTAGCGAAAGTTAAAGTAGAATCTTGCCGTGAAATGCGGGGCAGCCCCGTAAACCGGCGGTGGCCAAGCAAGCGACCAATCCTCAACGGGGGTTCATTCGATCGATGACATTACTGACCACCCTGTTAGCCCTGTTCGTGGAACGCGTCCTGCGACAGCATCGGCCGCAGCGCCAACATCGATGGTTCGACGCCTATTGCAGTCGCCTGATCGAGGCCTCATTCACGCAATGGGTGATGGCAAAACCCTGGGGCGGGGTCGTGGCCCTGCTTCCCCCACTGGCCCTGATTGCCTGGCTACAGGCCTTTTTCGGTGAACTGGGGGCCCCGTTCGCGTTGGTATTCGGCGTCCTGGTCCTATTATACAGCCTCGGCCCCCGTGACCTGGGAGACGAGGCAGAAAGCTTCATCGCGGCACGCAACGAGGGGCGGGGCGAATCGGCAGACGCCATCGCCAGGGGATTTTGCCTCAGTGAGGTGCCGACAACGGAGCCGCGACGCTCGCTCGCGGTTGCGCGCGGCGTGGTGGTACTGGCCGCACGGCGCCTGATCGGACCGATCTTCTGGTTCGTGGTGTTTGGCGCCGTAGGTGCCGCCGCGTACCGCGCCATCCTTCTGCTGGCCCAGCGCCTGCAGGCCGAAAAGTGCCCGCCGGAGATGCAGCGTTACAGTGACGAGATGCGCCATATCGCCGACTGGGCACCGGCGCGCATCACCGCTGCTGGCTATGCCATCGCGGGAAATTTCGATGCCGTTGCCCACGCCTGGCGCACCTTCGACTACACGCCCGCCGAGGGCCCTCTCGAGGAAGCCGAGCGCCTGCTTGCGCACACCGGCCTGGCCGCACTCGATACCTTCTCTGACGACCAGGCCGAACTCGCCGGGATACCCGGTGAGTCCGTCGATGCCGCCCTGATACCACCGGTGGTCGAGGATGCCCTGGCATTGGTGTGGCGGAGTCTCGCCATGTGGGTGACAGTCATCGCGGGCGGCAGCCTGGTGGCAGCGCTCACTTGAGGGGCAATCGCGCCGCCGGCACCCTGCTGGCACTCACCCTGCTTTGCGCGCACAGCCATGCGCAGGACACCCGCGATGATCTCGGCCGGCAGGTCTCGCTGCCGCAGGCCGCGCAACGAATCGTGACCCTGTCGCCTCACGCCACAGAAGTGGTATTGGCCGCCGGGGCCGGCCGGCGCTTGGCCGGCGTCGCCACTGGTAGCCGGCTGCCAGCAGGCCTCGAAGCCCTGCCGCGCATCGGCGCCCACGCCGGAATCGATCGCGAGGCGCTGCTCGCCCTGAGTCCCGACCTGGTAGTCGCCTGGCAATCCGGCAACCGGGCGACGGATCTGGACTGGATCGTGGCGACAGGAACCGCATTGTACCGCAGCGAACCGGCCTCGATGCGAGACATAGCCAGAACCCTGCGAGACATAGGCATACTGAGTGGTACCGCGCTCACCGCGGAGAGGGCCGCACTAGCCTTCGAACAGGCGTTGCAGACGCCCTGCAGGCAGCTGCCGCCACAACCGGCCTATGTGCTGGTCTGGGACCGCCCGGCCATGACCGTCGGTGGGCGACACTGGATCAATTCGGTGCTGCAGGCAGCCGGCTACCGCAACGTGCTCGCACACCTCGACCGCGGCGTCTTTACCATCGCGCCCGAAGCCGCTTTCGCATACTCGCCGCTGACACAAATCTCATTGAACCGTAGCTTTGACCACGGTGAGACAGACCGCCTCGCCGACCTGCTGGCACGCCCCGGGCCACGGCTCGGCGAAGCGGTCCGGCTGCTGTGTGCGCGCCGACTGGGTCAGTCGACATTGGACGAACACTGATTGACTCACCCCGGCAAAGCGATGCCTGGCGCAGTCCGACAACAGCCCGCTGCAACACCGGCAGAAAGTGGCAAGGCTGTTGACCGTCGCGCGCATCGTACTCCCGGGTGCGCCGAGCCGGGCTCGGGCCTGCCACTACCAGGAACTGCAGCAGCTTGTGAGCACCATGCCGGGCTCGCGGGCCGTCATTCAGCGGAGCCGGTCCCGCCGTCAGCGGTTCCTGCCGCCGCCCTGACCACCGCGGTTGGCGCCATAGCCCCCAGGGTTGCCACCCTGGCCGCTGTAGCCTCCGCCCGTTGGCCGCCCCGAACCATAGCCTCTGCCGGCGCCATAGGCACCAATACCATACCCTGGGCCCTGAGCGGGACTCTGCCCCTGGCGTGGCCCCGCGCCCTGACCGTAACCCCTGTCGGGACCATAGGCACCACCGGCATAGCCGGCCCCCTGCCCTGAGCTTCGACCCTGCCCCTGACCACCACCTTGCTGACCCTGGCCCCGGCGATATTGATGCCTGTTTTGATGCCGCATCTGTTGGCCCGCACCCTGACCCTGCCCTGCGCCCTGGCGATACTGATTTCTGTTTTGATGCCTCATCGGCTGGCCGGCGCCCTGCCCCTGCATGTTGCTCGGCGGCGTCTGCTGCCGGGTCTGAATCTGCAGCGGGGCCGAACCCGCTGCCAGGGCCGCCTGACTACCCGCGGCGAGCGCAGCAAAGACCGCAAAAGACAACGGAATAAACGATTTCATGACCTGCTCCTTCAGCATGGTTTTCTCCCTTGGCCGATACTCCCACCAGTCCACCTGTCGGGCATTGAGAAAAAGCAATGGTCGAGTAAAACAGCGATGCCGCTCAACCCCTCGCGCAGCGGCCGCCAGGGAAACTTCACCGGTGGCGGGCGACTTTCCAGGCCGTTGAGATAGACATGGCAGTAGTCCCATGTAGGGGTGCTGCCGAATGATCTCTCGCACCCCCTCGCACAACGCCTCGATGCGATCCGGCGACGTATCGTAGGCAATGGTGAACTTGGTCGACAGGCGACGGTAAAGGTGCGGTCGAGCAACTCGGCACGGCCGTGGACCTATGGCGGAGAAACGACTCCAGGTCGATCCGAAAAA
>CAZCDY010000028.1:0-15199 GCA_964497145.1 uncultured Gammaproteobacteria bacterium
GATCGCTCCTTTGCTGGCGCACCTGGATTTCATCACCAGTGCCGGGTCGGTCGAGGATCCCGCGGCGCTGCAGCGGGCCCTTGCCGCGGACCCGGAAGACAACCGAAAACGTTTTCAGCTGGCGGCGGTCAGCCTGATCGAGGACGACTACGACGCCGCAGTGGATGCATTGATGCAAATCCTGCGGCGCGATCGGAATTATGATGACGGGGCCGCACGCCGTGGCCTGCTGACCGTATTCGATACCCTGGGTGGCGAACATCCGCTGGTCAAACATTATCGCGGCGAGCTGGCGCGCCTGATCCATTGAGTGACTCCAACATGCCGACCATCGGTTTCGTCAGTCTGGGCTGTCCGAAGAACCTGGTGGACTCTGAGCGCATCCTCACCCAGCTGCGTGCCGAGGGTTACGGCCTGTCGCCCAGCTACCAGGGCGCCGACCTGGTGGTGGTCAACACCTGTGGCTTTATCGATGCGGCGGTCGAGGAATCACTGGATGCCATTGGCGAGGCGCTCGACGGCAACGGCAGGGTGATCGTTACCGGCTGTCTTGGCGTGCGTGAGGACGAGATCCGGGCCGCCCACCCGGGCGTGTTGGCGGTGACCGGTCCGCACGACTACGAGGCGGTGATGTCGGCGGTGCATGCACAACTGCCGGCGCCGCATGATCCCTTTACCAGCCTGATCCCGCCACAGGGAATCAAGCTCACGCCGCGGCACTATGCTTATCTGAAGATATCCGAGGGCTGCAACCACCGCTGCAGCTTCTGCATCATCCCGAGTATGCGCGGCGACCTGGTCAGCCGCCCGGTGGGCGAGGTGCTGGCCGAGGCGCAACGCCTGGTCGAATCCGGGGTACGCGAGCTGCTGGTGGTCTCGCAGGACACCAGCGCCTATGGCGTGGATCTGAAGTATCGCACCGATTTCTGGAACGGCCGGCCGTTGGAGACCCGTTTGAGGGTCCTGGCGCGCGAGCTGGGACAGCTGCAGGCCTGGACGCGGCTGCACTATGTCTATCCCTATCCGCACGTCGACGACCTGTTGCCGCTGATGGCCGAGGGCCTGATCCTGCCGTACCTGGATATGCCGCTGCAGCACGGCAGTGAGCGCATCCTGCGTGCCATGAAGCGTCCGGCGGCGACCGAGAAGGTGCTGTCGCGGATCGCGCGCTGGCGCGAGACCTGCCCGGATCTGGTGCTGCGCTCGACCTTTATCGTCGGTTTCCCGGGTGAGACCGAGGAGGACTTCGATCAGCTGCTGGAGTTTATCCAGGAGGCCCAGCTCGACCGGGTCGGGTGCTTTACGTATTCGCCGGTCGAGGGAGCGGCGGCTAACACCCTGCCGCATCCGGTCCCGGAGGAGGTCAAGCAGGACCGGCTGCAGCGCTTCATGGAGATCCAGGCCGATATCAGCCGCGACAAACTGGCGATGCAGGTCGGACGCGAGATGGTGGTGCTGATCGACGAGGTACAGGATGGCCGGATCATCGCGCGCGGACCCGGTGATGCCCCGGAGGTCGATGGTCAGGTAATCATCGACGGTGACTGGGAGGATGTAGGTCCGGGTGATTTCATCGAGGTGCAGGTCACGGGCTATGACCAGCACGATCTGTTTGCAGAACCGCTCTGAACCAAGGCTGGCCTGAAGGCCTGCCATTCGCGTGGGCTTGAACGGTTCGTCTTCGTTCTCATCCCGGTCCGGGACCAGTTCCGGGAAAATAAAAAAGCCGGCCCAAGGCCGGCTTTTTCGATCAATAGCGCCTCACTCAGAAGGCTGCGCCTGGCTTCCTGCCCATCGCCTTGAGGATCAGCGCCAGCGGGCAAAATCCGGTGAAGGCCGACTGAAACAGGTTCAGGCCGACGAAGGCAGTGAAGTACAGCCAGTAGACGTGATGGAAAACCGGGCTGCCGGGCATACCCAGGGCGACGGACAACATGATCATGAAACCGGCAAACGCCAGCACAATGCGTTCGATGGACATAGGATCTCTCCAAAATTCGGTTGGACGACGAAACCGCAGATACGGCACGCGGTGTGAAGACGCGAAAGAGATTAGCAAGTCCTAATATAGCGAGTCAAATCTTCCTCCGCAGCAATAGTGACCAGGATTGTGAGGGATATCTGCGCATTTCCCGGTTCTGGTGGTGGACTTGGAAGCCCAAGGCCCTGGGGCCCAGGTTTTCTCCTGCCGACCAGCGGGCGAGTCCGCGATACGCGGACCCTCACAGCAGTTCGGTGTCCCCGTGCGAATACGGCGGGCAGCAGCAGCACAGGATCACCAAGGCGGTAGTGCCGGTGTTGTGGATGCAGTGGGCGGTACCGGGCGCGATCGCGATGCTGTCGCCGCGTGCCACGGCAAATCGCTGTGCGCCGAGGGTCATGAGGCCCTCACCCGCGCTGATGTGGTAGATCTCTTCGCTTTGGAGGTGCCGGTGCAGCGTGGTCGTGGCCCCCGGCTCGATTCGGGCCTCGGCGAGGCTCTGCCGTCGATTGCCATGCACGGACGGGTGCATCAATTCGCGGATCTCCGAGCCGTCCTTGGTCTCGAACGGGCACTGGTCGCGGTAGCGGGTCAGCATGCTCGCCTCGTCATGCACCGTTTGGATAATCGCCCTGTTTCGCACCCGTATGTTGCTTTGTCAATCAGGCGCGGGGCGCGGCATGCATGCGGCTGGGAATAAAAGTGGTTAATCAGGGCTGTCCGTGACCGAGAAAATCCGGTCAATCAGGATTAATTCCCCTATATTTCGGGAACATACTGTTGACAAACCAATAACGTACGTGGAATCTGAACCTTGATTTGAATTTCAGGGATTTGCTCGATGTCGCGAGTGCTGATAGTCGACGATCAGTTGATCAGCCGTATGATCCTCGAACAACTCATCCGTTCCCTGGGTGACGACGCCGAGCCTGTCTCTTTTTCCGACCCGATAAAGGCGCTGGAGTGGGCGAAGCACAATCGACACGATCTTGTGCTGACGGACCTCAAGATGCCAAACATGAACGGGGTGGAGTTTACCCAGTGGCTGAGGAAGACGCCCTCCTGTGTCGATGTGCCGGTGGTCATCGTCACCTGCGTCGATGATCCGACTAGCCGGTATCGGGCGCTGGAGGCGGGTGCCACCGATTTTCTGACCAAGCCGATCGATCACCACGAATGTCGCGCCCGTTGCAGGAATCTGCTCAAACTGCGGCAGCAGCAATCGATCATCCGCGATCGTGCGCGCTGGCTGGAAAAAGAGATCACCGACAAGACCCGTGAGCTGAAGCTGCGGGAGAAAGAAACCCTGCTGCGACTGGCCAAGGCCGGCGAGTATCGCGACAGTGACACCAATGGCCATGTTCTGCGGATGGCCTACACGGCGCGTCTGATTGCCGAGACACTGGGCAAGGACGCCGAATACTGCGACATCATCGAGCAGTCGGCGCCGATGCATGATATCGGGAAGATCGGTGTACCCGACCGTATCCTGCTCAAACCCGGCAAACTGGATGCGCAGGAACGCGCGGCCATGATGCAGCATACCCGTATCGGCTATGACATATTGCGTGACAGCCCTTCGCAGTATCTTCAGTTCGGTGCGACCATCGCCTGGTGTCACCATGAAAAGTTCAATGGTGAGGGTTATCCGCGTGGATTGAAGGGCGAAGCCATTCCCCTGGAGGCGCGGATCGTCGCGATTGCTGACGTGTTCGATGCGCTCTTGTCGGAGCGACCCTACAAGCAGGCGTGGTCCCTGGAGCGGACCCTGGAACTGATCAGCAGCCAATCGGGGCGGCATTTCGATCCGGATTGTGTGGAGGCCCTGTTGCGCAATCTGGACCGTATTCTGTCCTCACGCAGCCTCCCCGAGGGTGGCCATGAACCGAAGGCCGGATAAACAACGGATGTTATGTCGCATATTAAATCGATCATCAATTTCGTAACCCGGCGACGCAAAGTCATTCATGCTGAGCTTGAGCAGGGACTGCTGAGGATCGGGATTCTTTCGGCAGTCGTTGTTTATCTGTCGATCGCGCTGATCCTGGAACCCACAGACCTGCATCGTCTGGCCCTGGGTTCGACCGTGGTGTTCCTGTTCATGGCCTTCGGTCTGATCGTCTGGATTGCGGCGGGTCCCACCGAGAGTCCGTCGCGAAAGATCGTCGGGATGGGCTGCGATCTGGGAGAGGCAACCTATGGCCTGTTCTTTTTCGGCATCACCACCTCGCCGCTGTACATCGTTTATCTCTGGGTGATTTTTGGCAACGGCTTCCGTTACGGCACCAGGTACCTGGTGACTGCGGCGGTCCTGAGTACCCTGGGTTTCGCCCTGGTGATCAGCTTCAACCCCTATTGGCACGAACACCTCTCGCTGGGCATCGGCCTGTTGCTCGGTCTTGTGATCCTGCCCGCCTATGTCGCCATGCTGCTGACGCGCCTGAATCACGCCACACAGCAGGCCATCGAGGCCAATCAGGCGAAGTCGCGTTTTCTGGCCACCATGAGTCATGAACTGCGCACTCCGCTCAACGGCGTTATCGGTATCGCCGATCTGTTGCGCAGTACACCGCTGAATCGCGAACAGGAGGACTACGCGCGCACCATCAGTATCTCTGCCGCCAGTCTGTTGACGTTGATCAATGATGTACTGGATATCTCCAAAGTCGAAGCCGGCAAGATGACCCTGGAAGAGGTCGATTTCGACCTCCATCGTCTGCTCAGCAATATCGCGAAGATGATGACAGTCCCGGCCGAAGCCAAGGGTCTGCGTCTGAATACCCGGATTTCGCCGGAGCTGCCGTACCGGCTGAAGGGCAGTGAGCACCACCTGCAGCAGGTCCTGGTCAATCTGATCAGCAATGCGGTCAAATTTACCGAAAGGGGCCACATCGAACTGCATGCGAACCTGGCGGCGTGGCGACATAGGGATCAGGCCGCCATCATTCGGTTTGAGGTCAGGGATACCGGTATCGGCATCTCTCCGGACGCGCAGGAACGCATCTTCGAGCGCTTCACCCAGGCTGATGATTCCACTACCCGTCGCTACGGGGGTACCGGGCTGGGGGTCACGATCAGCAAGCAGCTTGTGGAACTGATGGGGGGTGACATCGGTGTCGAAAGCGAACCCGGCCGGGGCAGCGCCTTCTGGCTGCAGGTACCGTTCAGGGTGCTACCCGAGGTCGAGGACAGGCAGCCGGAGACTCTGACACTCGCCGACAGTCGCGTGCTTGTGGTGACCGGTGATCACGCGGAAAGCCGGCGCGTGATGAAGCTGCTGTCGGGGTGGAACGTGTTCGCGCAGCAGCGCGACGGGGCGGCACAGGCGATTGCCGAACTGGTCAATGCCGCCAATCAGGGCAGGCCCTATAGCACAGTGATCGTCGACACCCGGGGTTCGAAGTCGGATCCGTTGCAATTGTTGCACACGATAAGGCATGACCAGTTGCTGCAGGATCTGGCGCTGGTGCTGATTTCGCCGCCGCTGCCGGATCCGGATTGGAAGCAGCACATGATGGACGCCGGTTTTGCCGCGGTCCTGGCGACGCCATTCGACAAGACGCTCCTGTTCAACGCCTTGCACTCGCTCTATGTCAGCGCGGTCGAAGACCCGCAGGTGGCGAATTTCATTGATCACTACGAGCGTGAGCGCAAGATCCTGCAACCGCTCGAGATCCTGGTCGCCGAGGACAACCAGACCAACCAGAAGGTCGTGCGTGGCATTCTCGAGAAGGCCGGTCACCGGATCTACATGGTCGAAAACGGCGAGCAGGCCCTGGATGCCCTGGATGCACACCGCTTCGATATTGCCCTGTTCGATCTGCAGATGCCCACGATGGATGGGCTTGAGGCGTTGAAGGTTTACCGCTTCACACACACCCATGAGCAGACGATCCCGGTGGTCATGTTGTCGGCGGACGTGACGCCGGAGGCGCGCAAGGAATGTGTGGAAGCCGGTGCGGCAGCCTTCATCACCAAGCCGATACGGGCCAGAGGGCTGCTGGAATCGCTCAGCAAGGTGATGCATGAGGAACGGGGCCCCGATGCCGTCGGCGAGCGGGCACAGATGGCCCTCACCACTGCCGGCGAGGGCGGACTGTCATCCTCGCATCTGGGCGCCGAAGCCATCGACAGTCGGGTCCTGCGCGACCTCGAGGAACTCGGCGGTGGCCTGGACTTCGTCGCCGACCTGGCAGACGGCTTCGTCAAAGATGCCGAGCGTGTGTTCGATCAGCTGCAAGATGCCGTCGCCGGTTCCGCCCTGGGGCAATTCCGCGATCTGGCACACGCGCTCAAAGGCAGCGCCGGCAGTGTCGGCGCCCGCCGGCTGCATGAACTCAGCGGCCATGCATGCCGGATCAGCGAGCGCGATTTCAGCCGGATCGCGCCGATGCTGGAGTCGGAGATGCGCGCGGCATTCGCCGAAACCAGGGATGCCCTCAAAAGCTACATCAGTGAGCGACGAAAACAGGTATCGAGAAGCTGATTTTTTCGCCCACGTTCACATCGACCGCGGGTTCTGGCTGTTTTACGCAGACCCGGTTCTGTGAGCGGACCAGGCGATCGATGATCTTCAAGTCGCGGTCTTTCAGTTTCAACGCGGAATCCACCCAGATCATCGCGATCTCTTCCAGTTCTTCGTAGCTCACCGGATCGACGGCCTTGCGCACCCGTTGCATCGCCATTGCGGTATTGGGTGAGCGGCGCTGCCGATCGGCGATGTATTCGCGCACGGCGGTTTTACCATGACCGGGTTCGGCCAGGATGTCGATCATACCCAGTTCGTGCAGCTCCTCCGCCCGCCAGGTCTTGCCGCTGAGAATGACTCTCTCCGCTTCGCTGGCACCCAGCCGCCGCGAGAGGAAGCTGTAGGCGCCCATGCCGGGAAACAGGTTGAACATCACCTCCGGCAGACCCATCTGTACACCACGCTCGGCGACAATTACGTTCGCCGCCAGCGCGCCTTCCATGCCGCCGCCCAGCGCGGTCCCCTGCACCAGGCTGATGGTCGTCAAAGGCAGGTCGTAACCGATGGACACGTTGTAAGAGGCATCGATGCAGGCGCGCGCGTAGGCCTCCAGTCCCTGGCGGTCGTTGGTGTCGATCAGTTGCCTGAAAAGGCCGAGATCTCCGCCCAGGTTGAATATGCCCGGCATTCTGGAGGCAAACACGGCAAAGCTGGGTCTATCCTCGAGCGTGGCCGGGGTTACACCGAATGTGTGCAGGTGATCTTTCAACCCGATCAGTTCCGATAACAGCTGCGGGTTGAAACAGGGGCGCGGGTGGGGTGCCAGGTAGCACCAGAGGGTGGCATCATGCTTCTCCCATTCGACATCGAGATGCTGGAATGCTTTTGCCTCGTTCACCACGCTCGGATCGATTAACATCTTGGTTCTCCTCTGGGGCTGGTTACAAAAATCAGGTACGGGAAGTGCGCCTGCTCGATTGAAGTATGACCATCAATCCATTGCTCTCAAATGGTTTTTCGTTGCCGCAATGATCTTGGTCGAATATTTTCGAACCTGCTCGTGGGCCGGCTCTTTATAGCGGCTTCGGCTTACCGCCAGACGACTTTAATTCGTTTTGAGCCGGAGGTTCTGTACCCGGGGCCTGTTATTGACTGACTGCCGCGACGCCCGCCACCATCAGAAAGCCGGCGACCAAGTGGCGACCGAGGTGTCGTTCACCAAAAAGCGCCGCCCCGTAGAGCATCCCGAACAACAGGCTGGTGCGCTTCACGGCGATCATGTAAGCCGCCTCGACCTCGGCCAGGGCCATGAAATGTGCGATGACCATCGCTGCCATTAAGCCAGCCACGACCAGCAAGGGTATGACGCCGTGGCGACTGATTCTCAGCGACTGCGGGTGAGTGACAGCGGCCAGCGCGAGCGTGATCGCACCCAGCACGGAGAAATAGAAGGCGCCGAACTGTTCGGGCGGCATCCATTGCATGGCCGCCTTGCCGCCGACCGAGGTGACCGAATAGATGGTGGCGGTTGCGAGCATAAGGCGCGACCCGGGGTTGATGACGATGGCCTTCAGGGGGGCAAGCAGGGTGTCCAGGGTCAGCCGTTCCCGGTGTTCGAAATTGAGTAGCCAGGAGCCGGCCACCACCAGAATGATACCGAACAGCCCGGGGCCGCTGAGGACCTCATCCAGGACGAGCCAACCGCTAAGTACCACCAGCACCGGGGTGAAGGCGAGATAGGGGAGGGTCAGGGCGAGCGGGTAGTCGCGGATCGCACGCATGTACATCAGCATGGCTGCAATCTCGAGCGGCATGATCAGCGCCATCCAGCCCCAGAACTGCAGCGGCAGCGGGGGCAGATCGAAGGTCAGTACCCAGGGTGTGAGCAACAGGCCACTCAGGCCGAGCCGGATTACGACCAGTTCGCGCGCCCCGGCCGAACCCAACCAGTGTTTGGACGCGGCGTCGGAGCTGGCGAGGCAGAAGGCACAGATCAGGCTGAGCGTGAGCCAGTGCAAATAGCGGTTACCGTGTTAGAGCGTGTCGCAGGATTCTCGCATAATGCATCGCCGGTTCAGTCGGGTACATATACAGCCATCTCGATCAGGTTGTCGTCGGGATCGCGGAAGTAAAGCGAGAGAATGGGGCTGGCGGTCCCGGTCCGCTGCGGCATTTTGATGACCTCCCGGGCTCGGCCCAACATAATCCGGATCCTGTTCGTGGGTGGTTTTGCGCCCAGGGGATGCCGGCAAATGGGTGGATTCCCCCCCATTTCGGCTTTCCCCGGGACCTCCCTGGATCGCTGATTGATGTTTTAAAACAGACGGATAGCCTGATTCTTCAAAGGTTGGCATCACGGTTGCAGCAATGCACCGAGTGTCGATCATCGGCGGGGGCAGCCCGCTGCATAAACTTAAATAAACAGAGAGGAGAGAAATCCATGCGCAAGCATTTTATCGGCTTGGCGGTAACCGTTGCCCTGGCCGTTGCGGCCACACCTGTATTCGCCAACTGCGACGAAGGCGAGATCGTGATCAAGTTCAGTCACGTGACCAATACCGACAAGCACCCCAAAGGCATTGCCGCTTCGCTGCTGGAAAAGCGGGTCAACGAGGAGATGAACGGCAAGGCCTGTATGCAGGTGTTTCCGAACTCCACCCTGTACGACGACAAGAAGGTCCTCGAGGCCATGCTCAACGGCGACGTGCAGCTGGCGGCTCCGTCGCTGTCCAAATTCGAAAAATTCACCAAGAAGTTCCGTATCTTCGACCTGCCCTTCGTGTTTGAAGACGTAGACGCCGTGGACCGTTTCCAGAACTCCGCAGACGGCGAGAAGCTACTGAACTCGATGAATCGTCGCGGTCTCAAGGGCGTGGCCTTCTGGCACAACGGCATGAAGCAGATGTCGGCCAACCGTCCGCTGATCATGCCCGAAGATGCCAAGGGGCTGAAATTCCGCGTGCAGGCTTCGGACGTGCTGGTTGCGCAGTTCGAGCAGCTCGGCGCCTCGCCGCAAAAGATGTCTTTCAAAGAGGTCTATGGCGGCCTGCAAACGAAGGTTATCGACGGTCAGGAGAACACTTGGTCCAACATCTATGGCAAGAAGTTCTTCGAGGTCCAGGACGGTGTCACCGAGACCAACCACGGCATCCTCGACTATCTGCTGGTGACCTCCACCGACTGGTGGGACGGTTTGCCTGACGATGTTCGCACCCAGCTCGCGACCATTATCAAGGAGGTCACGCAAGAGCGTAACGACGAGTCGACCAAGGTTAACAACCAGAACAAGCAGAACATCATCAATGCCGGCGGTGTCGTCCGCACCCTGACCCCTGAACAACGTCAGGCATGGGTGGATGCGATGAAGCCGGTATGGGTAAAGTTCGAAGGCGACATCGGTGCCGACCTGATGGAGTCCGCACTCAAAGCGAACAAAGGCTGATTGGCAAGCCAGTGTAGGGCGGTCAACCGGCCGTACAAGAGCCGGTGGCCGCCATTGGACAATAAGAACTGTCCCGGGTGTTAAGCTGCCCGAGGATGAAATTGGCGGAACCGATGTTTGGCCGGCTCACGAGGCCGGTGGTACTCCGCGTTTCCAGCGCGTGGCCGGCTCATACCCGGCCGCCGTATTTTTCCTACATGTAAGCAGGTTTACGGTATTCGCCAGCGGTCTCGGGGGAGAGATGCATACAGAACCAACTTCTAGATTTGGAAAACTGATCGACGACATCGAGGAAACCAGCATCGCCATCTGTCTCGGCGCGATGACGCTGGTGACCTTTGCCAATGTGGTTGCGCGTTATGTGTTCGATGCCAATATTCTCTGGGCCCTGGAACTCACCGTCTTCCTGTTCGCCTGGCTGGTGCTGATGGGCATGTCCTACGGCGTGAAAAAGCACGTCCATATCGGTGTGGACGTGGTGATCAACGCGGTGTCTCCCGGTACCAAAAAAATCTTTGCGATCGTGGCCATTGCGCTTTCGCTGACATTCTCCGTCTTGCTGCTAATCGGGTCCTGGAACTATTGGTACCCCTTTGCGACAGAGCGCGCCTGGCTTGAAACAGACGATATCCCGATCCCGGATTTCATGCAGTTCCTTTCGACCTACATGAATGAGGGTGAGCGTTACGAAAAGATGCCGCGTTGGATTCCCTATCTTGCGCTGCCGCTGGGCGTCCTGCTGCTGACCTACCGTTTCGCTCAGCTCGCCTGGCAGATTTACACTGGTGAGGTCGATCAGATCATCGCCAGCCATGAGGCGGAGGAACTGATGGAAGAGCTCGAAATGAATGCGCCGCATCCCGAGCCGGAGCCGCTCCAGTCCGGTCGCAAAGACGGGGAGGGCTGATCCATGGAAGTCGCTATCCTGTTTGCCATGGTCATCAGCATGATGTTGATCGGTGTTCCGATCGCGGTATCGCTCGGGCTGTCCAGTATCGTGTTCCTGATGATGTTCTCGCACGACGCCTCGCTGGCCTCGGTTGCGCAGACCTTGTTCTCGGCCTTCGAGGGCCATTACACTCTGCTGGCGATTCCGTTCTTCGTACTCGCGTCGGTGTTCATGTCGACCGGGGGTGTGGCGGCACGTATCATCCGTTTCGCCATCGCCGTGGTTGGTTCCTTCCGTGGCGGCCTGGCGATCGCTTCGGTATTCGCCTGTATGCTGTTTGCTGCGCTGTCCGGGTCGTCGCCGGCCACCGTGGTGGCGATCGGCTCGATCGTCATCGCCGGCATGATCAGCGTGGGTTATACACGCGAGTTCGCTGCGGGCGTCATCTGTAATGCCGGCACCCTGGGTATCCTGATACCGCCTTCGATCGTCATGGTCGTATATGCTGCCGCTACCGATGTTTCGGTCGGCCGGATGTTTCTGGCAGGCGTTTTCCCGGGGCTGCTGGCGGGCCTGATGCTGATGGTGGCCATCTACGTGGTGGCGCGCGTCAAGAACCTCCCGGCGCAACCCTGGGCGGGTTGGGGTGAGGTATTCGACTCGGCGCGGGATGCGTCCTGGGGCCTGATGCTGATCGTGATCATCCTGGGCGGCATCTACGGTGGTATCTTCACGCCCACAGAGGCAGCAGCCGTTGCGGCGGTGTATGCGTTTCTGATCGCCAATCTGGTGTACCGGGACATGGGCCCGTTCAAAGCGGGGATGGGGA
This sequence comes from uncultured Gammaproteobacteria bacterium, assembly GCA_964497145.1. Taxonomy (GTDB): domain Bacteria; phylum Pseudomonadota; class Gammaproteobacteria; order Chromatiales; family Chromatiaceae; genus Thiosocius. Next base: position 11,610 of record CAZCDY010000028.1, read on the forward strand.
ACATTGCCATGATCCCGCTGCGTGCAGTATCGATACTCTGGCATCCCGATACCAAGCATGCATTGTTCGAGGCCGGTAAGCTCACCATCATGCTGCTGTTCATCATCGCGAATGCGCTGATACTCAAGCATGTGCTCACCGAGGAACGTCTGCCTCAGATGATTACCGAGGCGATGCTGTCTGCCGGTCTGGGTCCGATAGCCTTCCTGATCGTGGTCAACGTACTGCTGTTGATCGGTGGTCAGTTCATGGAGCCGTCAGGTCTGCTGATCATCGTTGCACCACTGGTGTTCCCCATCGCCATCGCGCTGGGTATCGATCCAATCCATCTGGGTATCATCATGGTGGTCAATATGGAGATCGGTATGATCACGCCACCGGTCGGTCTGAACCTGTTTGTGACAGCGGGTGTGGCCCAGATGTCGGTTACAAGCGTGATCAAGGCGGCATTGCCCTGGGTGGCGATCATGTTCATGTTCCTGCTGATCGTCACCTACGTGCCGAGCGTGTCGACCTGGCTGCCGACGACCCTGATGGGGCCGGAGGTCATTACCAGGTAGCTGGGCGAGCCGGCTCGAAAAAGCCCGCCCCTTCAGGAGGCGGGCTTTTTCTATTTCCCGAGCGGCGTGCCTCTGGCGCCTTCGAAGATCGCTTCGGTCAGGTCCGCTCCCGTGAAGATGGCGTTTTTCAGATTGGCACGGCGAAAGCTTGCCTTGTTGAGTTTTGCACCGCTGAAGTCTGCCCCGTAGAGATTGCTGGAGGTGAAGTTTGCCTGCCGCAGATCGGCGTTTTCGAACAGTGCATCCTTGAGATTTGCGCCTGCAAGATCGGCCTTGGCCAGCATGCCGTTGGAGAAATCAGCACCGATCAGATTGCCCGCCAACTGGGCTTGTTCAAGATTGGCCGACTCAAGCCGGACGCCCTTCATCTTTGCCCCTTTCATGTTCGCGCCGCGCAGATCGGCGTTCCGGAGATTGGCGTCCTTCAGGTCGGCCCTGCGCAGATTGGCACGCACCAGCGAGGCTTTTTCCAAGCTGGCACCGACAAGGCTGGCCTGCTCCAGGTCGGTTTCATCGAAACGATTGCCGGAAAGATCCAGGCCATCGAGCCTCACCTTGTTGAGCTTCGCACCCGAAAGGTCGCTGTCGCGCAGGCTGGCGATTTTGTGGACATCGAGCAGGCGCAGGTCTGTACCTTTCAGGTTGGTCTTGTCCAATACCGCACCGTCCAGCCGGGCGTTGCGCAGTGAGGCCTCGCTGAGGTCGGCGCCGGTCAGGTTGGCGCCGCGCAGGTCCGCATGTTCCAGCATGATGCCTGACAGGTTTGCGTTCTGAAGCTGTGCATTGACCAGGGTTGCATGGGCCAGACGCGCACCACGCAGGTCCAGGCCGTTCAGTCTGGCGCCCGACAGGTTGATCCGGCCCAGGCTCGCTTTTTCCAGCGTGGCGTCCCGCAGGTCCGCACCCGAGAGGTCTGCGCGGAAGAGGATGGTTTTGCGCAGTTTGGCACCACGCAGATCCGCACCTGACAGGTCGGCGCTCATCAGGCGCATGCCGGACAGGTCGGCGCCCGCGAGATCGCAGCCTGCGCAGTGACCGGTATCGACCAGTTTCTGCATGTCCGGCGGGGACTTGGCTGGAGCGTCGGCCCAGGTCGGGCTGAACAGTGCCGAGGCCAACAGGAAAAAAATCGATGGTGACGGACGCATGCTGTCTCCTCCCGTGAGAGCCCTTGGCTATTGCATGGAGATTACAACATAGCCGCAGTCTGCCTGCCCGGTCCATACCCTGTCGTCAGCGCACCAGTGCCAAGGCCTCGCAGAGAATCTCCGGCCCCGTACCGGCGCGATGGACGTTTTCGGACAGGTGGCGGCGCCAGGCGCGGGCCCCCGGCTGCCCCTGAAAAAGGCCCAGCATGTGTCGAGTGATGCGATGGATCGGAACGCCAAGTCGCCGTTGCTGTTCGATATAAGGCAGCATCATTTCGACGACTTGCGGTCGGCTTTGGATCGCCTCGGTTTCACCGAATATCCGCGTATCAGCCTGAGCCAGTACCCAGGGGTTCTGATACGCCTCGCGGCCTACCATCACGCCATCGACATGACCCAGCTGTTCCTGGATCTGGGCCAGGGTCTTGAAGCCGCCGTTGATGATGATATCCAGCTGCGGGAAGTCCTCCTTCAATCGATGCACGACGTCATATTGCAGTGGTGGTACCTCCCGGTTCTGCTTGGGACTCAGGCCCTGCAGCCAGGCCTTGCGCGCATGCACGATGAAGCTTGAGCAGCCGGTCTGTGAAACTGTAGCCACGAAACGGATCAGCTGCTCATAGCTATCCATATCGTCGATACCGATGCGGTGTTTTAGCGTCACCGGCAGGTCGACCGCCTCGGACATCGCTGCGATGCAGTCGGCAACCAGCTGTGGGTCGGCCATCAGGCAGGCACCGAAGCGCCCTGATTGCACACGGTCTGAGGGACAGCCGACGTTCAGATTGACCTCGTCGTAACCCCACTCCAGTGCCAGCTTTGCGCAGCTTGCCAACTCTTCCGGTTCGCTGCCACCCAGTTGCAGGGCGAGTGGGTGCTCGTCGGGGTGGTAGTCGAGGAAGCGCGCCGGGTCACGGTGCAGCAGTGCCCCGGTTGTCACCATCTCGGTGTACAGAACCACGTGGCGGCTGATCTGGCGCAGGAAATAGCGGCAATGCCGGTCGGTCCAATCCAGCATCGGGGCTATGCAGAGACGGTGATCTGGCATCGTCAAAAACACTCGTTAAAACAATGTGATAGAAGGATTGGTTTGGAGCTTGTCGTTCCAGTCAGGGATTGGGTCAATTGAGAGGCGCGCCAAAAGATTTGTATTAAAAACAAATACTAACAGGGTGTATGCCTTCGTTTCTGAAAAACGCCCGGAAGATTCGTGAGAGCGCCTGCTACAGAATTGCTACCAGTTTTGGCGCATAGCACTAACGGTCGATTGGTTACATTCGTGATAACAGCCGCGTGCTCCGTCGAAGGGTATCTGCTATTCTTTGTTCGTGATTCGCGAATAAAGAATAATCATGGTGCTCAAACCGCAGGACATCTACGTATTGCTGAAACTGGTTGCCGTGGGGCACGAGCCGTGGAGTTACAGTCGCCTGGGTCTCGATCTCGGGATGAGTCCATCCGAGGTTCATGGCGCAGTGAAGCGGGCGCTGCGGGCCGGACTTGCGGTGCAGGGAGAGAATACTGTCCGGCCAAATGTCCGCACACTTGCTGAATTTTTGCTGCACGGAATCCAATACGTCTTTGTACCGGAGCGGGGTGAGTTGACCCGCGGTACGCCGACCGCGCATGCCGCGCCGGTGATGCGGGAGAGCATCATGGCCGATGGCGGGCCCCCTCCGGTCTGGCCTTGCGTTGAGGGTGACGTAAGGGGCATCGGATTTTCTCCGTTGCACAAGTCGGCCCCTTTAGCCGCCAGACGCGACGCCGCCTTTTACGACCTTCTTGCGTTGGTCGATTTGGTACGTGCTGGCCAGGCTCGTGAACGAGCGATAGCAGGCAAGGAATTGCAGCAGCGATTGAAGAGCTATGGCAACGCGAAACC
>CAZCDY010000028.1:15216-18491 GCA_964497145.1 uncultured Gammaproteobacteria bacterium
TGATTACCGATCGTGGCGCGCCACCGATTCGCATGACCCGTGACGAGGATGTGATTGCAGAAGTCTCTTCGCTTTCCGACTACCATAGCCTCTCTGCGAGACTTCGCAGCAAAGGGTTCAGCGAAGATCTGTCAGAAGACGCGCCTATCTGTCGTTGGGTGGCTGGCCCCCTCATTCTGGATGTCATGCCGACCGACGCCCGCATACTTGGTTTTGGGAATCGGTGGTATACGCCAGCACTTCACCATGCCGTGTGCGTCGAGCTGCCGTCCGGCGAGGCCGTGCATGGTGTCTCAGCCCCTTACTTCCTGGCCACCAAGCTTGAAGCGTTCGACGGCAGAGGAAAGGGCGACTACCTGCTGAGTCACGATATCGAAGATATTGTCGCGGTCATCGACGGAAGGGCGGAATTGCAGACCGAACTGGCGGAATCTGGGTATGATCTGAAGGACTATCTGGCCGACAGGTTTGCCAGTCTATTGATGATAGGGGCATTCATGGATGCACTGCCGGGTCACCTGTCGCCGGATCATGCGGGGCAGGCCAGAGTTTTGCTAGTCACGGACCGTATGCAAGCCATTGCTGCGGTGAACGATTAGTGGGTGAGCCCCGGGGGCGCAGGTTAGTCTTTTTTGAAGAGGTTGCAACCGAAAACGCCAGGTGAGCATTGCTGCGAATTTGCTACATGTACAGTTCTTTTCGCCGTTTCCGCTGCACCATCGTTTGCAACGGTAATTTCGACCGGCTCAGTAACCCCAGTGTTAGGAACGGGTAGTCAAACCATTTCAGAGGGCTTGTTCGTCGGAGGCGATGCCGTCACCGCAGGAGACGGAACGGTCACGATAAATGACGGAAGTTTTCTGACGGTCAATACCGAGCCATTCGCTAATATCGCACGACTGGCCGGGTCGAATGGAGCAATCACGGTTACAGGGACGAACGGCAGCCCATCAACGCTCAGGCTCGAAGGTGTCGGCACTAGCGGTGGCGGGGCAGTCTTAAACGTGGGGCGTGGCGGAACCGGCCCGCTTGAGGTGAACGGTGGCGCAAAAGTTGAAATCGACAGCTTGGGTGCCCCCTTGGGAAGCGGCATTCCAGGTGCAGGATTTCCCGCAGGTTTCCAAGCGGGTAGAGAAGCCGGAAGTCAGGGAACAGTGAACCTTTCGGGTGCTAATACTGAATTGAGTGTTACGAGCGATTTCGCATTCGCTCGAATTGGCCGCGAGGGCAGCGGCGAAATGAATATCACGGACAACGCGGCTCTTGTCTTTAGTGGTATCAACAGCGATTTCAATGTCGCCAGTGATATGTTTACTCCTGCCAGCGGTGTTCGTAACGGCGTATTGAACGTCAACACAGGCGGTAGCGTTTCCGGCGCTGTGTTCATGGATGTCGGAGGATCAGTGGATGGCAGTGGAACGGTCAATCTAGACGGAGGATCGTCGTCAATTAATCTTAGCGGCGCGTGTACAGCGGATTGCCCGCCCGGTTACTCATTTCCAAACCAAGGTGCATTTTTGACGGTTGGGGCCAATGCCGGTGCCGGCGAGGTCAATATCACCAACGGGGCAAAATTCACGATCGACTCGCTCGGCACGTCCGGTGCGGAGGATGCAGGCTTTTCCCTCGGCGGAAACTCGATTCTCGGCGGGAGGGGCGACGGCACGTTAAATGTTTCAGGGGCTGGCTCAGAACTCCGGGTCAAGGGCAACAAGGGTTTCTTCACGGTGGGACGGCTTGAAAACGGTATCGGTGAACTAAACATATCTAAAGGCGGAATGGTCATCCTTGATAACAATGACGGCCTGGCGAGAGGCTTTGTCGGTGACCGACCGAGTGCCGAAGGAACCATTACCGTGGATGGTAGTGCGTCCACATTGGATGCAGGAAGACTGCTCGGGGTGGGTGTTGATAGTAGAGATTTTTCTGATGCCGGCAAGGGCACTGTTAAATTAGTTGGTGGAGGCACGGTTCTAGCAGATTTCATTCGCGTCGGGGCTGGAGGCAAAATCGTTGGCACTGGAACGCTCGCTAGCAGTACATCGGGACTACAGGGTCGCATCGACCCTCATGGAAAAATTGCGGCAGGGCTTTCCGTCGGTGAGATTCTGATAGACGGTGATCTGATACTCGATGGAGGGACGGCTTTTTTTGAGGCGATCAGTGCGGTTGAGTTCGATAAAATAATCGTCACCGGAGATCTGTTGCTGAAGAATGGGGTGATACACATCTTGCTCGGCTACACTCCTGACGCAAATGATCTGGATTCATTGTTGGAGGTTGGCGGCACGACTACCGTGGGACAAGGATTTGATGGGATCAACGTATTTGCCGCTCCCGGATCTGATGTTCCTTTAGGAACAGAAGTCACCGTCAACATCGGTGGGATCGATTTTGAAACCACGGTGACTTCCGTTCCCGTACCTGCCACCCATCGTGTTGATGGGCCTCGGCCTTGCTGGTTTGGGTTATCAACGACGCAAGCTAGTTAAAGCTGCGTAAACATCAATACAGGCAACCGAACAGACCCCGCTAATGCGGGGTCTGTTGGTAAGAGTTTGGCCCCTTATTAAGCGTATCTTTTCTTCCTAGCGAAGCCGATACCGGCAAGGCCGATACCAATTAGGGCAAATGTGGCGGGTGCAGGTACACCGCCATCCCGAGATACTGTAATCGAGCCAGATTGCGCCGTTCCTAGCGGCAACGCAACCCCGGCGGGATCGTTTAAAAGATGTGTACCTAAACGCACGATCGACGTACTTATACTCATTGTGCCAAAAGTGATTGACGCAAGAAGTACGTTCCCCGTTAGCGGAGTTCCTGTTGCGTCAGCAAACGACACGGAACGGACCTTCAGTGGTGACGGGCTGATGGGTGCTATCGACCCCAAGCGGCCCGATAGCAGATAGCAAAATGAACAAGGCGGTCTTGATGCTGCAGATAGGCCCGGATTCGCTATACTCCTCACTTCACTGCGAAGGCCAGACGGCCGTCTGCAAACCAAAATCCCACTTGAAAGAGGTAGGCAATGATGAGTGTTGAAGGCGTATGGAAGGTCGAGGTAATGGGTCCCCATGGCTGGGAGAGGATCGCGACGGCATTGCTAAAGGATGGCCGCTATTTTGGAGCCAGCGCCGACCACTATTCGACCGGCAGTTACGAATTTGCAGACGATTCCATCACCTGGGACGCTCGCGTCAATCAGCACGGAAAAGTACGCGCTGTCTACGGATCAAAGAAAAGGCGTATGAATGTCCGATTCGAGGGCAAGTTAA
>CAZCDY010000028.1:18501-30727 GCA_964497145.1 uncultured Gammaproteobacteria bacterium
GATTCGCCTCGGCAATATCGACTGATTTCATCCGGACGCGGGGCAATTGAATGAACGGCCGAGAAAAACACTAAACTATGAAACACCGGCCGAACAATTTAGCCAATGTGTTGCGCCGATCGGTTGAATCCGCAACACACTGCAGCCGTCCCGGTCACGTCCGTCTAACGACCGTTCTGTAACAACGGCGGTCATAGCCGGGATAGGCAAATCAACAGTCAGAATGCCATGAACGGTTGGTGTGGTGGCGGACTGGTGCTTTCGGCCAGGAAGAGACATAGCGTCCGCTCTGGATGGCCAGCCGCCAGAGCGTGCCGACAGCTGGCCATTCCGCCATCAAGACCGGGGATTCGGTCTCTCGGTCAGTCGCATTGATTGAGATCCGGCCGATTCTTGTCACAGAAATTCAGACCTGCCGGGTCCGCATTGCCCTCGACATCGAAGCCACCACTTAGAGCCTGTCCGTCGTACTTGGCCGTGATGACCTTGTACTTTGTGATGTCGAGTCGGGAATTGGCGCACGACTTCAGTGCAGCTGAAGCACATGCTTCCGGTGAATCTGCGGGTTTCGTCTTGTCACATTCCGCTTTCCCATCACATTTTTTGAATGACACGGCCTCTTGGCCCTGGCACGCAGTCCGAACGTAGTGGACGACGCAACCGCTATCATCCGAAATAGAGGTACCAGCAAAGCCGAGGCTCGCCACGAGTCCAAAAGCAACAATTGCAGCCTTCATATTGTTTTACTCCTTGTAAACGGAGGTCTTGATTGGGAAAGACCTATCCCGGGGCTGCGAATGCCCCTATAAGAATTCTCTTCCCGGTACAAATCGTAGCGTCAATAGCCACGTGCAATGATGACGCAGGTCACACTAAATCGAGTCAGCCGCCGTGCTCGCCTGTTAGCCACGATTTCGATCTAAGCATCGGTCAGCTCAAGAACATCTACCAGTCATAGTCATTGGCTCATCGCTGGTGCTAATGGCAGAAGAGAGTCGATTCCCGCCCAAGCGCCGATCAGAGTGGAAAGCAATCTGACACCCCGACGACCCGGCCTTGGAATGTCTCTTGTGCGCATGAAGCGGCCGGTGTTCAGGCGCTTGTCTATCGGCAGACTGTGACCGTTCGGAGATCGGTTCAAATCAAATGTTTGGCTGATGGGAGCTATCGGTGAGTACGTGCGAGGTGGCCTCAGCCAGATAGTGCAGGGGGGGCAAAGGGAAACCGGGGACGCGAGAGACGAGAGACAAGTGTGATCTAGCTAGGTTGTGTGCCTTGAGGGGCTTGGCGATTCGAAATCGCTACATGACGTTTTCTGGTGGGTGTCAAGAGATTGAAATTGAAAGAAGAAGTGTTGATCCAATCCAGTACCGGCGTCATGCAAAGGCGGCGACTAACCTTTTTCGCACACATGCTCACGCTTCTGCTGAAAGCAGACGGCGTTGCAGCAGGGTCTGCATGTCTCTCCGCCCGTCTGAGATCAGGAACACGTAGACGAGCTTACCCCCGACGCGATAGATGATCCGATAAGGTTTGAAAAAGATCTCCCGATAGTCCCGAATACCAAGTGCCGCGAGTTCCTTCGGATAGTTGCCACGCTCAGGCAGGTCGGACAGGCTCGACACAGCCTGCTCGATCTGATCGAGAACATAGAGCGCATTTTCTGTCGCGTCCTGTTCCGCGATGTAATCGAAAATCGAAGCCAGGTCACTTTCTGCATCATGCGTGAGCAGGACCTTGTATTTCACTACGCCGAATCCTTTCTGCCCCGGATTCTCTTGAACGCCTCGGTGGCCGGACCAACGCGACCCTGTTCGATCTGCCTGTTCCCCAGCGCAAGGATCTTCAGCAATGCGAGTGTTTCCTGGGTTTGCTCGTAGGTCTGAATATCCTGCACCACAATCTTGGCTTCGCCGTTTTGCGTAATGATCAAAGGTTTCTGGTGTTTGTTCAGATCACGGACGACGTCTGCCGTATGTGACTTGAGATAACTGATTGGTTTGACTTGCTCGGAATACTTCATCAATCGGTCTCCTGGGGATTGAGATTAAATTTAGACCGAATTCAGTCCCCACGCAATTTCAGCTTAATCGCCAGTTGATTGGGAAGCTCACACTTGGGGTGGGCCTTGGGGCACGAGCGCTGGGGTTAAAGTGCTTGGGTGCGGTTCTCCGCATGAGTCGGTTTCGCGGGCTGTCGATCCGTAAATCGGGTGGCGGCTAGTGATCTACCTCATATCTGCAGCCCTTATCCCAGCTGCTGCCAATTTGCTACAGGGTGATTCCAGCGAACGATCATCCAATCAATGCTTTGGAAAAAAGCCGAAATGTCGCCCCAATCGGGCATTGGTGCAATGCGAAGGCGATGGTCCAGGTAAACAGGGCGGCCCCGGGGTGCTGTACTGGAACTGCTTGTCTGTGTCCGGCTTCAGCCTGTCGGGGTCACTCATCCAACAGGTCCGAGTTGGCCAGTGCGCGGCTGTGTTTCTCCTCCAGCCCGTCTGCCGAGCGGACGATGAACAGAGCCTTGAGTCCTATGGAGTCTGCAAGCCTGGCGGCGCGTTGTTCACCCAGGGCAAGCAAGGCGGTTGCCCAGGCGTCGGCCATGGCGCAATCTTCGGCCAGCACGGTGACCGACGCGAGACGATGACGGACTGTTTGGCCGGTCTGGGGGTCTATTGTGTGTGAGTACAGCTGATCACCATCGACGAAGAAGTTCCGATAGTCGCCCGAGGTTGCCATGGCGGTGTCGCGCAGCGTGACTACTCGCTGTAGCGATCGAGTGTCAAAAGAGGGCTGTTCGATCGCGATGCGCCAGGGCCTGCCGGGGGATTTCTCTCCCTGTGCACGCACCTCGCCACCGATCTCGACCAGGTAGTTGTCGAAGCCCTGTGTCTGCACGAGTTCGGCAAGCTGGTCCACGGCCCAGCCTTTTGCAATCGACGACAGATCGACCTCCAGCGCGGCTACATCCTTGCGCAGCGCCGGCGGATTTTTTCGGGTATGCAGCTGCCGGAAACCGACACGTTTCAGCACTCCGTTGATCTCCTCCTGCGTGGGAGCGGTTTCGCGGTTGCCGCTGGTGCCGAACCCCCAAAGATTGACCAGCGGGCCGACCGTGACGTCATAGCCACCTCCGCTGAGCTGACTGATTTTCGCGGCCTGCTCGACCAGTGCCACCACCGGTTCTGGTTGGGGCTGCCAGTCGGTGTGGAGTGTCTGGTTGAAGCGTGACAGATCCGAATCCGGCCGATAGGTGGACATCTGCGCGTTGATCTCGTCCAGGCGCCGTTCCACCTGCCGTTGCAGTGATGCGCCGAGGGTCGCATCCGGCGCAGGTGACAGCTTGATGCTGTAGCTGGTACCCATGGTCCGGCCGGCCAGCTCGGCCACCAGCGGCGGTCCCTCGCCGCATGCGACCAGCTGCATCGCGACAAGCATCACCAGGCCGGCGGCTGAGAGCCGGGCAGATGCGTGACACGGTCCGGGTTTCACAGCATCACTCGATCTTTATATAGGCGAAGCCTTCGCCCTGCAGTTTCGCCAGCTGCACCACGCCCGAAGGCACCAGGTTGACGCCCTCGTAGAGTTTGTCCTGGGCGAGTCCGATCTGTGATCGTGTGATCTCGCAGAGTTCCAGCTTCACCTCCTGCACGTTTTGCAGTGCTTGCAGCCGTCCGGCATTGTTCTCCCGTCGTTCCGCCATTGCGGTGTCTTCCTCGAACGGTGTGCCGGAGAGTCTGTCATCCGTAACGAAACGTATGCCGTGTGCGACGAAGACGATGCGGACGTCGTACTCGATGAGTTCGTTCTGATAATAGGTCACCATGTTGTTGACGCTGGTCAGCATCGCACTGAAACGACGTGGGTCGGCGAAGTCGGCGTGATAGACCACCTTGGCCGTATCCTCCGCCGCTGCAGTCGAGGTCACCGTGGTGGCTGTGATCGTGCCGAACAGCATGGCCAGGGCAAGGAAGAATCTGTGCGGCTTGGATTCAGTCTTGGTTTTCATTTGCGTGTGTCTCCTGTGGCTGGGTTATGGGTCTGTCGACAGCAGGGTGTCAGAAATAGAATGCCATCCGCCGGGGCCCGGGTTTTGGCCGGCCGGGGTATGATTCAGCTTTTCCTGCAGACCTCGTAAAGGTACCTTTTCAGGTGCAGGCGTGTCTTCAGATAGACCGCCGAAACCCAAAGCAGGATCAGGATGTTGATCCCGAGCAAGGCGATGAGAAGCGTTGGGAAAAAAAGGGCGAGGACCATCGACAGTCCAAACAACAGTGCCAGCGACTTCACCATGGTGGCGGTCATCTTGGCCGTCACCTTGCTAACGGCTGCGCTGTCCCGGATACCCTCCTGCTGGAGGCGGTCTCGCAACGAGCGGTAGCTCGCTTCGTTTCTGCTGGATACGCGTCCAAAAGGATCATTCAGTTTCAATTGTCCGGCTCCCTTGATACGGCTGTTTACCGGGAATCCGGCGGGTCCGCTGTCGTTCCCCACGATTATGCCTTCGCCATGCCCGTTCGTTGAAACCTGTTTGTGAATCGGGTCGGGTGACCTTATAGACACCCCCTTGGTCGGCGGCAGGCTTCCGGTCCGGGTTTGGTTTAGGAATTAAAGGTACGAGTTACCGTTTAACCCAAGTTTCTGTTGGTGATCAAGTGGTCAAAAAGGGACACTTGTGACTACTAAAAATCCTTTAGTTACGCGTTTTGCGAAGGGGTTTCGCCCATCACTGTTCGCGGCGTCAAGGAATGTTAAGCGCCGAATATTCGCCGTTTCCCGGGGGTGCTTTTCTGCGAGAATCAACCTCGTAAGAACCGCAAAATATCCTGTCTTAGGATATGATTTGCAAAGAAAAAGTCGAGGCGAAGGATTCTCCCGATTCTGCATTCTGGCGCGTTCTTTGGTGTGCGCCGAAGACTGTTCCGGGGTAGCAGTCAGGTTTGCATCGGGGAAACCGACGACCTTGAACATAACGATAAGTGCCGATAAATAAAAAACGAGTGGACGCCCAGATCAACGTTCTTTACGTCAGTGACTCGGCCGCCGATGAAACGGTGCTGAAGACGCTCCTTGCCGGAAGTGAATCGGGCGCTGCTGTTCGCGTGATGGCAGCGCAGACGGCCCCGGCGTTCTTCGATGCGCTTTACTCGGAGCAGAGTTATCAGGTCGCGGTGGTGGATGACCGGCAGGCCTGGTCTGACTGGCAGGGTGTGATTGCAGCCGTGGGCAAGTCGAGGCCGAATGCACTCCAGGTCTTGTTGGTCGATGCCGATAATCCCGAGCGGCAAGCGGCCGCCCTCGCAGAGGGACTGGCGGTGGTCTATCCGCGTAGCAGTGCGGGCTTGATCGCACTCGCCAGGCTGTTGTCAAAACTGGCCACCCGCGACCAAAGTTTCAGTCTGCGGCGGGAGCCCCGGGCGCTGGACGAGGGTAGCGCACACGAGAGCCAGGAAGAGAGGGAAAAGCTTGTCTATGCGGTCTCCCATGACCTGCAGGACCCGTTGCAGTTGGCCCGGCGTTATGCAGAGATTCTGAACGACGACTTCGAGGAGCAGCTTGGTGACTCCGGAGCGAGTGTCCTCGGGCATCTGCAGTTCAATCTCAGCCGTACTCAGGAGATGCTGGACGAGTTGCTGGATTACTCGCGGCTGCAGAATACGCAGGTGGACCGGGAGCCGGTGGACCTCAATGAGTTACTCGATGAGGTCAGGGGACTGTACAGGCTCACCCTGGAAGAGATCGGGGGGAGCATCAGTTGCCAACAGCCGCTGCCGACACTGGCGGTGGATCGCAGGCAGTTCCAGCGCCTGTTTCAGAACCTGATCGGCAACGCGATCAAGTTCCGCAGTGACCGTCCGTTGCAGATCACCTTGCGCAGCCAGCGGGTGCGGGACGAATGGCGCATCGGCGTAAAAGACAACGGGGTAGGCATTGCCGAGGACGATATCAAGCGGATCTTCGGCATGTTTGAAAGGGCCGGGGTGGCCGAGGATCAACCCGGCACCGGCATGGGGTTGGCAATCTGCAAACGCATTGTCCAGAATCACGGCGGCAACATCTGGGTGCGTTCAAACCCGGGTGGCGGCAGCGTCTTTATCTTCTCTGTGCCGCAGATAGATGATTCTTCTGAAGTGCTGCCAGCATAAAATCGCAGGTGTTATCGAAATCGAAAACAGATGAATGATGAAAGCATAGACGTCCTACTTGTTGAAGATAACTCGCAGGAAGCGGAAATCGTTCGTCTGTATTTGGCAAAAAGGTATTCGCACAAATACAGTATTCGACATGTGCGCAGCATCAGCGGCGCTCTGGCTGAACTTGCCACCGGCCGCAGTCCCAGCGTCATCCTGCTCGACCTGCATCTGCCGGACACCAAGGGGCTGGAAGGCTTCAAGCATATCGCCGGTGCAGCACCCAGTGTGCCGGTGATCATTCTCACCAACTGCAATGAAGAACGTACAGCCGCAAGTGCGGTGCGTGGCGGTGCGCAGGACTACCTGGTCAAGCGCGAGGTCAACTCTGCCCTGCTGCACCGTGCCATCCTGTATGCGATAGAGCGTCAGCATGCCGAACAGGCCCTGCTTAAGGTAAAAGAGCGTTACGCGCTTGCGGTCGCGGGTGCGAATGACTGCATCTGGGACTGGGATGCGGCGAGTGACACGGCCTATTTTTCACCGCGCTGGAACGAGCTTGTCGGGCTGCCGCCAGACGCGAATGTCAACAGCCTGCAGGACTGGTTCGAGCGTGTCCATCCCGATGAGGTTTCGGAGTTGCGGCGTATCGTGTCTGCAGAGTTCGCGGGCGAGCGTCAGCATTTTGAGCATGAGCACCGTTTGCGGCACGAGAAAGGCGATTACATCTGGGTTTATGCGCGAGGTGTGATACTGGCGGACCCTCGTGGTAAAGCGGTGCGCATGGCGGGTTCGATCAGCAGTATCGCAAAACGCAAGGAAACGGAGCAGCAGCTGATTCATCGTGCATTGCATGATGCGTTGACCGGGTTGCCGAACAGGGTGCTGTTCACCGACCGGCTGCAACAGGCGCTGCGTCGTTTCAAGCGCAACAATCAACTGCGTTTTGCGGTTCTTTACTTCGATCTCGATCGTTTCAAGTTCATCAATGACAGTCTCGGGCATTCGGCGGGGGACAGTCTGTTGGTCTCGGTCGCGCGTCGTCTCATGAGCGTGATCCGGCCGGGTGACACGGTTGCTCGCATGGGTGGCGACGAATTTGCCGTACTGGTCAGCGATATCGAGGACGAATCGGATACGGCGCAGGTCACCGAGCGTATTCACACCCTGTTTCAGCAGGAGTTCTCGATTGCGGGCCGCGGTGTCTATACCAGTGTCAGTATCGGGGTTGCTGTGGTGACCAAGCAGTACCAGTCGCCGGAGGAACTGCTGCGTGATGCCGATCTGGCGATGTACCGAGCCAAGCGTTCGGAAAGTGAGAACACGGCGATCTTCGATACCACCATGCACCAGGCGGCGATTTCACGCCTCAACATGGAAACGGACCTGCGGCGAGCCTTTACGCGCGGCGAGTTTGTGGTCCATTACCAGCCGATTGTGACGCTTGCGGAAAGACGTATCGTTGCCTTCGAGGCCCTGTTGCGCTGGATGCACCCGAAGAAAGGCCTGTTGTCTCCAGACAGCTTTCTTTCGGTGGTGGAGGATACCGGTATGCTCTCCACCTTGAGCTGGTGGGTGCTCGAGCAGGCATGCCGCCAGGCGAGAGAGTGGCGTACCTTGTTCGTCAACGGTTCACCCTTGGGGATGAGCGTGAATGTTTCCGCGACCATGTTCAGGGCCGAGAATGCTGCCCAGCGTCTCAAGGACATCGTGCGTGAAAGCGGGATCTCTCCGCAGGATCTGTCGCTGGAAATGACCGAACGCGACTGTATGGACCATGAGGAGGCAACCCAGGTCATTCTGGAGGAACTGCGCAAGTTCGGCGTCGGAATCCACATGGACGACTTCGGTACCGGCTATTCGTCGCTTTCCTACCTGCAGCGCTGCTCCTACGATACCCTGAAGATCGACCGTTCTTTTGTCCAAAGTATCGGCAGCGAGGATCAGAGCGTGGCGATCATAAAGACGATCGTCGGTCTTGGACGGATGCTGGACATGAACGTGGTGGCCGAGGGGGTCGAGTCCCAGGGCCAACTTGACGCCCTGGTGTCCATGGAGTGTCCGGAGGCCCAGGGGTTCTGGTTTTCGAGGCCGGTGTCGCCGGTCGAGGCCGGCGAACTGTTGAAACGGTCCGGCCGGATCGGGCACTGATCCACGATTGCCAGGCGGTCACCGGTTTCCGGGCCCCCGGTCCAAGGGGGCAATGCACCGGGGTTGGCGCAAACCCGGCCCCGCTGTTATGGTTCCGCAGAGGAAGGATCCGATAATATCGTGTGACCAGATTGGGAAGTGGCTAAAACAATGGCAGGTGAATCAACAGAACCAGCAGCCGGCGCCGACGACACCATACTGCAACAGCAGTATCTGCGTGCGCTGAGTTCGTTCGAGGGTATCGTCCTCAGCCAGATCGATGTCAAAAACGCTCTGGGCGACCGCCTGAATTACAGTATCCGGACCGGGTTGATCATCCTGTTTGTAATCGCCTTCTCTATCCTCGTCCTGCTGCTGACCCTGAGTTCACAAATCACCCGGATCAGCGATGTCGTGGGGGCGATGAATACCCACTTCTCGGCGGTATCCCTGCGTATGGACGAGATCAGCGAGTATCTTGGGTCGATGGAGATCCAGGTGGCGCAGATGAAGTCGATCGAGGAGGACACGGCGGTCCTGCAGCTCGAGATGCAGGCGATCGGCGAGGCGACCGGGAGTATCGAGGGGAGCGTGGTGAACATCGGGCAACAGATGGATGGCACGCGCCAGAACGTGGAGAATATCGCGGTCACCATGAATGCGATGAATATGGAGGTGCAGGCCATGAGTGTGGAGATGCACCGGATGGCCAAACCGGCCCGTACACTCAACAAAATGTTTCCTTTTCCCTGATCGGAACGATGCATGATGCCTAGGCATGTGATGAACGGTATACCGGCGGGAGATCGTCATGGGTGTTGATCCGCGCAGTCCCATTGTTCAGGTCATGGCGCGGCTGGGCCGCGAAACCCAGCTTCATCTGGACGAACGCCACCGCCACTTCAAGATCACCGACAAGGTGATCATCGTGATTTCGCTGCTGCTGGTTTTTCTTGCCTCCGTCAATATCTATTACGTCACCGTGCTGTATCAGGATCTCAACGGGATCGTGGGAAACATGGATTCCATGTACCGTAACCTGTCACGCGTCGACCGCGATATGGACGTGATAGCCCAGCGCATTCAGCGTTTCGACCGGCATATCCAGCGCATGGGCCCGATCACCGCGAATATGTCCGCGATCACCGAGGTCATGCCCCGTCTTGGCCGCAACATGCAGGTCATAGACGCGGAGATGCTGGCGATCGACCACAATATGCATCAGATGACCAATGCCATGGGCGGTATCGCGCAGCAGATGCACCACATGACCGGCGGTATGGGTGTGATGCGCGCGAACGTGCGCGAGATCTCCGGCCCGATGGGGGCCATGAACCCCCTTTTCCCGAACTGATTTTGCCTCTGCCCTGCCGGCGACACCTCCCGTTTTGGGCCTCCGGCTCTCGTGCCGGCAAAAGTGTGAAGCACGCGTCACAAACGGCACTAAATTCGTATAGACTCTTGGCCGAAATCCCCTCTGCCTGAATTTGTTGCCGGAGTTGCAATCGGTGTCCTTTCGAACGAGCCTGCCAGAATCGCCCGCTACCTCGAACCCGACCATCCCGGGGGGCTAGGAATGTCCGAGGTATCTGTTTCCGAAGACACGGCGGTCGCGCCGTTTGATCTCAAGGCCGGGCAATTCACGGTCCCGACCCTGGTGTTGCGGGATCTGGATATTGCTGCGCTGGATGGGTTCCTGGCACGGCATGTGGCGCGTTCGCCGGCCTTTTTCGATCAGGCCCCTGTGGCCATCGATCTGTCCTCGCTCCCCAGTCGTGAGCAACTGGACGATCTCCCGATGATCGTGGGTATGCTGCGTGGCCACGGGATGATACCGGTCGGTGTGCGTGGTGCCTCCGAGGCGCAGAAGGCACAGGCCCTGGCGCTCGAGCTTGCGGTAATGCCCGCTGCACGCAAGCCCTCTGCCGCGCGCGGGACAGAAGGTCATGTGACATCTGCCGCACAGGCCTCGCGCACCCTGGTGGTCGAAAAGCCCGTCAGGTCGGGCCAGCGCGTGTATGCGCAGGCAGGCGACCTGGTGCTGTTGGCCGGTGTCAGTTCGGGAGCCGAGGTGATGGCCGAGGGCCATATCCATGCCTATGGCGCACTGCGCGGCCGTGCGATGGCCGGGGTGTCGGGCAATACCGAGGCACGAATTTTCTGTCGCGAGCTGGGTGCGGACCTGGTCTCGATTGCCGGCCGTTACCGGGTGAGTGAAAAACTCGAGAGCCGTTACCTGGGGCGCGCCGTGCAGATCTCCCTGTCCGGTGAGGGTCTGGAATTCGCCCTGCTCTGAAGCGACGAACGATTTTTCTGAACAAACGCGGACCACGGGTCCAAAGGAGTGCTCAGTTGGCACGAATCATTGTAGTTACCTCCGGCAAGGGCGGAGTGGGAAAGACCACGACCAGCGCGGCCTTCGCGATGGGGCTCGCAGAGCGTGGCCTCAAGACGGTCGTGATCGACTTCGATGTGGGCCTGCGCAATCTCGACCTCATCATGGGGTGTGAGCGGCGCGTGGTTTACGACTTCGTGAATGTGATCAGCGGCGACGCCAATGTGGGCCAGGCCCTGATCAAGGACAAGCGCAATCCCAACCTTTACGTGCTGCCGGCCTCGCAGACACGTGACAAGGAGGCGTTGACCATCGAGGGTGTGGGCAAGGTGTTGGAGCAACTCGCTCAAGAGTTCGAATTCATCGTGTGTGATTCGCCGGCCGGGATCGAAAAAGGTGCGACCCTGGCGATGTATTTCGCCGATGACGCCATTGTGGTCACCAATCCGGAGGTGTCGTCGGTACGCGACTCCGACCGCATGATCGGGATCCTTTCGAGCAAGTCGCGGCGGGCCGAGCAGAATCTCGAGGGTATCCGCGAGTACCTGCTGGTGACCCGGTACTCGCCGGAGCGCGTGGAGCGCGGCGAGATGCTGGCACTCGAGGATGTGCAGGAGATCCTGTCGCTGGAGCTTATCGGCGTCATTCCGGAGTCCCCCGCGGTGCTCAATTCCTCGAACGCCGGGGTGCCGGTGATTCTCGACCGTGAAAGCAGCGCGGGTATCGCCTACAACGATATGGTGTCGCGCTACCTGGGTGACGAGCTGCCGCATCGCTTCCTGAAGGTCGAGAAGAAAGGCCTGCTCGGCCGACTGTTCGGAGGTTGATCATGGGTTTGCTGGACTACTTCAGACAGCGCAAAAGCAGCGATTCGGCCGCGATTGCCAAGGAGCGGCTGCAGATCCTGGTGGCCCACGACCGTCGTGGAGATGGGCCTTCGTATCTGCCACAGCTGCAGAGGGACCTGCTCAAGGTGATCCGGAAATACGTCGCCGTCGACAATGATGCGGTATCCGTCACTGTGGAACAGGACGGTGCGCATGAGGTTCTGGAACTGAATGTGGTGCTGCCCGACTGAGAGACGTCAGGCACAAAAAAGCCCGGCAGCTGCCGGGCTTTTGATGCGCCAGCCGATCCGGTCAGCTCAGTTTGAGGAGCTTCCTGCGGCCCAGCAGCAGGGCGCCAATGCCGAGCAGGGCCAGCGTACCAGGAACAGGGGCTTCACCGGCCGGGGGGGCGCCGCTAGGATCCTCACCACCGGGAAACTCGTAACTGCCAACATCCGTCTGGTATTTCACCGCGAAGGGCGAGAATTCCACGCCATCTTCCCCGAGGTCGGGTACGCTCAGCACCAGTTCGAAAAGATCTTCTTCTCCGCCCTGAAGCGATTCGCCGGCACCGGTGCCCGTCGCGGCAACGATCTCGATGACCTGCATGTTGCCGGGTGCGACGGCGTTATCCAGCTCATTGTCCGGATTGCCGAAGTTGCGAACGTCAGTCACCTTGCCGGGGCCAACGCCAAGCTGCGACCAGCTGGCGACGCTCGCGTTGGCGCTGGAGCCAAAACCGAATTTCTGCAGACCGGCATTCACCGAATTGCCTGGATCCGTGGTGTTGCTCAAGGTGAC
>CAZCDY010000029.1:0-13499 GCA_964497145.1 uncultured Gammaproteobacteria bacterium
CAGTATCTGCAGATTACGGTCAAAGATATTTCGGCGATTATTTCAGCGGCCGCGTTTCGCACCAAACCCGGCGCACGCGTCTGGCCTTCGATTTTTCGCGGGATGTAGAGAGCAGACGAAACCAGCAGTTGGTAGATTCTTTCTTTTTTCTGGCGGATAGCAGCGGCAATCCGGTCGTTGACGCGAGTGGAAACCCGATCATTGTCAGCGTTCCAGAACTTGAGGATACAGATGAGGATTTCATCAATACGCAGATGCGTGGAATCGTGACAGTCACCGGGCGACGCACCACGGTCACGGTTACCGGCCGCGTCTCCAATCAGAACTATGAGCAATCGTCACGTGACGAGGATAGGTATGCGCTGACTTTGGGAGTGACACGTGATCTCGGGTCCAATTTTAGCGCCTCGTTGACAGGACATGCCGAGCAAGTGGACAGCAACACCGACAGCGACAATGAAACCTATGATGCACGCTTCTCGCTGAGAAAGGCCCTGTCACCACGGAGCAGTACCGCACTGACGCTCGGATACCGCGATTACAATGACGATGACTCGAGCGAGAACTACACCGAAAAGCGGATTGGTATCTCGTTCACGACGACCTACCTCTAAAGCATGTACGAGAGTTTCTACAGCCTGTCCGGCAAGCCGTTTCAACTGAGCCCGGACGCACGTTTTTTCTTCAACAGCTCCGGACACAACCGTGCCATGGCCTATCTCCGTTATGGCCTGCGCCAGGGCGAGGGCTTTATCGTCATCACTGGAGGCATCGGTACCGGCAAGACGATGCTGGTGAGCAATCTGTTCGCCGAGTTGAGCGATGACAATGTGGTCGCGGCGCAGTTGGTCTCGACCCAGATCGATGAAGACGAAGTGCTGCGCATGATCAGTGCGTCGTTTGGTCTGGCGCATGAGAATCTGTCGAAGGCCGCGCTGTTGCGCAATCTGGAGGCGTTTTTTCGTGGCCGCCGGGCCGAGGGCAGAAGGGTTCTGCTGGTGGTCGACGAGGCGCAAAACCTGCCGCAGCGCTCTATCGAAGAACTGCGCATGCTGTCCAACTACCAGGAGGACGGACAGGCATTGTTGCAGAGCTTCCTGCTGGGCCAGCTGGAGTTGAAACAGACCCTTCAGGGCCCGGGTATGGAGCAGGTGCGTCAGCGCATTATTGCCGGCTACCATTTGCGCCCCCTGGACCGCCAGGAACTGCAGGCCTACATCGAGCACCGGCTGGCCCTGGTTGGTTGGCGCAACGACCCGACGATCAGCGATATCGCGTTCGATGCCATATTCTCCGCCACCGGTGGGGTGCCGCGGCGCGTCAACAATCTGTGCGATCGGCTGTTGTTGTTCGGATCGCTGGAGGAAGTGCACGAGTTGGAAGACTCGCATGTACAGACCGTGGTCGAGGAGATGGCGCAGGAGGTAGGTCACAGCGAGGTCCAGATCGGAGATCAGATAGCGCCTGCTGCAGCCGCACCGCGAGCCGTAAGTGGGGTGCGACCTGCCGATATGGAAGGTCGGGTCGCCTTACTGGAGCAGGAGGTCCAGCAGCTGAAAAACGCGTTGTCGAAAAATCGCCGCATGCTGAAACAGGCCATTATGCTGCAGATGGATGCGGATGATGACGACGACCTCCTCTGACGGCCCGCTGCGCATCCTCTGTATCGTCGGGGCACGACCGAATTTCATGAAGATCGCGCCGCTGATGCGGGTATTCCGATCGGCGCCCGAGACCTTCGACGCACGTCTCGTGCATACGGGTCAGCACTACGACGAGGCCATGAAGGATGCGTTCTTCCGGCAATTGAACATCCCTGAGCCGGATATCGATCTCGGCGTGGGCTCGGGCAGTCATGCGGTGCAGACTGCAGAGATCATGCGCCGTTTTGAACCGGTTCTGGACGACCTGGCCCCGGACTTCGTGCTGGTGGTCGGGGACGTCAATTCCACTATTGCCTGTGCGCTGGTTGCGACCAAGAAAGACATTGCTGTTGTGCATGTGGAGGCTGGTCTGCGCAGCGGTGACCGCCGCATGCCCGAAGAGATCAACCGGGTGCTTACCGATCAGATCTCGGATCTGCTGTTTACCACGGAACCCGACGGAGAGAGCAATCTCCTGCATGAGGGCGTGGCCGCAGAACGCATTCATTTTGTCGGTAATGTGATGATCGACACCCTGCTGGCCAATCGCGAGCGGGCAGTGCCAGCGGCGGCAACCCTGTCGGGTATTCCGCGGTTTTCGTCAGATGTCTCCAACTTTGGTGTGCTCACCCTGCATCGTCCTTCCAACGTCGATGACCCGGTGGTGTTGCAGCGTCTGTTGGAGGCCCTGGTCGATCTGAGTGAGCGTGTGCCCCTGGTATTTCCCATCCACCCAAGAACGCGCGCCCGGATTGCAGAAACCGGTCTGAGTCCCTTGCTGGAAAACAGCCGGATCGGGCTGACCGAGCCGCTCGGGTATCTGCAGCTGCTCGGCCTGATGTCGGAGGCCCGTCTGGTTCTCACCGATTCCGGTGGACTTCAGGAAGAGACGACGGCGCTCGGCGTGCCCTGCATCACCCTGCGTGAGAACACCGAGCGTCCGATTACGGTGACCCAGGGTACCAACACCATTGTCGGGACCGATGTGGCCAAGATCCGGGCCTGTTTCGATGATGTCCTGGCGACCGGTGGCAAGGCCGGTCGGGTCCCTGCGCTCTGGGATGGTCGCGCCGCAGAGCGGATCGCCGTCGTGTTGAGTGAATGGGCGCACAGCCGCGGCCGGGCGGCCTGAACAGGGACTGCCAGGCATGACACAACCCCGAAACGCCATGACCGTGGACGTGGAAGATTACTTCCAGGTCTCCGCCTTTGAACGCTATATCGATCGGCATGCCTGGGATGAGCAGGAATGCCGAGTCGAACGCAATGTCGATCGCATCCTCGGGTTGTTCGATCGACACGGGGTAAAGGCAACCTTTTTCACCCTCGGCTGGATCGCGCAACGTTATCCCGACATGGTCCGGCGAATGATCACAGAGGGTCACGAACTGGCAAGCCATGGCTGGTCGCACGTGCGGGTAACCCAGCAGAATCCGGAAGAATTCCGTCAGGACGTGGTGCGTACCAAGGCCTTTCTCGAAGACCTTTCAGGCCAGGAAATCATTGGCTACCGCGCGGCGAGTTATTCCATCGGTGCAGCGAATCTTTGGGCGCTGGATGTTCTGAAAGAAACCGGTCATCGCTACAGTTCCAGCATCTATCCGATCAAACACGATCTGTACGGCATGCCGGATGCGCCGCGCTTTGCATTCCGGCCGCTGGAAGGTGATTTCCTGGAGTTTCCGGTCACCACGGTCCGCCTGGGCAACAGAAACCTGCCGTGCGGCGGGGGTGGCTGGTTCCGTCTCGTACCCTATGCCGGTATGCGTTGGGCGATGCAGCGGGTCAATCGGCTGGACCGGGAATCGGCGATTTTCTATTTCCACCCGTGGGAGATAGACCCCGAACAGCCGCGGCAGAAAGGAATCGATGCCAAAACCCGGTTCCGCCATTATCTCAATCTCGAACGCATGGAGACCCGGCTGAACCGCCTGCTTGGCGATTTCGACTGGGGGCGTATGGACGAAGTCCTGTATTGGCCTGCCGTGCAACAGCAATTGCACACCAAAGCCCAGGCATCCTGAACCGATGTATTGGCCGTATCGAGCAAGTCACCAGGTAGGTAGCGCAAACCGTGCTTGAACAAGACATTTCGGCAGCGCCACGCTGGCGCGCCACACTCATCGCCTGCGGCGTGACCTTTTTTGCCCTGCTCGCACTGTTTTGGCCGACTGCGCAGGGCATGGTCTACATCTGGTACAACTTCGAAACCTATACCCACGGCTTCCTGATTTTGCCGATCTCTCTTTGGCTGATCTGGCAGAAACGCGACCATCTGGCGGCATTCACGCCACAGCCGACCGCGGGTTTCCTGGTCCTGGCGGTGGGCGCCCTGCTGATCTGGTCGCTGGCACGTCTGACTGGGGTGCTGGTGATCGAGCAGGCCGCCTTCGTGACTGTCGTCGTAAGCTCGTTGGCAAGTATTCTCGGCTGGCAGGTCAGCCGATTTCTGGCATTTCCGCTGTTGTTCCTGTTCTTTGCGGTCCCGATGGGGGAAGACCTGGTGCCGCCGATGATGGAATTCACGGCAACCTTTACCGTCGAGGCACTGAAACTTACCGGCATCCCGGTATATCGGGACGGACTCTGGTTTTCGCTGCCAACCGGCAACTGGTCGGTGGTCGAGGCCTGCAGCGGCGTGCGCTACCTGATTGCATCGGCGACGCTCGGTGTCATGTACGCCTATATCACCTACCATACGCTGTGGAAAAGGCTGCTGTTCATCGCGATGTCCGTCATCGTACCTGTGTTGGCCAACGGGCTGCGCGCATACATGATCGTGATGATCGGTCACCTGAGCGGGATGGAATATGCGACCGGCGTCGACCACCTGATCTATGGCTGGTTCTTCTTCGGCATCGTGATGTTCATCCTGTTCTGGATCGGCTCTTTCTGGCAGGAAGAGCAGGAGCCGCCGGGCTTCGTGGCGCCGCCGCGGGCCATGAGCACCAGGACCGTGGGCCATCGTGTTCTGCTGATTTCCCTGTTGGCGCTGGCGTTCTCCATATCGACTGTCTGGGCAACCCAGCGAGCCGCAAGCATTGAGTATCGGATGGCGGGTCAGCTGCAGCCGCCAGCCGGGACAGATGGCTGGCAGCGGACAGCCGACCCGGTCTTGTGGCCGGCTGCGCATCAGCCGACACCGCACAAGGTCGAGGCCGTCTACACGGACGATGCAGGCGAGGTCCAGCTTTATATCGTGCTGTTTCCACAACAGCGCCAGGGCAACGAGGCAATCAATCAGCAGAATCAGGTCGCTGCGGACCTGCGCAGAAAAACCGGTCTGGGCGTCCGCACGGTCAATGCCGGTGAAGAGCCGTTTCGGGTCAATAGCAGCCGGGTCATCGTGCCGGTGGCGGAGGTTGGTCAGACACACCTCGTGTGGCAATGGTACCGGGTGGCCGGTCGCAGCCTGGCCAATCGTTACGAGGGCAAGGCCTGGGAGGCCATGTCGCGGATCTATCCAGGGCGGGCAGACGGCGCCTGGATTGCCATAAGCACCGCGCTGGATGATCAGGGCGAAGAGGTGGCGGAAGCGCGGCTGTCCCGTTTCGCCCGCAGCATGGCACCGCATATCGGTAACCGTATCGATAACGCGCTCGGCCTGGCAGATTGACGGAGATTTCCTGTGTGCGGCCTGGCCGGTATCTTCGACACCAAGCATCGTTCTGATATCGATCGGGGCCTGCTGGAGCGCATGAACGCCAGCCAGTTGCATCGGGGACCGGATGAGGGTGGTGTTCACCTCGAGCCCGGGATCGGCCTGGCCCACCGCAGGCTCTCGATCATCGATCTTTCGAGCGGTCAGCAGCCGTTGTTCAATGAAGACGGTTCCGTGGTCGTTGTGTACAACGGCGAGATTTATAATTTTGCCGATCTGGCCAGGGAGCTTGCGGCGCTGGGGCATCGCTTTCGCACGCATTGCGACACCGAGGTGATCGTACATGCCTGGGAAGAGTGGGGTGATGCCTGCGTCACGCACTTTCGGGGAATGTTCGCGTTCGCCTTGTGGGATCGCAATCGGGAAACACTCTTTCTTGCGCGCGACCGGCTGGGTATCAAGCCGCTTTATTACAGCCTGCTTTCGAACGGTCAGCTCATTTTCGGCTCCGAACTCAAGGCCTTGAAACAGCACCCGGCGCTTGGCCGCAAGGTCGATGAACATGCGATAGAGGAATATTTTGCTCTCGGCTACATACCGGAACCCAGAAGCATCTATCGTGATACCCACAAGCTGCGGCCAGGACACACGCTCCAGTTTCGCCGTGGTGGATCTCTCCCGACTCAGCGCCAGTATTGGGATATCCCGTTCGACCTGGGGACGGATGATCCTACCGTGGCGCAGGCGGAGGCCGAACTGGTCGAAAGGCTGCGCGAGGCCGTCGATATCCGTCTGATATCAGAGGTTCCGCTGGGGGCCTTTCTCTCGGGAGGGGTCGACTCGAGCAGTGTCGTGGCGATGATGGCCCAGGTCAGCAAAGAACCGGTGAACACCTGTTCGATCGCTTTCGGCGAGGCCGAGTACAACGAGGCCGACTATGCAGCGGCAGTGGCGCAGAAGTTCGGGTGCAGGCATCAGGTGGGAGCGGTGGATCCGAATGACCACTCGCTGCTGGACTCGTTGGCCGGGCTGTATGACGAACCCTTTGCCGATAGCTCTGCGATGCCCACCTATCGGGTCTGTGAACTGGCGAAGAAGAAAGTCACCGTGGTCCTTTCCGGTGATGGCGGCGATGAGAACCTCGCGGGTTACCGGCGTTATGGTCAGCACCTGGATGATCTGGCCGGCAAGGCGAGAATGCCTTCGGCCCTGCGCAGGCTGCTTGGGATGGTGGGTGCCGTGTATCCCGATTCGCGCCTGCTGCCGCCGGCACTGAGGAGACGACAGGGGCTTATCTCGATGGGACAGGATCCTGTCGAAAGTTTTTTCGACATCAATGCGGTAATCAAGCGCGATCTGCGATGCTCACTGTACAGCCGGGACTTCAAAAGCCGCCTGCAGGGCTACGATGGTGTCGAGGTATTTCGCACCCATGCCGCGTCGGCGCCGACCGACGACCCGTTGTCACTGGCGCAGTACCTGGATCTCAAGACCTATCTCCCGGGTGACATCCTGACCAAGGTGGACCGCGCCAGCATGGCACACTCCCTGGAGGTACGCGTGCCACTGCTCGACCACCCGCTGGTCGAGTGGATTTCGACGCTGCCGGTCGGGTTCAAACGCCGCGGCCACGAAGGCAAGTATCTGCTGAAAAAGGCGATGGAGCCCTGGCTGCCCAGCGATATTCTCTATCGACCGAAGAAAGGTTTTGCGGTGCCCCTGGCCGACTGGTTCCGCGGTCCGCTGCGCAGCCGCTTGCGTGATGCCCTGGCCAGCGATGTACTCAATGACAGCGGTGTATTCGATCGCAAGGCGCTCGAGCGTCTGTTCGATCAACATGATCGGGCCCAGGCTGACCGCAGCACCCCGCTTTGGTCCGTACTGATGTTCGAGGCTTTTCTGCAACAGGAATCGTGATGATCGGCCTGTCAGGGCAGGGCGACCCCCTGTTCTGACAACATCTCGACCAGCAGAATCAGCGGCAGACCGACCAACGCATTGGGGTCACGACCCTCGAGCGCCGAAAACAGGGTTATCCCGAATCCCTCCGATTTGAAACTGCCAGCGCAATTGAACGGCTGTTCGCGGTCCACATAGCGCTCGATCTGTTCGCGGGTGAGATCGCGAAATTGTACCGTGAAGGGCTCGACCGCCGCCCGTGCCTGTCCAGTCCCACTGTTGAACAGGCACAGGCCGGTGTAAAAGGTAACAGCCTTGCCACTGGCCGCTGATAATTGTGCGATGGCATTTTCACGATTACCCGGTTTGCCGAGAATATCGCCGTCGACGCAGGCAACCTGATCCGAGCCGATGACCAGGGCGTCCGGATACCGCCTGCCGACATCGCGTGCCTTGGCTTCCGCCAGTCGCCGGACCAGCTCGGCGGGCGATTCCCCATCGTGCCGTGACTCGTCTGTCTGTGGTGCATCCGTGAGAAAAGGGATGCCCAGCTTTTCCAGCAGGGCCTTGCGGAAGGGCGATGTGGAGCCCAGTATCAGCTGCGGCATGATTCGGCTTTCCCCGGGTAGATAGGCGGCGGAGTTTATCAGAGTCTCCTTATTCGTCCGGTTTTATGTATGGCAATTGAAGCTCTCAATACAGGATCGGTCGCGGTTCCCTATAGAATACGACGCTGGTAATGCGCCCGAAGGTGGATTGAAGCGAAAATGTCCATCGTGGAATGGGGCGTCTTGGTCAACTGAGCGAGGACGGTACGTGGATACCAATCTGGTACTACAGGGTGTTGAACTCATGCTGCTTGGCATGGGGATAGTCTTTGGCTTTCTGACGGTTCTGGTGTTTACCCTGCGCGGCATGTCCCTGCTTGCGGATCGCCTGGACAGCAGCGAAATGCCGCAACCCGAGGTTGCAGCACCCATCAATGTTTCTGACAATCGCCAATTGGTGGCCGTTATCTCCGCCGCCGTGGCCCGCTATCGCGCAGGTCGCGCGAATTGAATCATCCCTTTAATCAGGAATTCGACATTTCATGACTACGAACAAGCTCGCCATCACCGATGTTGTTCTGCGCGATGCGCACCAGTCTCTGTTCGCCACGCGCCTGCGCCTGGACGACATGCTCCCCATTGCGGAGAAACTCGACCAGGTCGGTTTCTGGTCTTTGGAAACCTGGGGTGGAGCTACCTTCGATGCGTGTATCCGGTTTCTCGGAGAGGACCCCTGGGAGCGCCTGCGCGCACTCAAAAAGGCCATGCCGAACACACCGATGCAGATGCTGTTTCGGGCGCAGAACATCCTCGGCTACCGTCACTATGCCGATGACGTCGTAGAGCGTTTTGTCGAGCGCGCCGCCGACAACGGCATGGACGTGTTCCGCATCTTCGACGCCATGAACGACCTGCGCAATTTCGAGACTGCGGTCAAGGCGACCCTCAAGGTGGGCAAGCACGCGCAGGGCGCGATGTCATACACCGTCAGCCCGGTGCACAATCTTCAATACTGGCTGGATATGGCGAAGGGCCTCGAAGACATGGGATGCAATTCGATCTGCATCAAAGACATGGCCGGCCTCCTGACGCCATATGCCGGCTTTGAGCTGATCACTCAGCTGAAGCAGACCGTCTCGGTGCCGATCGCGCTGCATTCGCACGCGACCACGGGCATGAGCACGACCACCCATATCAAGGCCGCCGAGGCCGGCGTGGATATGGTGGATACGGCCATTTCCTCCATGTCCATGACCTATGCGCACTCGGCGACCGAGTCGATCGTTGCCATTTTGCAGGGCCAGGAGCGTGACACCGGCCTGGATCTCTTGTTGCTGGAGGAAATCGCCGGCTATTTCCGCGAGGTCCGGAAAAAGTATGCCAAGTTCGAAGGTTCACTTCGCGGCGTCGATTCGCGCATCCTGGTGGCCCAGGTCCCTGGTGGCATGCTGACGAACATGGAAAGCCAGTTGCGCGAACAGGGTGCAACCGATCGCTTCGACGAGGTGCTCGCGGAGATCCCCAAGGTTCGCAAAGACCTTGGCTACATCCCCCTGGTTACGCCGACCTCTCAGATCGTCGGCACCCAGGCGGTGCTGAACGTGCTGACCGGTGAGCGCTACAAGAACATCACCAAGGAGACTGCCGGCGTCCTCAAAGGTGAATACGGTGCGGCCCCGGCGCCCGTGGAAAGCGAGCTGCAAAAGCGCGTCCTCGAAGGTGCCGAGCCGATCACCTGCCGACCGGCGGATCTGATCGAGCCGGAGGTCGATAAGCTGACGGATGAGTTCCGCCGGCTGGCCAGCGAGCGCGGCATCCGTGTCGCGTCCGCTGAGGTCGATGATGTGCTGACCTATGCATTGTTCCCGCAGATTGGACTGAAGTTCCTCGAGAATCGCGACAATCCGGACGCCTTTGAGCCGGTTCCCGGCAGCGAGCCCGAGCCGGCTCCGGCCGCAGCAGCCCCGGCGCCCGCCCCGGCAGCTGGTGGTCCCGAGGCCTACCAGGTCACGGTGGATGGCCGCGGGTACAATGTCGTGGTTGCGCCTGGTGGCGAAGTGACCAGTGTCCAGGCCGCCGCGCCGGCAGCTGCTCCCGCCGCCGCACCTGCACCGGCGGCGTCGAGCGGTGCTGCTGTCAATATTCCCGCGCCGCTCGCCGGTAACATCTTCAAGATCAACGTCACCCCAGGGCAGACGGTCAATTCCGGCGATGTGATCATGATCCTGGAGGCCATGAAAATGGAGACCGAGGTGCGTTCACCCGAGTCCGGGACAGTGCAGACCGTGGTGGTCAAAGAAGGCGATGCGGTGCAGGTCGGCGACGTCCTGTTGACCCTGGGCTAAGCAGATGATGGAAAACGGTCTCAACGCCCTGTGGCAATCCATGGGCATCCCCAACCTTGTCTGGGGTCAGATACTGATGGTGTTGATCGGCGGTTTGCTGATCTTTCTGGCCATTCGCAAGGGATTCGAGCCGCTTCTGCTGCTGCCGATCGGCTTCGGCTGCATCCTGGCGAACGTGCCTGTCGCCGGTCTGGCCGAGGATGGGCTGGGCCACCTCCTGATGGAGGCACAACCGGAACACCTGGCCGCGCTTGCACAAACACTCGGTGTACCGCTGTCCGAGGTTGCCGATGCGGCCAAGCATGCAAGCGGTGAGGCACTCCATGCGGCCAAGTTGTTGGCGCACAATCTCGACTACCAGCCGGGGATGCTTTACCAGTTCTACTCGATAGCTATCGGCTCAGGGGTGGCGCCGCTGCTGATCTTCATGGGCGTGGGTGCGTTGACCGATTTCAGTGCGCTGATCGCCAAGCCTTCGACACTGTTGCTGGGCGCGGCGGCGCAATTCGGCATCTTCACGACCTTGATCGGCGCCCTGGTGTTGAACGCGATTCCCGGGTTTGATTTTACCCTGGCGGATGCCTCTGCCATCGCCATCATCGGCGGTGCGGATGGGCCGACTGCGATCTTTCTTGCGTCCAAGCTGGCGCCGGATCTGCTGGGTGCGATCGCCGTGGCTGCGTATTCTTACATGGCCCTGGTGCCGATCATCCAGCCACCGATCATGCGGGCGCTTACGACCGAGTCGGAACGCCAGGTGGTGATGCAGCAGTTGCGTCCGGTGAGCAAGCTGGAAAAGATCATGTTCCCGCTGACCGTGCTGTTGCTGTGTCTGTTGTTCCTGCCGTCGGCGGCACCGCTGATCGGTATGCTGACCTTCGGCAATCTGCTGCGCGAATCCGGCGTGGTCGATCGCCTGAGCAAAGCGGCCCAGAACGAGATCATCAATGCGGTAACGATCATTCTCGGCCTGTCCGTGGGTTCCAGGCTGCAGGCGGACAAGTTTCTGAGTGTCGAGACCCTGGGTATCCTGGCCCTCGGTGCCGTCGCATTCTGTGTGGGTACCGCGACCGGGATCCTGATGGGCAAGATCATGCATCGCGTGTCCGGTGGCAAGGTCAACCCGCTGATCGGCGCGGCCGGCGTGTCGGCGGTCCCTATGGCGGCGCGGGTGGTGAACAAGGTCGGACTGGAGGCGAATCACCACAATTTCCTGCTGATGCATGCCATGGGCCCGAACGTGGCGGGAGTCATCGGCTCTGCGGTGGCGGCGGGCGTCTTGCTGGCCGTCGTGGGGGGTTGAGCCTGCCGCGCACTAAGCGCAGGTAATCCATAAGTTTTTTCCTTGCTCGAGCGCTCGGTTTTTCATACAATTCCGCGCTTATGTTGTCGCTTTTGCCCGACTTCGCTGATCCGATGCGTCTTTGCGCGCTGGGAAAGGTGTATGAAGGCGCGATTCCGCTGGCAGATCTGTCCCGTCTGGCGCCGCTTTTGACTTCCACGGAAGGCGAAGCGGCGTTTGCGTTGGCGTTTCAGATGGATGCGGGTCGCGGGCCGACGGTACGGGTGAAGGTTAAAGCCAGCCTGCCCCTGCAGTGCCAACGTTGTCTGGAGACGATGCTCCACGAGGTGGATTCAGAATCCAGTCTGGTGGTGGTAAGAGGGCCGGAAGAGGCCGAACGGCTGCCGGAGGACGTTGATCCTCTGCTGGTTGGAGACGACCGGCTGGCATTGCGTTCGTTGCTGGAAGATGAGCTGTTGCTGGCGATTCCCCCCGCACCGAAGCACTGGCCGCAGGACTGCAAGGTGAACCTCGACGAGGTGAACGTGCAAACCGGGCAGCCGGCCGAACCGGTAGACGAGGATGCCGAGCATCCGTTTGCGGGCCTGGCTAATTGGAAAAGCGACAGAGAAAATCAAGACTGATTGTCTTTATAAGGAGACGAACATGGCGGTCCAGCAAAATCGGAAAACCCCTTCTAAGCGCGGAATGCGTCGTTCACACGATTCACTCAAGCCGGAATCACTGTCGATCGACCCGACCTCGGGCGAGACACACCTGCGTCACAACGTAAGCCCGGACGGTTTCTACCGCGGCCGCAAAGTCGTCGACAAGTAACCGACGCAGGTGGTCCCTGATGACCCCGGCGATTCGGAAAGCGAGCGATTTTCCAGTTGAGTGAGCTGATCACGATTGCACTCGATGCAATGGGTGGCGACCATGGTGCAAGTGTGGTCGTGCCTGCGGCGTTGGAATTCGTCCGCGACGATCCTGACTGCAGGCTGATCCTGGTTGGGCGCGAGGATGTGATTCGACAGCACCTGCCGAAAGGTGAAGTGCCGGAGCGAATCAGCCTGCATCACGCGACGCAGGAGGTTTCAATGGATGAAATGCCATCGCGGGCCCTGCGGGGAAAGAAGGATTCCTCGATGCGGGTGGCGATCGACCTGGTCAAGCATGGGGATGCAGGCGCCTGTGTAAGCGCGGGAAATACCGGCGCCCTGATGGCCACGGCACGTTTTGTTCTAAAGACCCTGCGGCATGTCGACCGTCCGGCAATCATCACGGCCTTGCCGGCGATCAGCGGCCGTACATGGGTACTCGATCTGGGCGCAAACGTGGATTCGGAGGCCGAGCACCTCTACCAGTTCGCCGTGATGGGTTCGGAACTGGTTTCGGCGGTGGAAGGGGTGGCTCGCCCGACCGTCGGACTGCTTAACGTCGGTCAGGAGGAGATGAAGGGCAATGAGCAGGTCAAGAACGCGCACGCGTTCCTCAGCAACAGCGAACTGAATTACGTGGGTTATGTAGAGGGCGACGACATCTATCTGCGCGATGATCTGGATATCGTCGTCACCGACGGTTTCGTCGGCAATGTCGCGCTGAAGAATACCGAGGGCGCGGCCAAGATGATCAAGCATTTCATGACGGCCGAATTCAAGCGCAGTTTTCTTACCAGGCTGCAGGCGCTGATCGCCATGCCTGTGCTGCGGGCCTTGGGGCGCCGTATCGATCCACGGCGTTATAACGGTGCCAGCCTGCTGGGCCTGCGCGGTATCGTGGTCAAGAGTCATGGCGGTGCCGATGTGCTGGCATTCAAGAACGCGATTGCCATCGCCAAGAAAGAGGTAAAGGCCGATATCGCTTCCAGAATCGAGCAGCGCGTCGGTCAGCAACTGGACGTGTCTGCAAGCGCATGACGATCTACGCCAGGATCACGGGAACCGGCAGCTATCTGCCCGAAAAGGTACTGACCAACAAGGATCTTGAGGCGATGGTCGATACCAGCGACCAATGGATCCGCGAGCGTACCGGTATCGTCAAACGACACGTGGTGGTGGATGGCGAGACGACCTGCGACCTCGCCGAACAGGCAGCGAGGCGCGCGATCGAGGCGGCAGGCAAGACCCCGCAGGACATCGACCTGATCGTCCTTGCCACCACGACCGCCGACAAGATTTT
>CAZCDY010000029.1:13509-20371 GCA_964497145.1 uncultured Gammaproteobacteria bacterium
CCAGTACGGCATGCCTCCTTCAGCAGAGACTGGATATTCACGGTTGCCCCGCGTTTGATATCCAGGCGGTGTGCACCGGTTTCGTCTATGCGCTGGCAGTGGCAGAAAAGTTCGTCAAGACAGGTTCTTCGAAATGCGCGCTCGTGATAGGTGCTGAGACTTTCTCACGTATCGTCGACTGGACCGACCGCGGCACCAGCATCCTGTTTGGCGATGGTGCCGGCGCCGTGGTGCTCGAGGCCTCTGATGAGCCGGGTATCCTGTCGACGCACCTGCACGCCGATGGCGCCTACGAGACCCTGTTGCACGTGCCAGGGGGCGTATCCCGCGGTTACGACAATTTGCCGGATGCTGACGGTAATCCCAGATACACCCATATGAAGGGCAACGAAGTATTCAAGATGGCGGTGAACACGCTTGGCCGGATCGTCGATGAGACCCTGCATGCCAACGGCATGAAGAAATCCGACGTTGACTGGCTCGTCCCGCACCAGGCAAATACCCGGATCATCAATGCCACGGCGCGAAAACTGAACATGTCGATGGACAAAGTCGTGGTCACCGTGGACCAGCATGGCAACACCTCTGCGGCATCGGTCCCCCTGGCACTGGATACCGCGGTTCGCGACGGTCGCATCCAGCGCGGTGAGGTGCTGTTGCTCGAGGCCTTTGGTGGCGGTTTCACCTGGGGCTCGGTGCTGCTCAAATTCTGAAATTCAACAAGCCTGATCGAAATCCATGAGCAAAAAAATCGCCATCACCTTTCCCGGGCAGGGCTCACAGTCTGTTGGCATGCTGGCGGACCTGGCCGCGGCGTATCCGCTGGTTCGCGAAACCTTTGCCGAGGGCTCCGATGCCCTGGGTGTCGACCTGTGGACACTCAGCCAGGACGGGCCGAAAGAGCAGCTCAACGAAACCCAGAATACCCAGCCGGCCCTGTTGTGCGCCGGCATGGCTGTCATGCGGGTGCTTGAGCAGCAATTGCCGGAGCAGCCTGTAGTGATGGCCGGACACAGCCTCGGTGAATACACTGCCCTGGTTGCCGCAGGCGTGCTCGGACTGGCCGATGCCACCCGTCTGGTTGCGATGCGCGGCCGGTTCATGCAAGAGGCCGTTCCTGCCGGCACAGGTGCAATGGCCGCGATCCTCGGTCTGGGCGACGAGCAGGTGCGCGAAGTCTGTGCAGAAGGGGCCCAGGGGCAGGTTGCCGAGGCGGTCAACTTCAATTCACCCGGGCAGGTGGTGGTCGCAGGCAATGCCGAGGCAATCGCACGCGTTGCCGACCTCGCCAAGGCCGCGGGTGCGCGTCGCGCCATGATGCTGGACGTGAGCGTGCCTTCGCATTGTGCGCTGATGAAACCGGCCGCCGAGCGTTTGGCACAAGCTATGCAGAACCTCACATTCAATGCCCCAAAGGTGCCGGTGCTGCACAACGTCAATGTCAGCGAGGCGACCGACCCGGCGGCCATCAGGCAGTTGTTGGTCGAACAACTGTTCTGCCCGGTGCGTTGGGTGGAGACCGTCCAGGCCATAGGCGGGCGCGGTGCTGAAATTGTTTTGGAGGCCGGGCCGGGCAAGGTGCTGGCCGGGCTGATCAAGCGGATAGACAAGTCGTTGGCGGCCCTGCCGGTATTCGACCCCGCCACCCTGGATGCTGCTATGGAGTCAATCAATGCTTGAAGGAAAGATCGCGCTGGTTACCGGCGCCAGCCGTGGAATCGGGAAGGCCATTTCCGACATGCTCGGCACCCAGGGCGCCACGGTGATCGGTACCGCGACCACCGAATCCGGAGCCGAGGCCATAAGCGAGCGCTTTGCCGCAGCGGGCATCGTGGGCGAGGGGATGTGCCTCGACGTCAGCGACGAGGCCTCGGTCGAGGCCGTAATCAAGACGATCAGCGACAAGTTCGGCGCAGTCGGCATCCTGGTGAACAATGCCGGAATCACCCGCGACAATCTGCTGATGCGAATGAAAAATGACGAATGGGATAGCGTCGTCAATACCAATCTGGGCTCGATCTACCGGCTGTCCAAGGCCTGCCTGCGTGCCATGATGAAGGCCAGGACAGGTCGCATCATCAATATCGCCTCGGTGGTGGGTTCCAGCGGCAACGCCGGACAAACCAATTATTCGGCCGCCAAGGCCGGGATGTTGGGATTCACCAAGTCACTGGCCCAGGAAGTGGGTTCCCGCGGCATCACGGTCAACGCCGTGGCCCCCGGCATGATTGACACGGATATGACCCGCGAACTGCCGGATTCACAGCGTGATGCCATCCTGGCCACCATCCCCCTGGGTCGCCTGGGGCAGCCGGAAGAGATCGCTTCGGTGGTCGCCTTTCTGGCCTCGGATGCGGGTGGCTATGTCACCGGCGAGACCATCCACGTCAACGGCGGCATGTACATGAGCTGAGCCCCGTTGGCAGAGTATTTGATCCGGGTCTTGAAGAGCGCCGAAATTGCGCCTTTCGGCTTTGAAGCGACAGGCAAACTGAATACAATACGGCGTCACAGCGTGGCGTCTTGACCATGTATCTCTGGAGGAACTGACAGAATGAGCACTATCGAAGAACGCGTAAAGAAGATCGTCGTTGAGCAGCTTGGAGTCAAGGAAGAAGAAGTGGTTCTGACTGCATCTTTCGTTGACGATCTCGGCGCTGACTCGCTCGATACGGTCGAACTGGTCATGGCCCTTGAAGAGGAATTCGAAACCGAGATTCCCGACGAAGAGGCAGAAAAGATCACGACGGTTCAGCAGGCGATCGACTACGTCACTGCGCACAGCTGATTTTGCAGCTTTCGCTCGCTATCCGGCCGTAGGCTCCGCATCTCGGAGCCGCGGCTGTTTTGTTTGCCAAGTAGCCTGTCAATAGGGGTTCTCCCAGATGTCAGAAAGAAGGGTTGTCGTAACGGGTCTCGGCCTGGTCGCGCCAGTGGGACTGGACGTTGCTAGCGGCTGGGAAAACATTCTTGCCGGGAAGAGCGGCATCCAGCCGATCACGCATTTCGAAATCGAACCTTTCAGCGTTCATTTCGGTGGCCCGATCTATGGCTTTGATGTCGAGCAATACATCCCGAAGAAAGAGGCCCGCAAGATGGATGCCTTTATCCACTACGGTATTGCGGCTGGCGTGCAGGCTATCAAGGACAGTGGGATCGAGATCACCGATGCCAATGCCAAGCGCATAGGTGTGGCCATCGGTTCCGGTATCGGTGGCGTCACCGGTATCGAAAATGGCTATGGCGCCTACCTGAAAGGCGGGCCGCGCAAGATATCTCCTTTCTTCGTCCCTT
This sequence comes from uncultured Gammaproteobacteria bacterium, assembly GCA_964497145.1. Lineage (GTDB taxonomy): Bacteria > Pseudomonadota > Gammaproteobacteria > Chromatiales > Chromatiaceae > Thiosocius. The sequence goes on from CAZCDY010000029.1 coordinate 16,804, forward strand.
CGAACATCATCAACATGGTCGCCGGCAATCTGTCGATCATGTACGGCCTGAAAGGTCCGAACATATCGATCGTGTCGGCCTGCAGCACGGGTGCGCACAATATCGGTGACGCCATGCGCATGATCCAGTATGGCACTGTCGACATGATGGTTGCAGGCGGGGCCGAGATGGCGACATCACCCACCGGCCTCGGCGGTTTCGCCGCCGCGCGCGCGCTGTCTACACGCAACGACGATCCGCAGAGCGCCAGTCGTCCATGGGATCGTGATCGTGACGGTTTTGTGCTCAGTGATGGCGCCGGCGTACTCGTGCTGGAAGAAATGGGGCACGCCAAGGCCCGCGGCGCAAGAATCTATGCCGAGCTGGCCGGTTCGGCGATGAACTCGGATGCCTTCCACATGACTTCGCCGTCACCGAACGGTGAAGGTGCCGCCGATTGCATGCGGCTGGCGCTGGAGGATGCGGGTCTGAACCTCACCGACGTGGATTACATCAATGCGCACGGCACCTCGACACCGGCCGGTGACGTCGCCGAAACGCAGGCCGTCAAGGCCGCTTTTGGTGAGTACGCGTATAAACTGGCTGTCAGTTCTACCAAATCGATGACCGGGCATATGCTGGGTGCCGCGGGTGGTGCAGAGGCACTGTTTACGGTCCTGGCGATACGTGACCAGGTGATGCCGCCGACCATCAATCTCGATAATCCGGATGAACAATGTGATCTGGACTATGTGCCGCACACGGCCCGTGAAGCGAACATCGATGTGGCGATATCGAATTCGTTCGGTTTCGGCGGCACCAACGGCACTCTGGCTTTTCGTCGCTTCAACGGCTGAAGACTGGATCCCGGAAACTACGGGATACGCGCTCGCATGCGGCACGACGTACTTATCCAAGGCGTTGAGGCTGAAGGCGGTTGGCTGAGAGAACGTGGCTTTCAATTCGGCGATGGGCTGTTCGAGACCATCGCCATCATCGACGAGAAACCCTGTCTGTGGGGCGCACATATGGCACGTCTCGCTGAAGGATGTGATCGCCTGCGGCTGCCGCAACCGGACTTCAGCCAGTTGAGCGAGGAAAGTCGCCGTGTGTGTGCCGGGCATCCACGCGCGGTGCTCAAGCTTTACTGGACGGCCGGCCAGTCTGAGCGTGGCTACCGCAGACCTTCCGCAACCAGTCCGCGGCGTGTGATCAGCCGTTGCGCGTGGCATCAGACGGCCCGGGAGTGGGCTGTGCGCCAGTGCGAGCACCGTCTGGCCGAAGGGCCTGCACTTGCCGGGATCAAACACCTCAATCGGCTCGACCAGGTCATTGCGCGCGCCGAATGGGAGGATGACGGTATCGCGGAAGGTCTGATGCTCGGGCAGGACGGCCGCGTCGTGTGCGGTACCATGAGCAATGTCCTGATACAGCATGGGGAGACCCTGCTTACCCCCGCCATCGACGGTGCCGGGATCAGCGGTGTGGTGCGCAATCTGGCACTGGATCTGGCCAGACGATCGGGCAATCCGGTGCGTGTGGGTGCCGTCACGCTCGACGATGTGCGTGCGGCCGATGCGCTGTTCCTGAGCAACTCACTGATCGGTGTGGCGAGGGTGCGCCGTTATGAGTCCACCGACTATGATCCCGAGTTCGGCGAGCATCCGGTGATTTCCGAGACCAGGAGGTTGTGTCACCAACCCCAGGCCTGGGGCCACGGACAATGAGTAAACTGATCGGTTTCACCGTCCTGCTTGGCAGCCTGCTACTGGCCTGGGCATGGATGGAATATGAAGACTTTCGCAATACGCCGCTGAAACTGGCAGAGCAAAGTGTCATTTTCGAGGTCCCAAAGGGCGCGACCCTGGGCGCGGTGGCGCGTGACCTGGAGAAGGCCGGACTGATCAAGGATGCACGTTATCTGAAGTGGTATGGCCGCTACACCGGCCAGGCGAATCAGATCCGGGCAGGCGAATACCGTTTGACGGATACCTTGCGGCCGGACGATCTGCTGGCTTTATTGGTCTCCGGAAAGTCCGTGAACTACAGTCTGACCCTGCTGGAGGGCTGGAATATCCGCCAGGTCAGGGCGGCAGTGGCCGCGCATGAGGCCCTGAAGCAGACCCTCGACGGTGTCGACGATGATGAACTGATGACCTTGCTGGGGCTGCCTGGCGTGCATGCCGAGGGCCAGTTTTTTCCTGACACCTATCAGTTCACACGGGGCATGAGCGATCTCGAGTTTCTGCGTCGGGCGCAGCGCATGATGGATCAGGAACTGACGGCCGCCTGGTCGCAAAAAGCCGAAGATATCCCACTGAAGTCCCCCTACGAGGCCCTGATCCTCGCCTCCATCGTCGAGAAAGAGACGGGTCAGGCGAGTGAAAGGGCGCAGATTGCCGGTGTGTTCACGCGTCGGCTGCGCAAAGGGATGAAACTGCAGACCGACCCCACCGTGATCTACGGCATGGGCGAGCGTTTTGACGGCAACATCCGACGCAAGGATCTGAGAGAGGACACGCCGTACAACACCTATGTGCACACCGGGCTTCCACCCACGCCGATCGCGATGCCCGGGCGCGGGGCCTTGCTGGCGGCCGTCAATCCTGCGCCGGGCAAAGAAATCTACTTTGTGGCCAGGGGGGACGGTACGCATGCCTTCTCGGCCACTCTGTCCGAACACAATGCAGCCGTCAGAAAATACCAGTTGAAGCGATGAACTCTCCCTGCTTTGTCACCGTCGAGGGTATTGAGGGCGCAGGCAAGAGCACCTGCCTGAACCTGATCGAACAGCGTATCAGGCAGGGTGGGCATGAACTGCTGGTCACCCGCGAGCCCGGCGGTACGACGCTGGGTGAGGATCTGCGCAACCTGCTGCTGGGCCATCGTCACGAGGGAATGGCGGACGATACCGAACTGCTCCTGATGTTCGCTGCACGTGCAGAGCACCTTCACGCCAGGATCGAACCGGCACTGGCTGCGGGTTCCTGGGTGCTGTGTGACCGCTTTACCGATGCCACCTATGCCTACCAGGGCTATGGTCGTGGCATCGATCCGGCGCGGATCGCCACCCTGGAAAGCTGGGTGCAGGGCGACCGTCGTCCCGATCTGACCCTGCTGATGGACCTGCCGGTGGAAACCGGTCTGCAACGCGCCGGAAAACGCTCGACGCCGGATCGGTTCGAGAGCCAGGCGCTGGTGTTCTTCGAACGGGTGCGCGCGGGTTATCTCAGCTTGGCGGCCGCCGAGCCTGACCGCTTTCGGGTGATCGATGCCTCGCAGACGCTGGCGCAGGTTTCAGCCGAGGTGGTCTCGGTCGTGGATGCATTTCTGCGGGAGACAACGGCGTGACAGGCGCCCGAACCTATCCCTGGCATAAGGAACAATGGCAGCGGCTGAGCAGGGCCCGTGCTGCAGATCGGCTGCCGCATGCAATCCTGCTCGCCGGCCCTGATGGGCTTGGAAAAACGGACTTTGCCCGGCGTCTGAGTGACAGCCTGGTCTGTGCCCGGGTGGACGAGGTCGGTGACGCCTGCGGCACTTGCGCCGCCTGCCGACAGGCACAGGCCGCCCGCATCCGCCGTCACAT
>CAZCDY010000029.1:20381-30355 GCA_964497145.1 uncultured Gammaproteobacteria bacterium
CACAGGCCGGCAGTCACCCTGATCAGCGCTCGGTAGAGCCGGAAGAACCCGGCAAGATGATCAAGATTGACGCTATCCGCGATCTGACGAGCAAGAGCGTATTGTCGGCCCAGGAAGGTGGCTATCGGGTCTTTCTGATCCACCCGGCCGAGGCGATGAACCGTGCCGCGGCCAATGCATTGCTCAAGACGCTGGAGGAACCGGCATCACGCACCGTCTTGATCCTTGCCAGTTCGCATCCGACCCGGCTTGCGGCCACCATCCGGAGCCGGTGCCAGGTGCTCAGATTCGCCATCCCCCAGGTCGACGATGTCCGTGCCTGGCTGGTGAAACAGGGCTGCGAGTCCGAACTGGACGAACTCCTGGCGATCAGCGGCGGGGCGCCTCTGCGGGCCCTGCAGGCACGGGAGCAGGGCTGGCTGGAGGAAAGCCGGCGCCTGAGTCAGGAACTGCACACCCTGAAACAGCGGAAAGCCAATCCACTGGCAATAGTGGAGGAATGGGGAAAACGGCCGCTACCCCTCTTATCAGACAGCCTGAAGCGCTGCCTGAGCGACCTCGTGAAGCTGGCAAACGGTTTGCGCGATACGGCGATTTACCATCCCGGGATCCGCGACGATTTGCAATGTCTGGGCGAGGGCATAGACTTGCAGAGGCTGTATGGCTTCAACGACGAACTGTTACGACTGGATCGCGACTCGTCACACAACCTGAATGTGCAGATGCAACTTGAAACTATTGCCAACCGCTGGCTGCAGATAACCCGTCCTGGAGGTCAATGAGATGTCCGCACAAGGCCTGCCGCGCGCACGTCAGGGGATTCTCTCCCTGACGATCAAAGACAAGAATGCGCTTTATGCCGCCTATATGCAGTTCGTCAAGAATGGCGGCCTGTTCATCCCGACGACGAAAAAATACAGCATTGGCGATGAGGTTTTCATGCTGTTGAGTCTGATGGAAGAGGCGGAAAGACTGCCGGTTGCCGGGCGGATCATCTGGATCACCCCCGTGGGTTCGGAGGGTAACCGTGCCGCGGGTATCGGAGTGCAGTTCAGCGATCAGGACGGCGGTATGGCACGCAACAAGATTGAAGGTTATCTCGCCGGGGCGCTGCAGTCCGAGAAACCGACGCACACGATGTAGTCAGGCCGGTTTCCCTTGCCGTCGGCTGCCAGGCCAGCCCGCGGATGCACGTATTCTCCTTTTACCCTCGATACCCCAAGCATTTCAGCTGAGGCTGCCTGCAGGTTAAACTGCGGCCTTCGATTCAGAGCGTAATCAGACAGGCGACAGGATGCTGGTCGACTCACATTGCCACCTCGACCGGGTGGATCTCGCGCCCTACGGCGGCGACTTTGCAAAACTCATGGTTGCGACCCGCGAGGCCGGGGTCTCGCACCTGCTTTGCGTGTCGATCGACCTCGAGTCTTACCCGGCGATGCTCGCACTGGTAGAGACATACCCTGACATTTCGGTGTCGGTCGGCGTGCATCCTAACGATCATGACCGGCGTGAGCCGGGCGTCGCGGAACTGGTCGCACTGGCGGCACATCCAAAGAATGTGGCGATCGGTGAAACCGGACTGGACTATTTCCGGACCGAGGGCGATCTCGACTGGCAGCGCGACAGGTTCCGCACCCATATCCGGGCGGCGAGGGAGGCCGCCAAGCCGCTGATCATCCACACCCGGGATGCACGCGAAGATACCATCCGGATACTGCGCGAGGAACAGGCGCAGAGCGTCGGCGGTGTGATGCACTGCTTTACCGAGACCTGGGAGATGGCCCAGGCGGCGCTGGATATGAACTTTTATATCTCGTTTTCCGGCATCGTCACTTTCAAAAGTGCCGAGCAGCTGCGGGATGTGGCGTCGCGCGTACCGGATGATCGCATCCTGATCGAAACGGATTCTCCCTATCTGGCCCCCGTTCCATTCCGCGGTAAGCCGAATGAGCCGCGCTATGTGGCCCAGGTTGCAGAGACCATCGCCGGCCTGCGTGGTGTCACGAGCGCAGAATTGGCACAATTGTCGCGGCAGAACTTCTACCGCCTGTTCAGTACCGCCGTTGCGGCGTGATGACCCGGTATGGAAGAACCGGCGGTAACCCTGGTGCCGGGCCGCCTGCGGTCGCGGTCAGCGATTCAGCGATAAGGAGATCGCATGCAGACCATTCCACTTCCAATGAGCCACGGCGTCCGGCTGTTTGGCCTGGGCCTCCCGTTTTGCGTCGGCGTCCTGCTGCTTTGTTGCCAGATTGCCTGGCCCTGGCGGTTGATGGCGGCCTGCGTGGTGATGCTGTCGGGTGCCTTGCTGTGGCGGCGATACCTGCAGCGGCGTCCGGTCAGCCTGACCATCGAAACAGGCGGAAGCCTGTGGTGCATGCTTGCCAATGGCCAAAGGCTCGATGTCGCCGGCGTTCTCCCGGGCATCATCCGTCCATGTCTGCTTTGCAGCCGGCTTGAGGGCAGGGCGGGTGAGCGCTGCGACCTCCTGGTCCCCGGTGGCTCACTCCCGGAGTCTTCGCACTGGCGGCTGCGTCGCGCGCTGATCGGATTCCGGCCTGCTCAGCCGGGCGAACGCCGCGGAACGTAGTGGTCTGGGATCAGGACGGTCGGTACCGCCTGGTTGTCGTCGCGATCGGGGAAATCGATGTTGTAGTGAAGACCGCGGCTTTCACGTCGACGCTGGGCCGATTGGATGATCAACTCGGCGACATCGACCAGGTTGCGCAGCTCGAGCAGGTCGTTGGAGACACGGAAGTTTCCGTAGTACTCATTGATCTCGTGCCGTAGCAGATTTACCCGGCGGCGTGCGCGCTCGAGCCTTTTGTTGCTGCGAACAATGCCTACGTAATCCCACATGAACCGGCGCAGCTCCTCCCAGTTGTGCGATACCACGACTTCTTCATCAGAGTCGGTGACACGGCTTTCGTCCCAGGGTTCTATTTCGTACGCAGGCGCGTCGTCACGTTCGAGTTCGCGCAGGATGTCGGCCAGCGCGACCTCGCTGAACACCAGGCATTCGAGCAGGGAGTTGCTGGCCATGCGGTTGGCCCCGTGCAGCCCAGTATAGGCAGTCTCACCGATCGCATACAAGGCGTCGACATCGGTCCTGGCATGGCGATCGGTTTTTACGCCGCCGCAGGTGTAGTGCGCCGCCGGGACCACCGGCAGGGGCTCCTTGCGCATATCGAAGCCCAATTCCATGCAACGTCGGTGGATCATGGGAAACAGACGTTCGATCTCATCGGCCGGTTTATGGCTGATATCGAGGAATACCGAATCGATACCCTGCCTTTTCATCACATGGTCGATAGCGCGCGCCACGATGTCGCGAGGAGCGAGTTCGGCACGTTCATCGAAACGGTCCATGAAGCGTGAGCCGTCGGGCAGAAGCAGTTTTCCGCCCTCGCCGCGAACGGCCTCACTGATCAGGAAGGACTTGGCGGCCGGGTGAAACAGGCAGGTAGGGTGAAACTGGTTGAACTCCATGTTGGCGACACGGCAGCCCGCGCGCCAGGCCATGGCGATGCCGTCCCCGGTTGCCACGTCCGGGTTGCTGGTGTACAGATACACCTTGCTGGCACCACCGGTCGCCAGTACGACGCAACGGGCCGAGACTGCGACCACCTTGTCGGTTTTGATGCCCAGCAGATAGGCTCCGTGGCAGCGGCGCCGTAAGCGCCGGCCGTCGCGATGGTCCGCGTTGATCAGATCGACCGCGATATGGTGCTCGAACACGGTGACATTCGGGTGTGAGTCCAGTTGTCGCACCAGGGTGGTTTCGACCTCCTGTCCGGTTGCGTCGGCGGCGTGCACGACGCGGCGATGACTGTGACCGCCTTCGCGCGTCAGGTGGTAGCCGGAACTCCCTGTTGCCGGTGTGCGCGTAAACTCCACCCCTTCTTCGAAAAGCCAGCGGATATTCTCCGGGCCGTGTTCGACCACCAGTCGTACGACTTCCTCATTGCACAATCCGCCACCCGCGTTCAAGGTATCCTGGACATGTGAATCGACCGAATCACGCGCATCCAGCACCGCCGAGATACCGCCTTGCGCATACAGGGTGTTTCCCTCTTCCAGCCCCCGTTTTGCCACCAGACCGGTGCGCACATTGGCAGGTAGACGCAGGGCAAGACTCAGTCCGGCGGCCCCGCTGCCGATGATGAGAACGTCGAAGCTCAGGTTGGCAGATGGCGTCATAGCATTGATGCCCCATGGATGAGTCGCCATAATCGGCGTATACAAGGTCTCGGCGATATAGCCGTAGACCGACATTGCGTAGATTAGTCGGTTCAGGTCGGGCGCGTCACGCCATGGCGAGAAAAAATCCGGCTGGATCCGAAACCACGAAAAAATGCCCCAATTGCTCCCGATCCATGAATTTCCCGAACTTTGCTTGCTTGTCATGGTCAATAGCCAAGAGACGTGCCTGCGCGTCTCGGGTTCGGCTGGAGCAAAACGACCGTGAGTTCTGAGAGGGAAGCAGACCAGGTCCTTGTCGAACGGGTCCAGCGGGGGGACAAAAAGGCCTTTGATCTGTTGGTGCTCAAGTATCAGCAGAAAGTGGCCAATCTGATTTCCCGCTATATCCGTGACCAGTCCGAGGTGCTGGACGTGACCCAGGAGGCCTTTATCAAGGCCTATCGTGCTTTGCCGAAATTTCGTGGTGACAGCGCGTTTTACACCTGGCTGTACCGGGTTGCGATCAACACGGCGAAGAACCATCTGGCGGCGCAGGCGCGAAGGCCGCCGGGTGATGATATCGAGGCCGATACGGCTGAACAGATGGACATGGGCGCGCAACTCAAAGAGACCGCCACCCCGGAGCGCATGGCGTTGCAGGGCGAGATAGCGCAGACCATCCAGACCGCCCTGGATGAACTGCCGGATGACCTGCGGACCGCGATTACGCTGAGGGAGCTCGAAGGACTGACCTATGAGGAGATCGCGCAGGCCATGGAGTGCCCGATCGGGACGGTTCGCTCACGTATTTTTCGTGCGCGCGAGGCGATAGATAGCAAACTCAAGCCACTGATGGCGCCTTAGAAAAACGAGAGACTTTGGTGCATGAACGACAAGCAATCTGAACTGACCTCGACCCTGCTCGATGGTGAACTCGATCCTGACGCCCAGCAGCGGGCAATCTCGGCAATCCTGGGTGCCGGGCAGCAGGAACTCGATCGTTTCGGGCGTTACCGGTTGATGGGCGATGTAATGCGCGGCGAGTCTTTTGCGTCGGCAAGCACCGTGGCGGAAAGGGTGCACCGTGCCCTGATCGACGAACCGGTCGTACTGGCACCCCCGGCGCGCCCGGCCAAACGGTGGTTGCGCCCGGTTGCCGGTCTGGCGGTGGCGGCATCAGTGGCAATGGCGGCGGTGCTCGTGGCCCCGCAATTGATGACGCAGTCCGGTGGGCACGGCGGGGCCGTGCAAGTGGCGAATGTCCCCCAGGTCACGGCAGCCCCGATGCTGGTGGCCGCCGGCAGTGGTGCAAATACTCAGCCTCTCTCACGGACCGAGCAAGGTGAGATGCGTTGGCAGGCCCTGAACCAAGACCTTGAAAACCGCCTCAATCGGCTGGTGATCGAACATCACGAGTTCGGCGGTCGCACCGGCGTCAATGGTCCAGTCCCGCACATCGGGCTCGTCAGCTATGGCTCACGGTAGTCGCGTAGCCGTCTTTTTCGGCAGCCTGCTACTGGCGGTCGCGGCCAGGGCCGACACAATCGCGCCTTATGAGTTGCTGGACCGTATGAACGAGGCGGTCAGGCTACTCGATTACGAAGGTCGCTTCGTGGTGCAATCAGCCGATCGACTCGACGCAATGTATATCGTCCATCGCGTGATTCAAGGCGTAGAGAACGAACGCGTGGTTTCGCTGACGGGGAAACCACGCGAGATCATACGCAGCGACCAGGCAGTGGCCTGCAGACTTGCCGGCAACGATGTCTCGATCAATGTTGGACTGAGGTCAAATGGCCGTTCCTTCTCGCCTTTGCGCGGCGTAAGCGGAAAGCAGCTGGATGCCTCCTATCATATCGAGATGCTGGAACCGGCCAGGGTGGCTGGTCGTGACAGTTACCAGATGCTGATCCGACCGCGCGACGATCTGCGCTATGGCTACCGGCTTTTTATAGACCGGGCGTCCGCGCTGCCTTTGCATTCAGTCATGTTTGACGAAAGCCAGCGGCCGGTCTCACAGATGATGTTCGTGGAGCTGCGCGTCGACCGTGCGATTACGCCTATCGAACATGACCTGTCTGCCATGCAGCTCGCAAGGGCCGACCCCGACGACGACCTGCCTGTCGAGCGCTTCGCGCCGCCGGGTTGGACTTTTCCCGAGTTGCCGCCGGGCTTCCACTTGAATGTTCACAGGCGCAAGGCTCTGGGCAAGGCATCGGGCGAGCGCGAACATTTCATTTTTTCTGATGGACTGGCGAGCGTTTCTGTCTATGTGCAGCCGGCGGGCGAAGGTGCAGGCTTGTCGGGAGTGTCCCGGCTTGGCTCGGCCAAGGCCGTGGGGCGTATCTTGGGCGAACATGAGGTGATAGTGGTTGGTGAAGTACCGACCAAGACGCTGCATTGGTTTGCACAACAGATTCAGGCCTCGGTTCGGTGATCGAAGAGCAGGCGCATGTCGTGCGCGTGGAAGGCAACATCGCCGAGATCGTCATCGAGAAACAGTCAGCCTGCGGATCCTGTTCCGCCAAAGCCGGTTGCGGTACCTCATTGTTGTCCACCTGGTTTGCGCGTCGGCAGCTTAGACTGAGCCTCGACAATGTGATTGCGGCAAAATCCGGGGATACGGTAATCGTGGGCATGGATGAGGCCCGCCTGCAACGTAGCTCCTTGTTGCTTTACGCCTTGCCGCTTGCAGGACTGCTCGTCGGTGCGATCGCAGGTGAGCGTATTTTTCTGTTTATCGGCTGGCCGGCGGAACTCGGTGCAGTGCTGTCCGGTCTATTGGGGGTGATCGCTGCATTGAATTTCGTACGGCACCACAGTGCCAAGACGGTTCAGGCGGGCGATAGCGGGGTGAGGCTGATACGCACAGTCCGCCGATCTGAGTCATTCGTGCTCGACGGATTGATTGTGTCGGGTGCAAAAGAACGAGAAGGTTTCGGGACAAACAAATGAAAAAGATTTCCATGCTTCAATTCCAATCCCTGTTGGTCGGCTGTGTCCTGCTCATTGGCGTGGTTTCGGTTTCGCAAGCAACGGGGCTACCTGATTTTACCGTGTTGGCCGAGCAGAACCGCCAGGCGGTGGTGAATATCAGTACCGAACAGAAGAAATCCGGCAAGCGCGGTATGCCGAAGGGCTATTCGATGCCTGAGATGCCCGATATGCCTGAGGGCAGCCCGTTCAACGAGCTGTTCAAGCATTTCTTCGGCGAAGGCATGGAGGACTTTGCAGATCGCGAGAGTCAGTCGCTCGGGTCCGGGTTTGTGATTTCGTCGGATGGTTACATTCTGACCAACTACCATGTGGTCGCGGATGCGGATGAGATCCAGGTGCGTTTCAGTGATCGCCGTTTCTACGACGCCAAGGTGATTGGTTCGGATAAAGGCAGCGATGTAGCCCTGATCAAGATTGAAGCAACCGATCTGCCGACGGTGAAGATCGGCAAAAGCAGCGATCTCAAGGTCGGTGAGTGGGTGCTGGCAATCGGTTCGCCGTTCGGCTTCGATCACACGGTCACGGCCGGCATCGTCAGTGCCAAGGGTCGGAGTCTGCCGAGCGAGAACTACGTGCCCTTCATCCAGACCGATGTCGCGATCAATCCTGGCAACTCGGGTGGGCCGCTGTTCAACCTCGATGGCGAAGTCATCGGCGTTAATTCGCAGATATACAGCCGTACGGGCGGGTTCATGGGGCTGTCGTTCGCCATCCCGATCGAGCTGGCGATCAATGTTGCCGACCAGCTGCGTGAGCACGGCCGTGTGTCACGCGGCTACCTGGGCGTGCTGATCCAGGACGTGGACCACAACCTCGCCGAATCGTTCGGCATGGCGCAGCCGTATGGTGCACTGGTGTCTCGGGTGATGCCCGATTCACCTGCCGCCAAGGCGAAACTGCAGGTCGGTGATGTGATCCTCGCCTTCAATGACCAGCGCTTGCTCAACTCCAGCCAGTTGCCTCCCCTGGTCGGGGCGAGTCGGATAGAGGAGCAGGCGACTCTGAAGATCCTGCGCGATGGCAAAGAGATCGTCATCCCGGTACAGGTCGGCCGGCTCGCAGATGACGATGAAGAGCCTGAATTGCTGCCGGCCAAGGTCGAGCCGGACCAGATCGAGCAACTCGGCCTCACGGTCATCGATATCGATCCGCAGGTGCGCAAAGAGCTGGGTGTGGAAGAGTCGGGTGGCGCCCTTGTTGGCAAGGTGAACCCCGGGGCGGCGCAGGATGCCGGCATCCGCAGGGGCGATATCGTGCTGATGTTCGACGGCATCGACGTCAGCAGTGCCAAACACTTGCGCGAACTGATCGACAAGGCCGAGGACAAACGCACCGTGGCGGTGCTGGTAAAACGCGGCGAGAACCCACTGTTCATGGCTCTGCGTCTGAAAGACTGAGCCGATGGCCAGCGTGGCGGTCTTTTACTACCGAAACGGCTGTCATCTCTGTGAGGAGATGGCAGCCTTGCTGTTTCGTGGCTGGCCAGAACAGGCTGAAGCCATGGTGTGGCGCGACGTCGATCAGCGAGCAGAGTGGCGTGAGGACTACGGCGACCTGGTGCCGGTGCTGATGCAGGGCGGGGAGACCATCTGCGCATTACAACCCGATCCGGGTCGGATCGCACAGTATTTCGGAGAAATGGCGAATCCGGTATAATCCGCTCCAGTTTGCGGTGTGACCAGACCAGAACGGAACTTTCCGGTGGAAAGTTCCGTTTTTTCATCCGCCTTCGCCCATTGTTATAGGCCCTCATGACCGACCTCAGCCACATTCGAAATTTCTCGATCATCGCGCATATTGACCACGGAAAATCGACCATAGCGGACCGTTTCATACAGGTCTGTGGCGGCCTGGCTGAACGCGAAATGGAGGCCCAGGTCCTCGACTCGATGGACCTGGAGCGCGAGCGCGGGATCACCATCAAGGCGCAGTCGGTCACCCTGAACTACAAGGCACGTGACGGCGAAACCTATGAACTGAATTTTATCGATACCCCGGGACATGTGGATTTCTCGTATGAAGTGTCACGCTCGCTTGCAGCCTGCGAAGGCGCCTTGCTGGTGGTCGATGCGGCGCAGGGGGTCGAGGCGCAGAGTGTGGCCAACTGCTATACCGCGATCGAGCCCGAGCGGGTGGTCATCGAGATCGAGGAAATCATCGGGATCGAGGCCTCGGAGGCCTTACACGTCAGTGCCAAGACCGGGCTGGGCATCCCCGACCTGCTGGAGGCCCTGATCGAGCATATACCGCCGCCGCAAGGAGATTCGGAGGCACCTCTGCAGGCGCTGATCATCGACTCCTGGTTTGATCCCTATGTGGGCGTCATCTCGTTGATTCGGGTGAAAAACGGCGCTATCCGCCCCAAGGACAAGATGCGGATAATGTCTTCCGGGCGGGTCTACCAGGTTGAGAAGGTTGGGGTTTTCACGCCCAAGCGCCTGGTCACTTCAGAATTGGGCACCGGCCAGGTCGGATTTGTGATCGCGGGTATCAAAGAGGTCGACGGCGCACCGGTCGGTGATACCCTGACCCTGGAGAATCGCAAGGCGGAGGCCCCGCTGCCGGGCTTTCGCGAGGTGCGGCCGCGCGTATTCGCCGGGCTCTACCCGGTCAGCTCGGACGACTATGAAGGGTTGCGAGATGCGCTGCAGAAACTGAAACTGAACGATGCGGCGCTGCACTACGAACCGGAAACCTCCCAGGCGCTGGGTTTCGGCTTTCGCTGCGGCTTTCTTGGGATGCTGCACATGGAAATTGTGCAGGAGCGGCTGGAGCGCGAATACGATCTGGAC
>CAZCDY010000030.1:0-5341 GCA_964497145.1 uncultured Gammaproteobacteria bacterium
GTCGGCATGAAGTCGCGCGGCTGTTACGAGACCCCGGCCGGTACCATCATGCTGAAGGCACACCGTGCGATGGAGTCGCTGACCCTGGACCGCGAGGCGGCGCATCTCAAGGACGAATTGATGCCGAAATACGCCACCATGGTCTACAACGGTTACTGGTTCAGCCCGGAGCGCGAGGCCCTGCAGGCACTGATCGACCAGACCCAGCAGGTCGTCAACGGTGCGGTCAGGGTCAAGCTGTACAAGGGCAATGTGATTGTGGCGGGTCGTAAATCACCTACACACAGCCTGTTTGACGAGTCGATCGCAACCTTCGAGGATGACGCCGGGGCCTACGACCAGAAAGATGCCGGCGGCTTCATCAAACTCAATGCGTTGCGTCTGCGCGTTGGTGCGCGACACAAGTCCTGAACCGGAGAATAACGATGACGAAAAGATCCTGGCTGATTGGCCTGCTGCTGATAGCCGGTGCTGCCTATGCGCTGCAGAAGGCGGGCCCGCTACGTGGCGAGTGGTCGCCAGAGCAGATTTCACCCGGGGTCTACGTCATCCACGGGCCGACCGAACTGCCGTCGCCGTCCAACCAGGGTTTCATGAACAACCCGGCCTTCATTGTCACCGATGAGGGCGTGGTGGTGATCGACCCCGGTAGCAGCGTGCAGGTCGGAGAGATGGTACTTGCACGCATCGGGGAGGTCACGGACAAGCCGATACTGGCAGTGTTCAATTCACACATCCATGGCGATCATTGGCTGGGCAATCAGGCGATCCGGGCAAGGTATCCGCAGACACCGATCTATGGGCACGAGCGCGTTCCGCCCAAGGTGATTGCGGGTGCCGGTACCGAGTGGGTGCAGCTGATGCTGAGGATGACCGAGCAAGCGACTGCCGGCACCGAGGTGGTCAGTGCGGATCACCCGGTGAAAGACGGTGACGTGATCGAGGTCGGCGGTTTGAGCTATCGGATCATGAACAACGACAAGGCGCACACCGATACCGACATCATGATTTACGTGAAGGAACTCAATGTGATGTTCCTCGGTGACAATGCCGGTTACGGTCGTATCCTGCGACTCGAGGGCGGCAGTTTTGCCGGCAATATCGTGGCCCTGGACAATGCAATGGCCACCGGTGCGACGGTGTTCGTGCCCGGTCATGGGCGCAGCGGCGGGGTCGAGGTGCCCACTGCGTATCGTGATTATCTTCAGGCGCTTTATTCGACAGCGCAGCAAGGCGTCGACGAGGGCCTGGCCGATTTCGAGATCCGTCCGCTGCTGGAACCCAAGCTCGAGCCCTGGTCGCAGTGGGCGGGGTTTGATGTCGAACTCGGCAAGCACATAAATGGCGCCTACCTCGAGGCCGAAGCGGCGGCTTTTTAAGGATCGAGTCGGATAATGCGGAGAACGCAGAGGCGCAAAGGACGAAAAGAATACTCGTTCCCCTGCGTGATCGGTGTCTTTGTGACCTTGGCTTTTTGAAACCTGATGCCGAATCGATGCGCAGCAACTGCCGACGTTGAGGAGCCTGTATGGACTATGCCGAGCGCCCATTGATAGGAATCAGCAGCTGCCTGGTGGGCCAGAAGGTCCGTTATGACGGCACAGCCAAGCGCAACAGCTGGCTGGTGGATCAGTTCGGGAAACATGTCGACTACCGGCCGATCTGTCCAGAGATGGCGATCGGTATGCCTACCCCTCGTCCTCCCATCCGTCTTGTCGGTACGTCAGAAGATATCCGGGTCGTGGGTGTGGATGACCCTTCGGTCGACGTGACCGGACAGCTCGAAGACTTTGCGCTGAGCACCGCAGGCCAGCTGCAGTCGATCAGTGCTTATGTGTTCATGAGCAAGTCCCCGAGCTGCGGCATGGAGAGGGTCAAGCTGTACAACGCCAAGGGTCATGCCGCCAAGACGGGCGTGGGTGTCTATGCGCGCGTGATCATGGCCAGTTCGCCGAATCTGCCCTGCGAGGAGGAAGGCAGGTTGAACGATCCGATGCTGCGCGAGAATTTCGTCAACCGGGTATATGCATACCGTCGCTGGCAGAGCCTGCGCGCCGGAGGACTGGTGGCCAAAGAACTGATTGCGTTCCACGCTCGACACAAGTACATGGTGATGGCGCATTCGCAGGCTGCGTATCAACGCCTGGGTCGCCTGCTGTCCAACCTCAAGGGTGTTGACCTGGAGCGTGTGGCTGATGCCTACGAGGCCGAGTTCATGGGTGCACTGAAACGACGTGTCGGACGCAAGCGGCATGTGAACGCCCTGCAGCATATACAGGGGTATCTCAAGGTCCGCATCGATGGCAGTGACAAGCGGGAGCTGGCAGAGAGTATCGAGTCCTACCGTCGTGAGGAGGTGCCGCTGGTCGTGCCAATGAAGCTGCTGCGCCATTACTTCCGCCGTAACCCCGACAACTATATCGACCGGCAGTGGTATCTCGATCCCTACCCGGAATCGCTCGGCCTGCGCAACACCATCTAAAGGACACAGATTGATGAATGACGCCTTCGGCATCATCGTTGTCGGCGACGAGATCCTCAACGGCCGAAGGCAGGACAGGCATTTCGAGGCGATTGGCGGTCTGTTGCGTGAGCGCGGCTTCGCGGTCGCCTGGTTGCGTATCCTGCCGGACGATCCGGAGTGTCTGGTGACCGAATTCAGCCGCAGCATGGCCGACGGGATTCCGGTGTTTTGCTGCGGTGGCATCGGCGCAACACCGGATGATCACACGCGTGCCTGTGCCGCGAGGGCGGCCGGTGTGCCGCTGGGAATGCATCCTGCCGCAGTGGCCGAGATCGAGGCACGTTTCGGTGACGATGCCTATCCCAACCGGATCCGCATGGCCGAATTGCCGGTCGGCAGTCAACTCATCCCCAATCCTTACAATCGCATCCCCGGATTCAGCATCGCGCGTCACTACTTCATGCCGGGTTTCCCGGATATGGCCCATCCGATGGCGGCCTGGGTGCTTGATACTTACTACAGCGGTGGTGGCCGCCGCGAACATCAGAAAGCGGTTCGGGTGTACGGTGTGGCGGAGAGCAGCCTGATGGACTTGATGGAGCGTCTGACTGCGCAGTTTCCCGATGCCAAGCTGTTCAGTCTTCCGCGACTGGGGGAAGAATTCCAGATCGAGCTCGGCTTTCGCGGGCAGGGTGATCTGCAGCCCCCCCTGGTAGCGTTGACCGTCGGTCTGGATGAGCTGGGTGTGAGATACGAAATGCTGGACGATTGATACGGCTGCCTGGGCCAAGGGGGCGTAAAGACTCAGAAGCGCATTGGATGACGCCGAGAACATCGTTTCTTTGCGCCCTTCGCGTCTCTGCACCCTTCGCGTTTTGAGACTCGATCCCCGAATGTCGCCCGGCGACTGCTTTTCCCTCACGCCGATGTTTTCTCTGCTAGTGTCTCAATGAAATGCAGGGGTTGCTGCAGCTCGCGGCTTGCTCTGCGCCAGGGAGTGTTTTTATGGCAGAGGCCGACGAGGATCTGGACAGTCATGTTGTGCGTGAAGCGAGCGGAAAGTCTCTCGTCGACCATGTGTTCTTCCAGGCCGATGCCCAGGTCTCGCATGAACAAGGCCAGGCCCTTGCGCGGATAGTCATTGTCACCATCGTTACACTGGTGCTCCTGGGTTTCTACACTGCGGACCCCGGTCGCCCCCACCTGTTCTTTGATCTGATGCTGTCTGCGACTTATGCGCTGGTCAGCCTGGCCTACCACCGCTGGGTATCGTGGAAGCCGCATGATTATCTTTGGCGGCGCTACATCGTCATCGTCACGGACCTCGGGCTGACCGGTTACATAAACTACCGTTTCGGGGTCGCCGGACTCGGCTTCTATCCGATCTATCTCTGGGTCGTCATAGGCAACGGGTTACGTTTTGGTTCACATTACCTGGGCGTGGCGACTGCGGTTGGTATCCTGTCCTTTTCGCTGGCCAATGGTTTGAGTGGTGCGGCGTCAAGCCACCCCGGTGTCTTTGTCGGCCTGCTGGCGGGACTGCTGCTGATGCCGAGGTTTTTCCTGGTAATGATCCGCCGGCTGGCCGACGCCAACCGTATTCTTGCTAGGAAGAAGCAGGAAGCCGAACATCAGGCGACTCACGATCTGCTGACCGGTCTGCCCAACCGTTCATTGCTCGAGGACCGTGTTTCCCAGGCCGTGGCACAGGCCAAGCGTACGGCATCGCACCTGGCGCTGGCTTTTATCGACCTGGACAATTTCAAATCGATCAATGACAACTTCGGGCACGACGCCGGCGATCAACTGTTGAGCCAGGTTGCAGAATGTCTGACCCGGAGTGTGCGTGACACCGACACGGTCGCCCGGCTGGGTGGTGACGAATTCATCGTCCTGCTTGAAAACTGCGGAGATGCGAACTCTGTTGCGGCCATCGTCGATCAGCTCTTCGGTTGCTCGGGGCGTTATTACCGGATAGGGCATCGTGAGACCTATGTCACCTGGAGTTGTGGCGTTGCCATTTATCCGCATGACGGCGCCACTGGTGGTGAACTGATAAGGAATGCCGACACCGCCATGTACAAGGCGAAAGAAACGGGCACGAACCTGTTCCGCCTCTATGACGCCGAGATGTCATCCAGCGTGGCACAGCAGCTGGTGCTGAGAGATGCGCTCCGACGTGCGATCGAGAACCATCAGTTCGAAGTGCATTACCAGCCACAGCTACTGTTTCCGGATGGCAGGGTCACGAATGTTGAGGCGCTTGTGCGCTGGAGGCATCCGGACAGGGGCCTGCTTTATCCTGCCGACTTCATTGCCGCAGCCGAAAAAACTGGCCTTGTTATCCAGATTGGATACCAGGTTCTTGAGCAGTCCCTGAGGGATGCCCGGCGTTGGCGCGACGATGGCGTGGGTGAGTTCCGGGTGCATGTGAACGTATCGCCCCACCAGCTGGTACAGCACGATTTTCCGGATGTGCTGAAGCGCCTGTGTGAGCAATATGACTGGTCCCCGCAAAATCTCGGGCTGGAGATTACAGAAGGCGTACTGATCGAGGACACGGGACAAAGCCGCGCGATGCTGGAGAGACTGAGGGGCCTGGGTGTCGTGGTCTCTCTGGATGATTTTGGAACCGGCTTTTCGTCGTTCTCCTATCTGAAACAGCTACCGATCGACCGTCTGAAGATCGACCGCTCGTTCGTCATCGACATCCCGGACGATGACTATGACTGCATACTGGTTGAGGCGACCTTGATGATCGCGCGACAACTCGGGATCGGGCTCGTGGCCGAGGGCGTTGAGTCCAGGGTTCAGTTCGACTGGTTGTTCCGGCATGGTTGCCGCCAGATGCAGGGGTTCCTGTTCGCGCCGGGTCTG
>CAZCDY010000030.1:5351-14049 GCA_964497145.1 uncultured Gammaproteobacteria bacterium
TAACGAATGCTGACGTGTCTGCGGTGGAGGCAGCGCTCCCTGTTCCTGTGGTGGTGTCGGGCCTCTGGGTGGAGACGAATTCATCGTGCTGCAGGATGGACTGAAGAGTCCGCTCAAGGGCCACGGTGACGGCTTTCCCGTCGAAAAATCATGCGACCGGCACTCTGGTGCGGACACGCACCGGTTGATTCCGGTGCCCCGCTTGGGGCAACCTCCGCACCGTAGGTGTAAATCGCAGGCATAGAGGTGCCGCCCCGTGGGCAATTCATTACAGGATCAACTGCTGAAGGCCGGCCTGGTCGACAAGAACAGGGTCACCAAGGCCAAGAAGCAACGCAAGACGCAGGTGCGTCAGCAACGCAACACCAGAGGCGGTGACACGCCGAAGGCGGATCCGCAACGTCAGCAGGAGCAGGCCGAAAAGGCCGCGCGTGACCGCGAGCTGAATGAGCGCCGCAACGAGGTGCGCAGGCAGCGCGAGATCGCCGCCCAGGTCAAACAGCTGGTCACCAACAACCGTTATCCCCGCGCTGAAAGTGAGGATGACCAGCCGTTCTATTTCGAGAACAAGGGCAAGGTCAAACGGCTGTATGTCTCGCCCCAGACCCACAGGAAGATCAGCTCCGGCCAATTGGTCATAGTTAACTTCAACGGTGTGTTCGAGCTCGTGCCGCCGGATATCGCCGAGAAGATTCGCCAGCGCAACCCCAGTCTCGTGATCGACCTGCCGGAAGAACAGCAACCTGACGCAGATGACCCCTATGCGCAATATCAGGTTCCGGATGACCTGACGTGGTGAATGCGGCGTTTCCTGCGCGGTTTGGCAAAAACCCAAGCCATTGATTCCCAAAGCGGGCACGCCCAGCCGCTAGACTTTCAGCAGGCTTGGGCGCAGGGCGCGGGCGATTCGGGAAACTCCTTCCTGACGGGGTGGCTGAGACGATGGTGGTATCGGGTGGACATCTGTCGCTGTTTGGCAGGACAGCCTTGTCGAATGTCGGCGTGTCGCGTGCGGCCATGGGGCCGGCCCCCGAGCCCGTCGACCCGGCCGGAGCGCTGAAAGATGCCACCTTAAGTCAGCATCAGGAGCGCCAGGGTCTCAAGCAGCATGACCGCGAAGTGCGTCGACCCGAGCAGGCGCGCATGGCAACAGGCGGTCCCCGGGTGCGTGGTGATGCCGGATCCGGCTATGAACAAGGAACCGATAACCGCCATGCGCAAAATGCGCTGAGTGCCTATCGCGGGGCAGCGGAGACAACCCGTAAGACGCAGCCAGGGCCTCTACTCGACCTGATCGCCTGAAGGACCCCGACTCGGTTCTTTGCGTTTGTGGCCCGCTTCTGCAAGACGTTGCAGGTAGTCATTCCAATGCAGGGCCTGTTTGCGCCCGAGATCATACAGAAAGCCCCAGTCATACAGGCCCGAGTCATGACCATCATCGAAGACGATCTTGATAGCGTAGGCACCGACCGGTCTGATTTCGGTGATGTTCACATCCTGTTTGTCGAGCTGGAGTTTCGCATACTGACCCCAGTGTCCGCGCACCTCGGCAGAGGGTGAATAGACCCGTAACAGTTCACACGGCAGATCAAAGCGGGCGCCATCCTCGAAAGCGATCTCCAGCGAATGGGACTTCCGGTGCAGTACGATATCGGTCGGCTTGGGTGTGTTGCTCATGGTCTCGGGGGAGTCAGTAAACGCCGGGGAATAGGCGCCGGGTACGTTTTACATAATCGGAGTAGTCTTCAAACTTCAGGTGCAGATGTGCCTCTTCGCGATGCATCTTTCCGAATATCGCAATCGCGAGCAGCGCCAGCCCGAGATAATTGGGCCAGGCATGGCGGTACAGGGCGATACCCAGCATGAACAGCAGCAGGCTGGTGTACATCGGGTGGCGGATCCACTGGTAGGGGCCGGTGGTTACCAGGCAACCGTCCGGGATGGGCTCGGGGTAGATGCCGAAGTTGCCGAGTTTGTTGTGCGCGAGGGTGTACAGGCCAACCACGATGCCCAGTGCACTTATCGCCAGCCACTGTGAGCGGTCACCGGCCTGATCCAGGAATGGCCAGGCAATGATCACAATCGCGGCGAACTGCAGTGTGACCAGGACGTGGCTGATATGCGATTTCTTGTGCACCCTGTCGCCCGGCCCTAGCGGCTCGCGCCGAGTGCGGTGGCGCGCCGCAGCACCTGTTGCGGATCATCCACGCTCGGCCCCCAGCCCTGGGTGTGTTGTTCCACCAGGCTGGCCAGCATGGCGATGTGCTCAGCCTCGTCGTTCAGGCAGGGGATGTATTCATAACGCTCACCGCCGGCATGGAGGAATACCTCGCGGTTTTCCATGGCGATTTCCTCCAGGGTCTCCAGGCAGTCGGCTGAAAATCCCGGGCACATCACCTGGACCGACTTGACGCCGTCCCTGGCCAGTGCTTGCAGGGTATGGTCGGTGTAAGGCTGCAGCCATTGTTTGGGACCGAGGCGCGACTGGAAGCTGAGTTGCCATTGGGTTGCATCCAGATCCAGGCTCTCTGCGAGCAGGCGGCCGGTCTTCTGGCATTCACAATGGTAGGGGTCGCCCTTATGGAAGTATTCCTCGGGGATGCCATGGAAAGACATCAGGAGCTTTTCGCTATCGCCGAACTCTGAGCGGTACTGCCTTACACTGCCGGCCAGGGCGGCAATGTAAGCCGGATCGTCGTGGTAGTGGTTGATGAAGCGCAACTCGGGCAGCCAGCGCCAGCCGCGCAGTTCGGTCGCGATGGCGTCGAAGGTGGAGGCCGTGGTGGTGGCGGAGTACTGCGGGTACATCGGCAGCACCAGGATGCGGCGCGCGCCGGCGGCCCTCAGTTCCTCCAGTGCCGAGCGGATAGAGGGGTTGCCGTAGCGCATGCCGAGAGCCACCGGCACCTCGGAGCCGAATCGCTGCGCGAGCAGCTGAGCCAGTGCCGCACGCTGTTTCTGCGAGATAAGCAGCAAGGGCGAGCCCTGGTCGGTCCAGACCTTCTGGTAGGCCTTGGCCGAACGGCCGGGACGCGTGTTCAGGATGACCCCGTTGAGCACCAACCACCAGATCGGTCGCGCCATCTCGACGACGCGCGGATCCCACAGGAATTCTTTCAGGTAACGCCGGACAGAGGCACGGTCCGAGGCATCCGGGGTGCCGAGGTTCAGCATCAGCACGCCCGTCTGGGGCGCCTGGTCGTGGCGGAAGGTTTGCAGGTCTGGCTCACTCAATGCTCTGGCTTCCAGTCGGTCGGGCCGCGCGACCCGAATTGATAAAACGATAGTGTAATGCCTGTCGGCACGAAAATCGGGCCACGGATTGGCAGGGAATTCGCCCGCCTGAGTTTACCAGCAACCGGGTGGGTTGCTCAGTGGGCCTGTTTGGCGGTGGGTCTTGCGGTTGCTTGTTCAGGCGGCAAAAAAAGTCCAACAAGGTTGAATAGAAACCGCTGGCCAGCAGCCGTCCCAACAGGGTGGTGGGCACACCGACGGGCATCCACGCCAGGGGTTTGATACGCGCTCGCCCGGTGCCACTTTACGCCTCCTCTGTGACCGAAATCAGAATCGGCGGTCGCGCCGGCCTGCATACTGTTGCTGCCAAGCCCCAAACCGATCGCCGGCGTCCGGCTTTCTGCGGGCTGTCAACGGATGCTCGTGGCGTTAACATGGGCGGATGAAAAGGGTGTTGACGGGGCCTGACGGCCGCCGGTCAGCAAAGGCGTTCCAAGCAATCATCCCGGAGGGGAGAGCATGAAGACAAGATATCTGGTTATCGCAGCGATTATGGCGGCGTCGGTTTCGGTCGGTGCGACGGCCGAAGTCATTGGCCCGGAGGCTACCGCGGGCGACCAGGCCGGGACGACAGCCCCGGTCGGGCCCATGACGCCAGACGAGATGATGCAGCGCATGGAAGAGATGCGGCAGCAGCGGATGGAGATGATGCAGGCCAATCGCGCCGGCAGGCCGATGATGGGGCCGCGCGGTGGCATGATGAACCCGGAGATGATGCAGCGCATGCAGGAGATGCATCAGCAGCGCATGGAGATGATGCAGGCCAACCGGGCCGGCAGGCCGATGATGGGTGCGCCCGGCAACATGCCGCAGGCTGTACCGGATGCCCCGGCGGCCAACGCACCGGCGGCAAGCGGTGGCCCGCGTATGTCTTGTGCCGAAATGCATGGTCAACATGGGATGCACGGCAAGGGCGGCATGCCGATGAAAGGCATGAAGAAGGAGATGATGGCCGCGAAGAAACAGCATATGCAGGCCATGGAGCAACGCCTGGCCAATATCGAAAGCCTGATGCGCGAGGCGGTGCAACTGCTCAAGAACCGATAATCGACGGGCCGGGCGGCTGTTTCCGCCCGGCTTGTCCCGGCACCGTGAAGGCAGTCTCAATGGCGCCGGGGCGGCTGGGCGTGATCAACGCGCGGCACGGCGCAGCCTCGCCTCGACCCGCGCAGCCTCGATCCTGTTCGGGTCCAGGATGCGCGGAATCAATCGGTAAGCGGCTGCGAGTTCAACCGCCTGGCGGCATGCCTGTGGCTCCAGCCAGCTGCGCTGTTCATCGTCGATACCCTGCAGCGTCAGCAGCTGCGGTGACCGCCAGGCAAGGTAGTCGTTGACGAGTTCCCGTTTCTGTTCGTCTTGCCAATCGGTCTTGAGCCCAAGCGTGGGGAAACCCTCCGCGACCGGGACCTGTCTCTCGTCCGCTGGCCCGAGGCGTTCGGCCCCGCCATCGGCCAGGCGGCGGAACCAGGTCTTGTGCTGACCGAGTTGGCGTACCTGGCGCTCGAGCTGTTCGGCGTGTTGCCGCGGACCCAGCTCGCCTCTGGGCGGTATCCCGCGCGCCACCAGGGAAGGCGATACGAATCCGTGGTCGGCCAGCCGCGTTGCCTGCCAGCGTCCCGGGCGCATATCAGACATCACGGCAGGCTCCTCGGTGGTCGCCAGCAGGGCGACAGGATTGCCCTGATAGTCTGTAGACCAGCACTCGTAATCGTCGATCAGCCTGAACGGTAGTGCCTGCAGCAGGGATTTAAGCGCCGCGGCAAGCCTGTCGGCCGCCTCGGTCATCGCGCCGATATCCATCACCGGGTTGGCGGGAATCCTGTGCAATCCTCCTTCAACATCCCACAGGCCGAAGTTGAAATACTGTTCGACCGGCGCAATATCACTGAAACTGCGCCAGGTGTGATCGGGACGCTGTGCAATGACCTGTATCTGCCAGGTGTGCCCATTCGGACTGTAGGCCCGGGCACCGGCAGTCTCGACGACCTGCAGTACGCCTTCAAACGGATTGACCCGGCGCACGGCAAAATGGCGCGTGTTATCCGTAGCTGCGCTCACGCGTCGGCCTGCTCCAGCCTGCTACGCAACACTTCGGCCAGTTGGTAGGCGGGTTCCTGCAACTCGGGGTCAAGCGCCTCCATCAGATACTCGACATCATCCAGTGCCGCCTCTATCTCAGCACGCTGTTGCAACTGGTCGATCCGGCCGGCCAGCTGCTGCATCCAGGCGAGGCTGTCGATGCCCCGCGGATTCACGCCTTGTTGCCCCAGACCGCGTAAACCGGGTCGCTATCGGTCCGGCGGTCGGCATATTTGTCGTCGCTCGGGCGTGGCAGGCCACGCATGGACCAGGTCTCCAGTTCGCCGAACAGGCCGCCACGAAGGAAATATTCCAGTACCAGGCCGGGGCGCTCGAACTCGTGCATGTTTTCCCAGGCATTGATGACCTTGGGCGGGAACCAGCGGTTCGAGAAGGTGACGATGAATCTGCCGCCGGGGCGCAGCACCCGCGCTACCTCGGCGAATACCTCGAACGGCTTGACCAGGTACTCCACCGACAGGCTGCAGATCACGCTATCGAACTCGCCATCGGCATAGGGCAGTTTGGGTTTCAGGTTGAGATCGTGCACCCGGTGCGAACTGAACAGGGGGTTGGCGCCCAGCTCTTCGGCATTCATCCCCAGACCAACGATCTCAGACAGGCCGTGCTCCGCAGTCAGATGTGATTCCCAACTGGCCATCAGGTCAAGCACGCGACCACCCTCGGGCAGCAGACGGCGGTAGAGTTTGCCGATCTGCGCTGCCGCTGTCTTGTCGATATGCGAGACCATCCGCGGCATGGCATAGAATCCGGCATCCGGTTCCCCGGCCATGCGCGAGAACGGGATGTCCTGCCAGAAATCGGTGGGCTCGCCGCGCCAGCGCGCCTGCATGCCGGGGCCGTTGGCCGTAATCATCTCGGCGACGTCGTTGCAGCTGCCGCCGTGCTCTTCGCGTGCCTCCCAGATGTCCAGGATGCGGACCTGGAGGTCCAGTACCTTGTCGGCCAGTGGATTGTTGAGATCGCAACAGAGCATGTCTTCGCTGACCCTGCAGATGCGAAACGGCAGGATCTCCTCGGGAAAGATGCCGCGTGACCCGCCGATGAAGGCGCGAGGGTAGAAACGGCCGCTACGCGGTTCGATGTGGTTGTTCCTGCGCAGATCGCGGTGAAAGGCGCGCTGACTGAGGTTGAAGCATAGATCGGATTGGTAGGGCACGATCAGCTGCCCTGGGTCGAAGCGACGACTGGCGACATGATTGACCGGTTTGTCCATCAGGTCCGGCTCCAGCTCGAAGGGCAGGATGTCGCGCCACAAATTGAGCTTGGGTGCAATCAGCTGGTCGCAATGGCGGGCGTGTTCGCTCTCCCATTGCAGGCTGAAGGCCATGGCGCTCATCACCCGGCTGTTGGTGCGTTCCAGGGGCTTGCCCTTGCCGCCGTCATCGTCGCCCGCGAGCTCGAACCCGAGCAATGCCTCTGTCGTGTCGTTCATCTGCAATTCCGCCTCTACCTCTGAATGCAGGCGGAGTTTGCTACTTATCGCGCGACAATATCCTAGGCATATTGCAGGGTGAATCCTGCGGACGACAGGTATTCGGACTCGCGCGCAATCTCGGCCTCGGTGAGCGGGTGCTCCGACAGCCATACTTCCGCGAACTGGATGCGGATCTCGTTGCCTTCGGCAGTGACTTTCATCGGTGGTTTGTGACTGCCGGAGCGGCCACGGTGCACCAACGCAGCCAGGCGCAACAAAACGGCCAGGCGCCTGGCGGGTTCACGATCCCGCGCCGGCAGCATGTCAAATTCGCTGTCGACAAATTTGCGCCGATGCACCCGCACCAGCGTACCCAGGAGGGTCTGCTGCTGGCGTGAGAACCCCGGCATGTCTGCATTCGCCAGGATGTAGGCGCCATGCTTGTGGAAGCTGCTGTGCGACACTGTCAGTCCGATTTCATGCATTCGGCAGGCCCAGTTGAGCATCTGTACATGCTGGGGCTCATCGAGTTCCCAGCCCGTTGCCACCTGCTGCAACAGGCTGTTCGCCGTACTTTCAACCCGGCGGGCCTGTTTATTGTCCACGCCGAAACGTTGTATCAGTGCCTGGACGGTGGAGTCGCGGATATCGATGTGCCGGATATGGCCGACCAGTTCATACAGCAGGCCCTCGCGCAGGGCGAGGTCGGACACCTGCATGCGCTTGATATCCAGCGCCTTGAACACGGCGCTCAGTACCGCCACGCCCCCGGCGAAGACCGGCCGCCGATCGTCGGACAGTCCTGCCAGCCGGATCTTATCCGCATGGCCGGCGGCGATCAGGGCGCGACGCAGCTTTTTGAGCGACGTTCTGTTAATCCCGTCGTCGCTCCAATCATTTGCAATCACCACACGCTCGATCGCCCTGATGGTCCCGGAGCTGCCTACGGCGGTCTGCCAGTGTCCGGCATCAAACATGCGGCTCACCGGTCGCAGTTCGACACGGCCGGCCAATACTGCCCGTTCCATCGCCTCGCGACTGATTTTGCCGTCGGCGAAAAAGCGTTTGCTCATGCTGACGCAACCCATGAACAGGCTCTCACGCTCTCGTGCCTCGAGCCCCTCGCCCAGGATCACCTCGGTGCTGCCGCCACCGATATCGACCACCAGCCGGGTCCCTTCACCGGCAGCGAGTCCATGTGCCACCCCGAGGTAGACCAGGCGCGCCTCTTCGCGACCGCCGATGATCTCGATCGGGTGCCCGAGTGCCTGTTCCGCCGCGCGCAGAAAGGCGCCGTCGTCGCGAATCTGCCGCATGGTGTTGGTACCTACCGCGCGCACCGCATTGTGCGGCAGGGCATGCAGTCTTTGGCCCATCTTCGAGAGGCTGTCTAGCGCTCGTGCCCGGGCGTCGTCGTTCAGGCTTTTGTCGGACATGAGTCCGCCGCCAAGGCGAACCGCGTCGCGCAGGCGGTCGAGTACGACCAGTTGCTCGTTCTCGCGCTTGGCCACGATCATGTGAAAACTGTTGGAGCCGAGGTCGACTGCGGCGACGGTATCGGGGGTCTCTGGATTCAACTGCGATTTGCTCATGCGGGATATACTTTGGCGACGTATCATCGCATCGAATTATTACATTTTGCCTGTGCCGTGAAAGTGGTTGGCGGGCCTGGGCGGCGCTATCCGGGAGGCCTCGGATACGGCATATTCTGCTGCCAGGAGCCTTACCCGGACCGGATTCGTGCGAAACCTTCTCCGCTGCATTCTGATTTTCCTCTTTTGTATCGTCGAGCCTTCGTATGCGGATGCCGACTTCGGGCTGGTCAATCGCCTGCGGGAACTCGCCGGGTTGCCAGTGCTGGTTCAGGACCGGGTGCTCAGCGCGGCG
>CAZCDY010000030.1:14059-30073 GCA_964497145.1 uncultured Gammaproteobacteria bacterium
CTTTGGTTGATTCGGCTGCACCTCCCTTGGCCTTGGCTACTTTGACTTTGGCAGATTTGATGGCCATCATGTTCATACCTTTGTACATGCCTTTTCCTTTTCCACCCTTTGTTGTGCCTTTGGTAGGCTCAGCAACGCCCTTCCCTTTCGGTGCTGGTTCAGGATCGGGTGCTCAGCGCGGCGGCTGAAGCGCATGCGCGCTATCTAGACCTTCATCGCGAGCCGGGCAAGACCGGGCAGGGGCTGTCAGCACACAGCCAGGAGTCGGGCAATGCGGGTTTCAGCGGCGAAACACCCGCGGCCAGGGCGCTGGCTGCCGGTTATCCGCATCGTGAGGTATTGGAAAACGTCAGCATGGGTTATTCCGATGCGGAATCGGCCATGATCGGATTGATGAGCGCGATCTATCATCGGCTGACCTTTCTGGACTTTGAGGCCGACAGCCTGGGGGTGGCGGTCGGTGAGCGGTCAAGGGTGTTCTTGCTCGGGCGTGAGGATCTCGGCGAGCTTTGCCGGTCGCCACCTGCTGCAGCCCGGTTTCGCACCCCGGTGGACTGTCTGGGCCAGCCGATGCGTCGCGAGTACTACGAGAGCTTGTGCGCGGACCTGCCGGAGCAGGCCAGGTTCCGGTCATCGCACCCGGTCAGTTGTCCCAATGGCGTGCTGCTGGATGCGGCATTCATGACCGCCGTATGCGAACAGCCGCCGCCCGAGGCCCGGTTTCGCGGTCACGGGCGTTACTACAAGCCTTGTGAAAACAGTACCCGGGTGGACGCGGACTGGTTCAACGGGTTGTGTGAAAGCCCGCCTCCAGACGCAGCCTACAATGCCAGCGGCAGCTACTACGAGATCTGCGAGGGTCCCATCCGGGTGTATGCCGAGTGGTTCGAGGCCGAGTGCGGGGCGTTGCCGGCCAGCGCCCTTTACCAGGACTCGGGGCGCTACAGAAGGCCCTGCGCAGATGATACCGATATCCGGGTCGAATACCTGGATGACCTGGATGCGGCCAGACAGAGAGACCTGCCCGAAGTGGTCCTATGGCCGGCACCTGGCGCTGGGGATGTCCCACCGGCGTTCTTTGTCGAGGAACCGGACCCTCTGCCGGATCTGGAGGTTTCCGGTTTCCCGCTGACGATCCAGTTCAACCGGGCAGCCTCTGCGACCGTCAGCATGCAGGGCTTCAGGCTGTTCAGGCTCGATGGCGAGGAGCGTAAAGAGGTCGAGCAGGTTCGATTGCTCGACCACGCAAGCGATCCCAATCAGCTGTTGGGGACACATGAATTCGCCCTGTTTCCTCTGCAGCGTCTCGACTGGGGCGCGACCTATCTCGCACTGGTCGATGTGCGGCTGGACGGCCGGGATCGGCAGTTTGAATGGCGGTTTCAGACCCAGGGCGTCGGCGAGCCCTTGTTGACGGCAACTGCACGCAGGCAGCGCTTCCACGTGCGCCCGGGCCTCGACTACCTGCTTTACCTGCCGCCAGTAAAAGGTACCGCGTACACCGTATTGCGCACCCGCACCGAACACCTGCGCGGCAATTCCGCGACCCTCGAGGTAGTGGATCCGAACACACTGCGGGTGCGTGTCGATGTACGTTATTGCGACCAGATCAAGATTCGGTTCGACGATGACCGCCTCGTCGAACTGATACCGTATGGATGCCGTGGTTAAAGAATCCGGCCACCCGGTGGGCTGTTATGATGCGCAAAATCTTGAAAGGTGGACCATGAAGTACTGCAGTCTGTGTGGCAGTGAGTTGCGTGTCGGGATTCCCGCCGGGGACAACCGGCCGCGGCATATCTGCGACCAGTGCAGCACCATTCATTACCACAATCCCAAAGTCGTGGCCGGTTGTATCGCGCACTGGGATGACAAGATCCTGATGTGCCGGCGTGCGATCGAACCGCGCTACGGCCTTTGGACGGTGCCGGCCGGCTTCATGGAGAACGGCGAGACCACCTACCAGGGCGCCATGCGCGAGACCCTGGAAGAGGCCAATGCGCGGGTTGCGATCGATGATCTGTACGTGACAGTGAACCTGCCGCATATCAACCAGGTGTACATGCTGTTCAGGGGCCGTCTGCTGGACCTGGATTTTTCCGCGGGCGACGAAAGCCTGGAGGTCCGTTTGATGGGCGAGCGGGATATCCCCTGGGAGCAGATGGCCTTTCCGACCGTTACCGAGGCGCTCAAGCTGTATTTTGCGGATACAGTGCAAGGCAGCTTTCGCGTGCGCATGCTCGATATTGTGCGCGAGCGTGGTATTCCCGGACGTTACAGCGTCAGGCAGCTCAGCTGATCATGCGACGCCCCGTTTTCGCACCGATCCTCCCCCAATCGGCGTGCCGGTCCATTCTCCTGCCTTAAGGATCTCTTAAGTACTGTCACTCAGAATCTGCACGCATACCGAACGAGAAGGTTTGCCGGCAATGACTGAGATGAACAGACGCAGACGAATGATGGATGTGCCGACCCTGGTGCAGCTCGAGGGACCCCTTGCAGCGGAGCGTGCCGAGGCGGAGGCCTTCGTGCGCGAGGCGTTTCTGGTTGCCTACGGTGCCCGGATCGAACATTTCCTGCCGAATCTGATGGTCCTGCGCAATGACTGTGGCCGGATAGTGCTTGGTGAAGGACTGAACGGCAAAGGCCTGGGGGTCAGGATCACTTTTGCACCTGCCTGAGCGGGCATTCGAAGAGCGCTACCGGGTCGAATTCACGGTGTCCCGGGCCTGGCTGCCAGCCACAGCAACGATGGCTCGTCGCTGTCTGCAAGCTCCTTGCTCATCAGCAGCACGCCTTTATTGAGATCCCACTCCAGAACCTCATCGGCGTTGGGGCCGTCGGCGACCGCAGACTCGACATTGTCGGGCTGGCCGAGTTGCTCGATGAAATAGCCGATGAACTGCTCGTGGTACTGGTCACGGTAGATCAGCTTGAAGGCGTTGATGTTTTCATCGCGGAAAAAGATGGTCAGCAGGCGTGAGGGAATACCGTTGAAGGTTCCGATCTTGGTCGCGCAGACGCTGTTGCCGAAGGGGGTGTCCTTTTCGCCACAAACCCATTCGTTCTCGCTGAATACCTTCTCTATGTCCTGACGCGTAAAGCTGCTGTCGAGTTCGCGCACGTTGAACTTGATTTCGTCTTGCCCCAGCAGCCACAGCAACGCGGTATCGGATGTGCGCATGCCTTCATCGGTGAAGATCAGCCAATACGGCGGGATGAAGACCAGGAGCAGGATCAGCAGGGTCTTGTGCAGATTTGGTTTTTTTTCGGCCATTGGGTCTCGTTCGATTAGCGGTTGCTGAGAAACTCACGCAAAGGGCAGGGTGCCGTAGGGTACTGGTTGTCGGCCAGCGCAATAAACACCTCCGCGGTCGCCAGGGCGTCGCTGAGCGCATTGTGGGCTTTGTACTGGGGCAGATTGTACCTGGGCCTGAGATTGAACAGGCGCAGGTCCCCGGGCTGTATGGTGTGATTGCGGCGCTGGAAGGCGCGTTGTGCGATCTCCAGGGTGTCGATGATGGGGGCCACGAAAGGTGCCCCATAGAGCTTTTGACAGGCCGCGCTGATGAAATTCTGTTCGATCGGCGAATAGTGAACCAGCATCGCGCGCCCGGCCAGGCGCTTCAGTACCTCGGGGAGCAACTCCTCCAGCGGTGCCCCGGCCGCCGACTGGTCATCGGTAATATGGTGAATGA
Source organism: uncultured Gammaproteobacteria bacterium (assembly GCA_964497145.1). Taxonomy (GTDB): domain Bacteria; phylum Pseudomonadota; class Gammaproteobacteria; order Chromatiales; family Chromatiaceae; genus Thiosocius. The sequence continues at coordinate 17,758 of CAZCDY010000030.1, forward strand.
CCGCGGTCTCGCCCGGGATGTCCTTGTCGATGCGCACGATGCTGTGCCAGGAGGTGCTGAGCTTTATGTTCCAGCGGTCGATGTTGACCAAGCCGATGCTCAGAATCTCGTCCTTGCTCGGATCCAGTCCGGTGGTCTCCAGATCGATGGCAACGATCTCGAGGTCGCGGCAATTGCTGTGCTTGTGTGGAAAGGGTGTCGCAAGATAGTCCGCAAGCGGTCCGGGTGCCGCTTTGGCCAGCGCCTTCTTGCGTTGATGTTCCCTTCCCAGGAATTTCGTGAACACGGCCTTTAACCCAGCTTGTCGGCGCCGAAACGCTTGACCATGGATTCCTGCATGGTCTGGATGACCTTGAATGCGTGCTTGAGGTGTTCGCGCTCGAGTTCCGAGAGGTCGGCCGGTGGCACGTAGTTGTCTGGCGGTCTGTTGCGCCTGATCTGGTTGGCCTGGTGCTGAATTCGCAGCGTAGCGATGAATTCCAGCGCATCCACGAGGTTTTCCGCCATATCGCCCGACAGCGCATTGGTTCCGGCACAGGCGTGCAGGCGCTCGACGGTGTTGACCGGCTCTCTGCCCAGTGAGAGAGCCAGCACCCGGGCGATATCGGTGATGGGCACGATGCCACGGTGCTTCAGGTCCAGCGTTTCATCGTGCTCCCCACCGCGTTCCAGGACGAACTGCCGAAAGAATCCCAGCGGGGGCCGGTGTTTCATCGCATTGGCCATCATGTGAGCGAGAAAAATGCGGTTGACCTGGGATTTCTCCAGAATCATCTTTTGCAGCGGCGTGAACAACTCGTCCGAGCCGGTGACCGGGCGCAGGTCGAAAAAGATGCTCGACAGCATCATTGACATCGGGGTCGGGCTTTCTATCCAGCGGGTGAAGTACTGTTGCCACACCTTGAGCGGTTGGCGCCATTCCGGGTTGGTGGCCATGGCATTACCGGGGCAGTAGACGAAGCCACATTCGTTGAGCCCGTCACTGACGAACTGTGCGAGCCTGGCGAAATACCCGTCGTGTTCCGGCCTGAATTCATCGGACAGCAGCAGGGCGTTGTCCTGGTCTGAATGCGAACTCTGCTCATGCCTGGCCTGGGAACCGCCGGCCATCCAGACATAGGGCACGGGTGGTTTGCCGAACTCGTCCTCTGCCATCTCCAGTAGGCGCGCGGTGATCGAATCTGTCAGGCAGGAGACCGCCTCGCCGATATGACGCGCGGTGACACTGGCATTTGCCAGATGCAGGTGCAGCGTGGGCAGGCGCTTGCTCACTTCGACCAGGTCCGGTACCGATTTTGCCTTGCGCAGATCGGCGGCCAGGTAGGCCGAGTTGGCGCTCTGATGATTGGCCAGATCGGTTGCGGTAATCATGCCGACGAGTTTGCCGTTCCTGGTTACGGGCAGATGATGCACGTGCATGCGCGTCATGGTCATCAACGCCTGAGCTGTCAGGGTACTGGCGGTGATGACCTTCGGATCGACGGTCATAATCTGGTCGATGGGCTCGCTGCCGTTCAGGCCGACGGCGACACAACGCTTGCGCAGGTCGCGGTCCGTTACCAGGCCGATCAGGCGATCGTCGCGCATCACCATGACAGACGAGACATTCTTATTGCTCATCATGGCCGCGGTTTCGCGGATGGTCATGCCCGAGTCTATGGTTATCGGTTGTTTGCGAATCAGGCTGCCGACCGAGACCATCATGGCCGCCACCGTGGGGTCGGCCGATTCCTGCGTCGAATTGACCGCCGCCCTCAGCCGCTCTTTGACGGTGGCCGAAAAATGTTCGCCGAACGACCTCGATTCAAGGCACAGCTCCTTGAGCCGGTCACAGTGCAGCATGTAAAGCAGGGTGTCTTCGGTGGACTTGCCGCGCTCACACTCGGACAGGTTCACCAGTTGGCAGGTGACGCTGTAGACATCGCCTTCACCGAGCTTCTCGCACAGCTCACCTTGCTTGTCGAAGATCTCGATTGCGCCGCTGCGCACGATATAGACGAAATTGGGCAGCGGCGGGAAATCGGCACCACGTCGCAGATAGCGGATCTCGACGTCTTTTGGCAGCTCATCGAGCAGTTCCTGCCCCAAGTGATTGAAAGGATTGCGTTTTTCTAGAAACTGTCGGATCTCGATCAGTTCGACTTCCATCGTAGGGGTGCCTGGTCAGGTGTGGGATCGTCAGCCCGTTAGCTTAACAAATGCCGTTGTTTGCATGGTGACAGAATTCTGTCTGAGATCAGCATCGACGCGAAAAAACGACTGAAACAAAAAGGCCCCGCCTCTCTGAGGCGGGGCCAAACCTTCTACAGGGGTTCTTATTGCTTAATGGTCGGTGGCAGCGGCGGCACCCTTAGGTACGCGGATGTCCTCAACCAGGTGCTGGATGTGCTCCGGCGGCTCAGCGGTGACTTTCGACACCAGGATGGCCACAGCGAAGTTGACGACAGCACCGACGGCACCAAACGCGTTCGGCGAGATGCCGAAGAACCAGTTCGGGCCCATATCACCCAGGAATGAAGTACCCGGGACGAAGAAGATGCCCTTGTGCTGGAACACGTACAGCATGGTGACGCTGATACCCGAGATCATGCCCCAGATAGCACCGGCCCGGTTCACCTTCTTGTTGAAGATGCCCATCATCAGCACCGGGAAGATCGAGCTGGCAGCCAGACCGAACGCGATAGCCACGGTACCCGCGGCAAAATCCGGTGGGTGCAGGCCAAGGTACCCGGCCAGGAAGATCGCACCCGCCATGGAGATACGCGAGGCCAGAAGCTCGCTCTTCTCCGAGATGTTGGGGTTGATCATGCCCTTGATGACGTCATGCGACACCGCCGAGGCTATCGCCAGCAGCAGGCCGGCAGCGGTCGACAGTGCGGCAGCCAGACCACCGGCAACCACGATCGCGATGACCCAGTTAGGCAGGCCGGCGATCTCCGGGTTCGCAAGAACCATGATGTCGCGGTCTACCGTCATCTCGCTGCCCTTCCAACCGAAGCCCTCGGCTTTCTTGGCAAACTCGGGGTTCTTGTCATTGTAGTACTGGATGCGGCCGTCGTTGTTCTTGTCTTCGTACGTCAGCAGGCCGGTTGCTTCCCACTTCTTGAACCAGGCGGGAACCTTGGCGTACTCGAGGTTACCGGTTTCTTCACCCACCGGACCTGTCTGGATGGTCGTTTGCAGGTTAAGGCGGGCCATGGAACCGACAGCCGGGGCCGTGGTGTACAGGATCGCGATGAAGACCAGAGCCCAGCCCGCAGAACTACGGGCGTCCTTCACCTTCGGAACGGTGAAGAAGCGGATGATGACGTGCGGTAGACCCGCAGTACCGATCATCAGCGACAGCGTATACACGAACATATTGAACTTCGAGCCCATCACCTGTGTCGAGTATTGTGCGAAGCCGAGGTCGGTGACTACCTGGTCCAGCTTTTCCATCATGCTCAGACCAGAACCGTCCGCCATCGAGCCGACCAGGCCCAGCTGCGGGACAGGATTGCCGGTCAGGTTCAGGGAGATGAACACGGCAGGGAGGGTGTAGGCGGTTATCAGTACACAGTACTGGGCGATCTGGGTATAGGTGATACCTTTCATGCCGCCGAGTACGGCGTACACGAACACGATGCCCATACCAATGTACAGACCCGCTTCGTAGCTGGTTTCGAGGAAGCGCGAGAAGGCCACACCGATGCCCTTCATCTGGCCGATTACGTAGGTAACCGAGGCCAGAATCAGGCAGATAACGGCAACCAGTCTTGCGGTCTGCGAATAGAATCGCTCACCGATGAACTCCGGTACGGTGAACTTGCCGAACTTACGCAGGTAAGGTGCAAGCAACAGTGCCAGCAGCACGTAACCACCGGTCCAACCCATCAGGAAGACCGAGGCGCCGTAGCCGTTATAGGCGATCAGGCCGGCCATCGAGATGAAGGATGCGGCAGACATCCAGTCAGCGGCGGTGGCCATACCGTTGGCGACCGGGTGGATGCCCTTGCCGGCAACATAGAATTCGCCGGTGGTGCTGGCCCGGGCCCAGATGGCAATGCCGATGTACAGCGCGAAGGTCGCGCCAACGACAAGATATGTAATTGTATTCAGATCCATTTAATTTTGCCTCTTAGTCTTCGTGCAGGTCGAACTCGCGATCAAGCGCGTTCATGCGTGCAGCGTAAAAGAAGATCAGCACAATAAAGACGTAAATAGATCCTTGTTGGGCGAACCAGAAGCCGAGACCAACGCCACCGATTCGGATGGCATTGAGTGCGTCGGCGAGAATGATCCCGAAGCCGTACGAGACGACAAACCAGATCACGAGCAGACTTACGAGGAGGCGAAGGTTCGCCTTCCAATACTGCGCAGCTTTTGTATCCATAGCTCGATCACTCCGCGGTTGTGATTGTGAACGCTTGATTTATGTTTTCTCAAACACCTGTTCCCGGCTCTGGCGTCGCCCGCTTACCCTTGGCTCTCAAGCCTTGTTGCACGATTCCGTTCGGTTGTTGTTGGGGTAGCGGCCCCGGGGTGTTACCTGTTCTTAACGCAGGTTGCCAGATGCCGGGATTCTCCGGGTAGGCGTCGGTAATTGTCAAAGAAAAACAGAGACTTAAAAAGCCGAATGGTGCGTCGCACAAACGCTGTTATGGGTGGATGCGTAACGTTTCAGGGGGGAGTATGTTACCAAAGGTAACAATGGTGTTTCCCCGGGTAAAGGGTCAAATTTAGTTGCCGTCGCGAGGGCGATGGATGACGTCACCCCCGCTTTTTGCTGCGCGGCAGGCCGAAACGCTGGCGGCGTTCCCAAAGCGTCTTGCGGCTGATTCCCAGGGCATGAGCCAGTTCCGTCTCGGTCATCTGGTCCTGATGCTCGAGCACGAAAACCCGAAAGTACTCTTCCAGCGACAGTTTGTCGTTCAGGTCGGCGGCGGTACTTGCACTGGTCACCCGGTGGTCGATCGCCAGCAGGTCGGGGGTGATCACCTCACCCTCGCAAAGGATGACGGCACGTTCGATCGCGTTGGACAGTTCACGCACATTGCCCGGCCAATGATAGCGTCGGATCGCGTCCAGCGCCTCGCGGCTGAGGTTCAGCGGCCCGCGGGCGAGCTGTTTGCGGGCCTTGTCGAGCAGGAACACCGCGAGTTCGATCACATCGTCGTCGCGATCGCGCAGTGGCGGCAGGGCCAGTTCCACCACCCGCAGGCGAAAGTAAAGGTCGCTGCGAAACGCGTTTTCCTGCACCAGCTTGCGCAGGTCGCGGTGGGTCGCGGCCAGTATGCGTACATCGGGTGCCGCCTCACCCGCCTGATCGGGGTCGCGCCCGCCGCCCTGCAGGACGCGCAGAAGGCGCGCCTGTGCCGCGGTCGGCAGCTCTCCGATCTCATCCAGGAACAGGGTGCCGCCTTCGGCGCTCTGGATGAGCCCCGGGCGGAACTGGTCCGGCTGATGCTGGCCGAACAGCTCGACCTCGATCGACTGTTCGGGCACTGCGGCGCAATTGAAGGCGACGAAGGGGGCGTCACAGCGCTTGCTTTGCTTGTGCAACGCGCGTGCGACCAGTTCTTTGCCGGTACCTGATTCGCCCACGATCAGTACAGTTGCCTCCGTGGGTGCGACCTTCTGGATACGGCCGCAGACTTCGCCCATGGCGCGGCTCCTGCCGATCATTCCGGCCACCGGAAACGCCTGATCGACATCGGTCTGCAGGGCGGCCGTGCGGCGCTCTTTCTGTTTCTCACGCAACACCTTGTCGACCAGCATCACCATTTCATCGTGATCGAAGGGTTTGGATATGTAGTCGGCTGCGCCGCTCTTCATGGCATCGACCGCCGAGGCGACGCTGGCGAAGCTGGTCATGATGATCACGGGTACGTCGGGCGCGAGTTCCAGTACGGTGTTTCCCGGTCTGCCGGGCAGGCGCAGGTCGGTGATGATCAGGCTGAAATCACCGAGGCTGTCGGCGGCTTCGGCCGCCTCCACCGATTCGGCCTCGGTGACCTGATGGCCGTGCCGTTCGAGCAGGCGCCGCAGGGCGACGCGTATTACCGGTTCGTCTTCAATGATCAACAGGTGGTTCATAGGGCTGCTCTGTCTCGTTCAGGGGCAGGGTCAGGATGACGCGCGTGCCCAGGCCGGCCTGCGAATCAATCGTCAGGGTGCCGTTGTGGTCTTCGATGATCTTGTAGGCCAGCGACAGGCCAAGACCCGTGCCCTGACCCGTGGGCTTGGTCGTGTAAAAGGGCTCGAAGATGGACTCCTGGAGTTCATCGGGTATGCCCTGTCCCTGGTCCATGACCTCGACGATCGCTTTGCCGTCACTGGCACGTGCGAGCAGGTCGACCCGGTCGCCGGGTTGCGAGGCGTCGGCGGCATTACTCAGCAGGTTGACCAGTACCTGTGACAGCTGCTGGTGGTTGCCAGTCATGACGATGTGTTCCGGACAGCTGGCCTCGAACCGGATGCCGTCGTGCCTGTGGGTCAGTTGCAGCAGGTGCACGGCCTGGTCCACGGCCTCGCTGAGCGCGAAGGTCTCGCGCTGCTGCAGGTGACGGCTGCCGCGACTGAAACTCTTGAGCGTGCCCAGTATGCCGGAGATGCGTCGGGTCTGTTCGATGATCTCCTCGATGCTCTGGCGGGTGACCTCAGGGTCGTCTTCATGGCGCAGGTTCTGCGCCAGCGAGGCGATCCCGGTGACCGGGTTGCCGATCTCGTGCGCAACCCCGGCGGCGAGTCGGCCTACCGAGGCCAAGCGGTCGTTGTGGGCCAGCTCGGCCTCGAGGTTGCCGAGGTCGGTCAGGTCCTCGATCAACATGACCATGCCGGGCCGCGACGGGCCGGCGCCTTCGATCACGGGGTCCGCGTAGGCCGCCTTGTGCAGGTTGTACCAGCGAGGCCGTCCGGCCACCGGCAATTCCATTCGGTAGCTGTGGTCCTCCGAGGTGCGAGCGAAGCCCGCCAGCAGTCCGTCCCAGGGTCGTGGCAGTTTGTTGAGCACGGTACCGATCAGTTGTTCGGCTTCGACCCCGGTCATGATCTCCAAGGCTAGATTCCACAATACGATCTTGCCCTGGTTGTCGGTGGCGCAGACACCGAGCGGCAGATCCTGCAGGATCTGGCGGTGCAGCCGGCGCAGATTGTCGAGCTCGACACCCAGGCCCTGCAGTTGCGAGCGTGAGGTCTCCAGGCGCTCCTCGACATAGCGCATCGAGTCCGCCAGCGCGATCTTTGCCTCCGGGTCCAGTTCCAGCCTGCGGTTGATGATGATGTGGGCCAGCTGGGGGCCGAGCAGGCCGGACAGGTTGCGTTCGATACGTTCACGCAGACGGCGCAGTTCGGTGCTGCGGCGTTCGTTCGAACGCATATTCAGGTCGTTCAACGCCTGGTCGACCTCCCGGTCGGCCATCTCCTTGCCGAGGGTTTCCGCCAGGCCTGCACGGAACTCGGCCGGCGAACCCGCCGCCACCACGCCTGCCAGCGGCACCAGGGAATCGGCACAGCAGGCCCGCGCGGCCTCCAGTTCACCCGGGGACTGCCGCGTGATCAGCGAGACCAGCACGAACAGGCCGCCGTTGACCGTCAGGGTGGCAAAAGTGGCGAAGGCCCATTTGTTCATGCCGCTGGTGGCGACCAGCTGCGGCACGCCCATATCGGTGATCAGGATGCCGGAGCCGTACAGCAAAGGGGTCAGCAGCAGCACCGACCAGACGCAGATCCCACCGAGCAGGCCGGATATGAAGCCCGCACGTGTGGCGCGTCGCCAATACAGCAGTCCGGCCACCCCGGGCAGGAACTGGGCCACCGCAACAAATGAGATCAGGCCCAGTTCCACCAGGCCCTGGTTGTGCTTGAGCCCAGCGTAAAACCCATAGCCGGCCATGATGATCAGGCCGATCAGCAGACGTCTGCCCCAGAGGATCCAGCGGTACAGATTCATCGCCGGGTCGGGGTAGCTGGCCGGCAGCAGCAGGTGGTTCAGGCTCATCGAGGCCAGCGCAATGCTGGTGACGATGACCATGGCGCTGGCCGCGGACAGGCCGCCGATGAAGGCCAGCAGCGACAGCCAGGACGGGCCGTCGGCCACGGTGATGCCGAGTACGAAGTAGTCGGGGTTGATGCCCAGTTCAAGGCGCTGCCCGGCCCACAGGATTACCGGGAGCGAGATATTGAGCAGCAGCAGGAAGGCCGGGAACGCCCAGGTAGCTGTGCGCAGGCCCTTTGAGTCGAGGTTCTCCGCAAAGATCATGTGGAACTGTCGCGGCAGCAGAAAAGCGGCCGCGAACGACAGGAATACCAGGGCACTCCAGGGGCTCTCATTGACCGGGCGGTAAAGGGCATCCAGCGCCTGCGGGTTTTCCTGCAGCCATGTGCCCAGTTCTGTTGGGCCGCCGAACACGTTAAACAGGGCATAGCCGCCGATCAGAAGAAGTACCAGCAGCTTGATCAGCGACTCGAAGGCAATGGCGACCACCAGGCCACGGTGTTTTTCGCGCGGTGAGATGTGGCGCGCACCGAACAGCACCCCAAACAGGATCAGGGTGGCACAGAACACGAGGGCGATGGTGTTGGAGGGTACCTCGTTGCTCAGTACCCGCAGCGACTCGGTGACCGCGCGGATCTGCAGCGCAATATAGGGCAGGGTCCCCAGCAGCATGAACAGGGTAACCAGGACACCGGCCACCTGGCTGCGGTAGCGGAATGCCAGCAGGTCGGCCAGTGAAGCCAGCTGGTACTCGCGGCAGAGTGCGAGGATCGGCCGCAGCAGCACCGGGCTGAGCACGAATGCCAGGGTGGCACCGATGTAGATGGTAAGGAACAGCAGGCCATTATGTGCGGCGAATCCCACGCTGCCATAGTAGGTCCAGGATGTGGCGTAAACGCCGATCGACAGGGTGTAGGTCAGCGGGTGTGATGCCAGCCCGGCGGGCAGAAGGTCCCGGTCGGTCGCGTAGGCGACCAGAAACAGCACCAGCAGGTAGAAGAAGCCGGCGGCGAAAAGGGTCGCCAGCTCATGGCTCATCGGAATCGTCCCGTCGGTACATCAGCGCGGCCCCGAGGATGACCAACAGCCACAGGCCGTATGGCGTCAGCCAGCTCAGCCCCCGCGTTGCCCACCAGTCGGCGACCGGACTGACGAACAGCAGCAACAGCAGCGCGCCCAGGATAACGGCAAGCTCTTTGCTGATCGGAAAACGGGGCGGAAACATGGGGCGAGACTAGCACCACGGCAGTGTTACTAAAAGTAACGACCTGATTTGGCCCACGCGGACGCGGGGGGATGCACCCCGGGCTGCCAAGCCGGTCCCCAGGCGTGCTTTAATGCAAGACCAAGAAAAACTATTCAAGATAAGTTCGGGGGGCAAGCATGAATCCGGAAAAGGTTGTTTTCGGTTTCTTTATCATTCTGTCACTGACGCTCAATTTCGGCTTCTTCGTCGGTGAGATCGAAAATCCGGAGCACCATCATCTTTACGAGCTGTTTGCCGTGGTGGTGGTCAATTTGATTGCCACCGTGCTCAAGTTTGGCGATCGCAGCCAGATGGGCGCACTGTTGCTCGCTACCAGTCTGGTGGCCATCCTGCAGCTGATCGCGGCAGCCCTGGTGTGGACCTTTGCCGTCCACGTCTATGAAACCGGGCTTACCCCCGCGGTCACTGCGAGTATCGTCTCGCTCTCGGGTGGGGCGATGCTGGCCAATGTGGTCTCCGTCATCCTGCTTATCATCGAGACCGTGATGCTGCGTCGTTAATCAGCCGCCAAGCGCAGACGCATGGAAAACATTGTCTTCCTGATCCTCCGTCGCATGCGTCAGCCCCTGCTGACGCTGCTGGTGGTGTACGCGGTCTCGATTCTCGGCCTGACCCTGATCCCGGGGCAGGACGCAGACGGCAACGTCTGGCACATGGACATCTTTCATGCCTTCTACTTTGTCAGCTACATGGCCACCACCATAGGTTTTGGCGAGATTCCCTACGCGTTCACCGACAGCCAGCGGGTGTGGGTCAGCCTGTCGATGTATGCGTCGGTGATCTCGTGGATCTATGCCTTCGGCACCATCCTTGCCCTGGTGCAGGACCGCACCTTTCAGAAAGCGATTGCCGAAAACCGGTTTGCGCGACACATACGCAAGATGCGCGAGCCCTTCCATCTGGTGTGTGGCTATGGCGAGACCGGGAGCGCCCTGGTCCAGGCATTGACCCTGCGCGGTCAACACGCGGTAGTGATCGACATCGATGAAACACGTACCAGCATCATCCAGCTGCAGGATCTGAGAGAGTTTGTTCCCGCGCTGAACGCTGATGCCGCCGATATCCATCACCTGCGTGAGGCAGGCCTTGAGCACCCTTCCTGCACCGGTGTGGTGGCATTGACCGACGACAACGAGGTCAACCTCAAGATAGCGATCGCTGCCAAGCTGCTCAATCCGAAGGTCAAGGTGATCAGTCGCGCCGACTCACATGATGTCGAGGACAATATGGCCTCGTTTGGCACCGATCATATCGTCGATCCCTTTGATACCTTTGCCGCCTACCTTGCGGTCGCTTTCCAGGTCCCCTGCCTGTACCTGCTGCAGCAATGGTTGACCGGGCGCGAGGGTACGGAATTGAGCGAGCCGGTGTATCCGCCGCAGGATGGTCGCTGGATCGTTTGCGGCTACGGCCGTTTCGGCAAGGCGATCTGCGCCCGGCTGCAAGATGAGGGAATAGACGTGGTGGTGGTCGAGGCGCGCCCCGAACTCACCGGGAGGCCCGAGGCGGGCACCGGGTTCGTGACCGGGCGCGGTACCGAGGCGGATACGCTGAGCGAGGCGGGGGTCGAGGACGCGGCAGGTCTCGTGGCGGGTACCGACAATGACGCCAACAATCTGTCGATTGTAATGACCGCGCGCGAACTTAACTCGGACCTGTTCGTGGTGGTACGCCAGAACCAGCGCGGAAACCGCGACATCATCAGCGCGGTGAATGCAGAGATGGTGATGCACCCCAGTGAGATCATCGCCGACAAGATCCGCGTCCTGCTGGCGACCCCGATGCTGTACGAGTTCTTGTCGCTGGCGCTGCATGAGTCGGACAGCTGGGCCTGTGAACTGGCCAGCCGGGTGACCGCTCTGGTACGCGAGGAGGTGCCCAACATCCGCGAACTGCAGATCGACACTGAAGATACCCATGTGCTCCATGATTACCTGGTCAGGGGCGGGCACTTCTCAGTAGAGGATCTTTTGCGTGATACCTGGCAGCGGTCGCGTACGCTGAAGGCCATCGTGCTGTTGATCCGCCGCCGCAACGATCGCATTCTTCTGCCCGGACAGGAATGTCCGCTGAAGCCCGGCGACCGCCTGCTGATATGTGGGAATCGGGGTGCCTTTACCCGGATGTATTGGACGGTTTCGCATCGCCACACCCTGGACTACATCAAGACCGGGGCGGATCAGCCTCAAAGCTGGATCTGGCGTCGGCTGCTGGCACGGAATCGTTACGCCAAGCATTAGCCGGACGAGGCGGGGGCCCGTTCCGGGGCTCTCGTTTATGGGTCGATCACAAGTATTCATGGAAGGCTATACGTGGCATGGCGTCTTAACTCGGATACCAGCGCATCCGGTCTGCGCATTGGGTACAATTGCCGCTCCGCGGGCCGGTCGCGGTTACGAGCAAGCCACAGAAGCGGTGTCAAACAGCGCCAAGAGGAAGAAACATATGAATAAACTGATTGTAAGCATCGCCCTGGTCGTTGGTCTGGTGGGCATCAGCCAGGCTGGCAGCAAGACCGAAATCGATACACCCGCCTTCGACAAGGCGATCGCGCAGCAGATGATCAATGCCAGCATCCAGCGCTTCGAGCTGGCTGAAGATGTCGGTGTCGAGGACGCCGTGGCATCGATGGAGCTGCGCGCCAATATGCTCAACTTCAAGCTGGTCGCCGACCTGCCCCTGTCCGAGCAGGTCAAATCGATGGGTCATGAAGCGAATTACATGCGCATCCTGGCTTTCTGTGACGCGCTGATCGCCAAGAAGATGGTGGAGCACAACATTATATTCGCCGGTTTTCTGCCCTGCCGGATCGCGGTACTCGAGGACGGCAACGGCAAGGGCTGGATCGTGACCATGAACATGGACATGATGCTGCACGCAGTCGATTTGCCGGCTGATCTGCAGCCTCTGGCCAAGCAGGTGCGTGACACCATCTACAGCATTGTCGACGCCGGTGTGAACGGAGATCTCTGATCCCGAGACCCTGGCTACCCAGCTATGAGCCGGCCTGCAGGCCGGCTTTTTTGTGGTGCGCCCGGCAGGGCGCATCTACTTGGAGGTGGAAGTCCTCTACA
>CAZCDY010000031.1:0-30070 GCA_964497145.1 uncultured Gammaproteobacteria bacterium
TGCCTTTCGATCGCGTGCCCGACAAGACGGTTTCGCGGCCGTCCGGGTTTTGTTTTTTCCGAATAATTTTTCGGCCGAATTCGCTACGATGTTTTTTCGTACCGATTTTCGGCGGTCCTCCACATTGATTACCGAGCGCTTATGAGCACAAAAAACCCGACGATAATCTACACGCTCACGGACGAATCACCTTTGTTGGCAGCCTGTTCATTGCTGCCGATCATCAGGACCTTCACCGCCCCCGCGGGTATCAACATCAAGAAAAGCGATATCTCGCTTTCGGCGCGCATCCTTTCCGCATTTCCCGATTTCCTCACTGCCGAGCAGCAGGTGGAGGACTGCCTCGCCTCGCTGGGGAAGCTGACCCAGGAGCCCGACAGCAACATCATCAAGCTGCCGAACATCAGTGCCTCCATTCCGCAATTGAGAGCGGCGATTGCGGAGCTTCAGGAGCGTGGATACGCGGTACCGGACTACCCCGAAGACCCGCAGGGCGCTGAAGAACAGAGTATCCAGAAACGTTACTCCAAGGTGCTCGGAAGCGCGGTCAATCCTGTCCTGCGTGAGGGCAACTCCGATCGTCGCGCACCTGCAGCGGTCAAGAGGAATGCGCGCAGGCATCCGCACACCATGGGCGTCTGGAGCCCAGCGTCGCGCACCCATGTTTCGCACATGCGCAGTGGGGATTTCTACTCCAGCGAGAAATGTATGACCATGGACCGGGCATGCGATGTGAAGATGGATATTCTGACGCGGTATGGCGAGGTCATCGTTCTGAAGGACAAAACCTCGCTGCTCGAGGGCGAGATCATCGACAGCATGTTCATGAGCAAGAATGCCCTTTGTCAGTTTATCGAGGATCAGCTGCAGGATGCGCACGATACCGGCGTGATGTTCTCGCTGCATGTAAAGGCGACGATGATGAAGATCTCGCATCCGATCGTTTTTGGCCATGCCGTCAAGGTCTTCTACAAGGATCTGTTTGAAAAACACGGCGATCTGTTCGAGCGACTCGGCGTCAATCCGAACAACGGCATCAGCAGCGTGTACGAGAAGATCCAGACCCTGCCGCGCTCCGTGCGTGAAGAGATCGAACACGACATCCACTCCTGCTACCAGACCCGGCCCGTACTGGCGATGGTCGATCCGCGCAAAGGCATCTCCAACCTGCATGCGCCCAATGACGTGATTGTCGACGCATCCATGCCTGCGATGATTCGAGACGGCGGAAAAATGTGGGGGCCAGACGGCAAGCTGCAGGACACAAAGGCGGTAATGCCCGAAAGCACCTATGCCCGCATCTATCAGGAGATGATCAATTTCTGCAAGACAAACGGCGCCTTCGACCCGACGACCATGGGCACGGTGCCAAACGTCGGTCTGATGGCGCAGAAGGCTGAAGAATACGGTTCGCACGACAAGACCTTCGAGATCCCCGCTGATGGCGTGGCGCGTATCGTCGACGCTGAGGGTACCGTCCTGATCGAACAGAACGTCGAGAAAGGAGACATCTGGCGCATGTGCCAGACCAAGGACGAACCAGTCCGCGACTGGGTCAAGCTGGCGGTCAACCGGGCACGCCAATCGGGTACACCTGCCGTGTTCTGGCTGGACGAGTATCGCGGCCATGACGCCGAACTGATCAAGAAGGTCAAGAAATACCTTGCCGAGCACGATCTGAGCGACGTCGACATCCAGATCATGTCACCCCTGCGTGCGATGCGCTATACACTGGAGCGGGTGATCCGTGGCAAAGACACGATCTCCGTCACAGGCAACATCCTGCGTGACTACCTGACCGACCTGTTCCCCATCATGGAACTTGGCACCAGTGCAAAGATGCTGTCTGTCGTCCCTCTCATGAAAGGCGGCAGCCTGTTCGAGACCGGTGCCGGTGGAACAGCCCCCAAGCTGGTTCAGCAACTGCTGGAGGAAAACCACCTGAGCTGGGACTCTCTGGGCGAGTTTCTGGCCCTGAGCGTATCGCTGGAAGACGTTGGCCAAAAGACCGGCAACCAGAAGGCGACAATCCTCGCCGGGACCCTGGACGAGGCGACCGGAAAACTGCTCGATAACGACAAGTCGCCTTCGCCGAAGACCGGTCAGATGGACAACCGCGGCAGCCATTTCTACCTCGCCCTTTACTGGGCCCAGGCATTGGCGGAACAGACGGAAGACGCCGAACTGGCGGCCCACTTCGCCCCCCTGGCAAAGAATCTGGCCGACAAGGAGGAGCAGATCATCGACGAACTCTGCTCGGTCCAGGGTGAACCGGTCGATATCGGCGGCTATTTTCTTGCCGATGCCGAAAAGACCAAGGCCGTTATGCGCCCAAGCCCAACCCTCAATGAGGTGCTGCAGGCCGCACGTGGCCAGTTGCCGGGCTGACCTGGGAAGCCGGACCTCAGGTGGGCCTATAGCCCACTAGCTTTACATCGCCGGTTTCATAGTCGTCCAGGTATCGATCTTCCGGAACATAGCCTTCCCGGTCGACGTCGGTAACCTGCCCCTCGCTGTCAACCGCAACGGATTCCCTACCGACCACCATGCCACCCTGGATGTTTTCTTCCTCCACAACATAGGGACCACTGCAGTCGCCGATCAGCAGACCGAGCAAAAGCAACGTCAAGCCCTTGTTGTCCATAAACCACTCCGAAGACTCCGCCCCCGATTTGGGGCTTCTGTCGAGCCATTGCCAACGAAACCAAGCCAGGCACCGTTCAAGGTCAAGGTGCGGAGATACGCTCTGGCGGGGGTCACTTCGGTATCGCCGTGAACCTTCATAGAGACGAAATATCTTTTCTCAGCTACGGCCAGTTGACTTGAGGCGGTGCGACTTTCGGTAGATGATTCGGTTCATGCAACGACGCCAGATCAGCCATCTCACGGAATACCGGTTTCCAAGTCCGGTGTCACTGCTGCCGCACCGGCTGTTATTGAGGCCCAGAGAAAGCCATAACGTGCATATCGAGTCCTCAGTACTGGAAATCACGCCTCAGCATACGACGCAATGGAAACGGGATGCGATGGACAATTCGGTCGCCGTCGTGAAGTTCAACGAGCCATCTGACCTGCTGTCTATCGCCAGCACGGTGATTATTCAGCATTACGACGAGAATCCTTTCGATTTCCTGCTCGATGACTACGCAGTGATGCATCCTTTCTCCTACGCGGCAGCGGAAGAGGTAGAACTGGGTCCCTTCCTGCAGAGCGTGTATCCATCGGATCGCGCAATGATTCAGCAATGGCTGCAAACATTGGCATTGCCGAAGTCGGCACAGACCTTTGCGTTGCTGGATCGTGTCAATCGCGAGATTTCCAGCAGTTTCTCTTACCAGGCCCGGGAAGAGCCGGGCGTACAATCGCCGGCAACCACGCTGACGCAACGCAGCGGTTCCTGCCGTGATTTTACGGCCCTGTTCATCGAGGCGTGCCGGCACCTGGGCCTGGCCAGTCGGTTTGTCAGCGGATACCTGTTCATCTGGGGCCATGAGCCTGCGAACGCCTCTACCCATGCCTGGGCAGAAGTCTATCTGCCTGGTGCCGGCTGGAAAGGGTTCGACTCCACCAGTGGCGAGGTCACAGGAGATCGACACATTGCAGTGGCTGTGGCACGTCATCCGGAAGCTGTTCCGCCAGTGGCCGGAGACTACATCGGCAGGCCGGATCAACGCCCGTTTTTGAACGTCACAGTCAGGGTCAGCGTACCCAACGACTGAACATTGCAAGAAGCTGCTTTTCGTGGCTCATTGAGCTTTCCAAAGGCCTGAGCCGGTAGCGCCCGTCAAGGCTTTCTTGCCGGGAGTGAACCGGAAGAGGCCTTGCAGACCCCCCTTAGCGGCCCGCACCGCACGCACATGCAGAAGTAACAGTAGGTAACACAATGAAACCACCAGGCAATCGTTTCTGTCTGCAAGCGAATTAAGATGTGGGCACGATCGCAGGGTCTACGCGTAACCGAGACAGTTTCAGCTCGTGATTACAGCGCATGGGTAACCCTGGATCAGGCTACCCAAAGGAGGGCACGAAATGGAAACAATGCGCAAATGGGCGACCATTGGCGTCTGGCTCTTTGTGTTTATCGGTCTGACGTCGGTGGCCGGCTGTATCCACGTTGCCGAGTTCCTTGGTTCAATCATTATCGGAATCATTGTGGCTCGCTCGTTCTACTTCAGCACCTGTAAGGCGAGTTCCGATCACCTGGCCCCCCAGAAGTGATCAGGTGCTTATCGTAAAACAATCCCTTTGGCACCAACTGATACTGACTCATCGAGTTGCCCGACGAAACGGATCATATCGGGAACGCATGTAAGACATACCGCGTTGCATGGATGCAGGAAAGCTGCGTTCACGCTCCTGCAGTAATCGATAAAGCGTCTGGGCGAATCCGGCGCTTGCTGCGCCTGACAGTTTCTCAGCTGTAGACAAGTTCCGACCAGCGCCCCTGCTCAAGCAGCCTTTCCTTGGCCTCGGCCCATCTGCCCGCACTCCCAGCCTCTTTTTCCATGATCCGGTCAAAGGTATCCGCGACCTTTCCCAGCCCGGAAAGATAGACGTAGGTGGCGGGGTCCTGCATCAGTTCCCAGACCTCGGCCGCATGGTCTTCCATCGCCGCCTTCAACGTATCCGACTCTGAGGCCAGCGGCCGGCTGATCACGGCACCGAAGGCCTTGAACGAGGCTTCATCGAAATAATTCGTGAGATCCCGGTCTGCATCGTTGCCATACAAAAGGTCCATACCATTGCGGGCTCCATAGTAGAGTCGCACCTTTCCCTTCCAACCGCCCTTCTCACGGTAGATTTCCTGGACGAAACTGCGGAACGGAGCCACACCGGTGCCGGTACCGATCATCAACAGGTTCGAACAGACATCGGCGGGAATCCTGAATGGGCTGCGGTAGGGCCCCGTGATCGTGATGCGCCGCCCCGCTTCCGCATCACACAGGTAGTGTGAGGCGATACCAGGATAACTTTCCCCGCTGATCTCATCGATATAGAAACAACGGCGCACAAGCAGTTCCAGTTCGACTTCGTCGTTTGCGCGATCGAACTGACCACCCGCGATAGAATACCGCCGCATGTGGAACCGGTTACCCATGGGATGCGGCCCCGGTACCACGACACCGATACTCTGCCCCACCGAGTAACGGAATGCAGGGTCATCGATGCGCAACCGGATGCGACGAACCTCGTCACGGTCCGTTGGCGTGATGCGCACACTCTCGGTGATTACGGCCTCGCTGACGGGGCCGAGTTCCTGGGTGGATTCGTTCATTGTCTATCTCTCCTGAGACGGATTGGATCGCCCGCGGGCGTCATCAGGTCAACCGAAATCACGGGATCCTGCTGAATGGGTACCGGTGTCGAACAACTGCCCTGCTGGCAGGAACAGGAGCCATCACACCCGCCCTCCCCGCGGAAGGGGCCGAGTTCCGGATGGCACCGTGCAAAGCGATGGTAGAGATCCTGCACATAAAGCCAGCCGACCATGACGGCAAAAATCACCACGCTGGTCAGAAAAAACTCAACCATGCGAGCCACCAAGTCCGGCAAACCCCATGAAAGCCAGGGACAGCAGGCCGGCCAGCATCAGGCTCATGGCGGCCCCCTGGCTGACACTCGGCACCTCGGCCAGTTCGAGCTTCTCTCGCAGGCCGGCCATCAGCATCAGGGCCAGGGTGAAGCCGGCACCGGCACCCAGGGCATACACCATGCTCTGTACGAAATCGTATTCCTTGGCGGTCTGGAAAAGCGCCAGCCCAAGGATTGCACAGTTGGTGGTGATCAGCGGCAGAAATATACCGAGACTGCGAAACAGCGACGGGCTGAATTTCTTGACGAACATCTCCACCAGTTGCACCGCCGATGCTATCACCGCGATATAACAGATCAGACGCAGGAACATCAGGTCGAGCTCACCCAACACCCAGTTGATGCCGTAGGCCGCCATGGAACTCACCAGCATCACGAACATGGTGGCCAATCCCATGTTCCAGGCCGTGTCCTTCTTAGCCGAGACGCCCAGGAAGGGACAGATGCCCAGAAACAGTGCCAGCACGAAGTTGTTGACCACAGCGGCATTGAGAAAGATGAACCCCAGCGATTCACCCTGCATGGGAGGCCCCCTTCTGCTCGAGCAGCCGCCGTTCCCGGCGTTGTTTCAGCCAGGCAAACAGCAGTAGCCAGGCACCCAGGACAAAGAAGCCTCCCGGTGGAAGTATCATCACGACCCAGGGCTCGAAGTTCTCCGGCATGATCTGAACCCCAAGCAGGGTACCGCTGCCCAGCACCTCACGCACCGTGCCCAGGGAAAGCAGCGCCAGGGTAAAGCCGACGCCCATACCCAGGCTGTTTATCAGCGTAGTGTGCAACCGCTGCTTTGAAGCATAGGCCTCGGCACGCCCCAGGATGACGCAGTTGGCCACGATCAGTTGGATAAAGGCACCGAGCGCATTGTAGAGGTCCAGGCTGATCGCCTGGATCGCATAATCGACGACTGTGACAAAGGTCGCGATGATCACGATGTAACTGGCGATACGCACCTGCTTGGGAATCCAGTTGCGCAACAGAGAGATCAATGTGCTGGACGCCACCAGAACGAAGGTGGTTGCCAGTCCCATCGCAATGGCGTTCATGGTCGAGTTGGTCACGGCCAGGACGGGGCACATCCCCAGCAGCATCACGAACACCGGGTTCTCTTCCCACAGCCCACGGACAAAAGTATCGAGGCTGAGTTTTTCCTGCAGGTTGGGCAGCGTTGCCATCAGCTGTCGCCCCCATAAATCGCAGTTCTTTTACCGCATATGCGACAGGCGGCTGAAGGCTTGCAACCCCTCATTGTCCTGCCCTCGACAGTTCTTGTTTGTAACGCTGTATCAGCGGTGCCATGCGCTGCATGCTGCGGTCGAGGGCCTTGGCGACCGCGACCGATGATATGGTCGCACCCGAGATGGCATCGACTTCCCAGGCGTTCTGCTTCTTGCCCGATTTCACGGCGACGATCGGGTGGGCCAAGGCATCGCCGGCGTCATTCAGTCCGGCATCCAGGGCCTCGAAGTTCATGAGGAACGCCGGGTCAAAGGCGATCTTGTCACCCAGGCCCGGGGTCTCTGTCATCTTCAGGATCTTGATCCCGCGGATACAGCTGCATTCGGGATCGTAGCCATAGAGCAGCTTGACGATATCCTGGTAACCCTGCGCACCCGATGCCAGAGCCACGCCTTTCAGCCTGCCCTCTTCGTCATAGGCCGCGTATACGGTTTCGCCCGCGTCCTCAGCCTCGCCAGGTACCGATAAGCCATTCTCCCCGAGCACGATATCGACACGCCGTGAAGCACCGGGCACCACGGTGAACACCGCCTTTTCGATGGCCACGCGCTGGTTCTCGGCAATGATCGGTTTGGTGTACTGGAACACCAGCACCACCAGCAGGCCGGAGAGCATCGCTATCGCGCCCAGGGTACGGACCATTCGGAAACCCGGCGTCTGCGGCGCGGCTGCCGCCATCGGCTGATCGCTCATGCCCCGCCCTCCTGGCGCTTGGTCTCACCATAGACGCGCGGCTGGGTCCAGGAAGCAATCAGTGGCGATGCCGCATTGGCCAGCAGAATGGCGTACATGACACCTTCGGGCAGACCGCCGAACAGGCGGATCACTACCGTCAGCACACCGATCAGCGCACCGTAGATGAAGGCGCCCAGCGGCGTGACCGGCGAGGCGATCATATCGCTGGCCATGAACCAGGCCCCGAGCATCAGCCCTCCGGAAAGAAACACGAAAAGCGGCGAAGGATACAGCCCACCGTCCATCAGCCATAACGGCGTCGCAACCAGCGCCGCGCCAGTGAATACGCCAATGGGGATACGCCAGTCGAGCATCCTGCGAAACGCCAGGTAGAGGCCGCCCAGCAGGATCAGGATCGCCGATGCCTCACCGGTCGAGCCGATCACATTGCCGAACAGCAGATCGCTGGTGCTGGCGCTGATGTGTTGGAACTTCTGCATCGCCAGGGGCGTCGCGCCGGTGAACCCGTCGATATCCAGCCCATTGATCCAGGGCGTGACCGAATCGGGCTTCATGAAAGGCATCGCCAGGGTCGAGGGGATGAACTCGGTAAACCTTCCCGGTGCGAATGCCGGTGTCCAGGTGGTAATGGCCACCGGAAAGGCGGCCTGCACGAAGGCCCTGCCGACCAGCGCAGGGTTCATCACATTGAATCCAAGGCCACCGAACAAGGCCTTGCCGAGCGCCACCCCGATGAAGGCGGCCACTGCCGCCATCCACAGGGGAAACCCGGGCGGAAGCGTCAGGGCCAGCAGCATGCCCGTGATCACCACACTCCAGTCGCCGAGCGTATTGCCACGCCCTGCAAGCTGAGCAAACAGCCGCTCGGTCAGCATGGCAACGATCGTGGTGGTCGCAATCAAGGTCAGCGCACTGATTCCGAACTGCCAGACGGAGAACATGGCGACCGGGACCAGGGCGAAGACCACGTTACGCATGATGTCTTCCACACCCTGAGGCCGCTTCAGGTGCGGTGCAGTGCGAATCTCTATCGGTCTGGCCACGGCTGCCTCAACTGGCCAGCGCAGGGCGTTCGCGGTTGATCGCCTTGGCGATCCGGAAATACTGCGTCAACGGAATGTTCGACGGGCATACATAGGCGCAGCAGCCGCACTCGAAACACTGATTGAGATGATATTCCGACTCCATGCGTTCGTATTCACGCTTCTTCGCCAGCTGCGCCATCATGGAAGGGTTCAGGCGCATGGGGCATGCTTCGACGCAACGTGAACACTTGATGCAAGGATAAAGCTTGTGTTCGCCGCCGCCATGATCTTCAGCCGCAGAGACCACGACACCGGACACGCCCTTGGTGATCGGCACATCCAGGGAGGCCACAGTCATACCCATCATCGGGCCACCCAGAATGACCTTGTTCGCCTCCGTATCCACACCCGCTTGCTGCAGCAAGAAGCCTACGGTTGTCCCTATCGGTACCCGATAGTTGCCGGGGCGTTCGACGCCGGCACCAGATACCGTCACCACGCGCTCTATCAAGCCCCGACCTCTGGGCAACAACTCACCCATCTGTGCCAGAGTGCCGACATTGTAGACCGCCACACCCAGATCCACCGGCAGGCCGCCTTCCGGAATCTGCTCCCCGAGCAGACTCTCGATCAGCATCTTTTCCGCGCCCTGCGGGTACTTGGCCTCGACAGCCCTCACTTCTATCGGGTCATTCTTTTTCAGCTTTTCCCTGATCGTCCTGACCGCATCCATTTTATTGTCTTCGACACCGATCAGCGCACGCTGGGCGCCGGTTGCGCGCATGGCAATACGGACACCTCGCAGCAGGGCTTCGGTATTTTCCAGCATGACGCGATGATCACAGGTCAGATAGGGCTCGCACTCACAGCCATTGACAACCAGGGTGTGGATGCGCTTTCCTGCCGGAGGCAGCATCTTGACGTGGCTTGGGAAAGCCGCACCGCCGAGTCCGACCAGCCCAGCGTCTTTCACATGCTGAACGATCTCACCCGGTGCCAGATGCAGTATGTCGACCTCTTCCTCGTAGAGTATCTGTTGGCTGGCTGCATCGTACACATCGATGATTATTGCCGGCGCCTTCGGGCCCTCGGCGGTCGGCCAAAGGTCGATTAACGAGACCCGTCCGGTCGCGGGCGCATGCATGGGAACCGAGACATGTCCGTCAGCCTCGGCAATCGGCTCCCCGCGTACCACCTCTTCACCAACCTTCACGATCGGCTTGGCCGGGGCACCCTTGTGTTGCGACAGAGGCACCACCAGTTTCGATGCAAATGGCAGCCGACGGATCGTCAGGTGGGCTGTCTCTTCCTTATGCTCCTGAGGATGAACGCCACCATGTGCGAACGTCGCACGGCCTTTGATCAGACTTATAAGATTCATGCGAGATCCCCATCCGATTCAGCAGTTTGAGGCGTGAAGCGCGGTCCGGCCCCAAGACCCCCATACCGCAGTCGGATAAAACTCAATGCGCTCACTGATACTTCTCCGCACGCTTCATCAGTTTTTCGACATCTTTTTCCGCCGCATTCCAGGCAGTGCCGGGATGCAGGCAGCCAGCCGTGCATTTTTCCGCAGCCTTGACGATGTCTTTGAACGATGCGCCCCTGGGATCGATCACGACCGCCTGCTTCTGCTCGTTGTACTTGAACACCTTGGGTGCCAGATCAGTGCATTCATCGCAGGCCGTGCACTCTGGTGTCTCCACCCATACAGCCTCGTACTCCCATGGCAGATCATTGGCCGCGGCGGGAGAACCGGCGATCGCGTTGGTCGCACCAGCCGAGCTGCCCATGGAAGCCAGAGCAGAGACATCACCACCATTGGCAAGTGCCAGAAGGCCTGCTGTCAGCGACTGTGCCATCTCGGCTTTGGCCTCGGCACGGATCTGATCAAGATCGACCAGTGAATCCACGCCGACCAGCGACTTGAGCTGATGCCAGAAATCACGGCGCTCTTCGGTCGAGGTCACCAGTTCCTGGGCCACCAGCACACGTATCAGGCGATTCTTGGCATCTGTTGCCCAGATATAAGGGAACTGGCCTTCACGATCCTCTTCTTCCAGCTCAATGAACTCCGCCAGGGGCAGCATGTCGTCATGCCAGGTCTCGGGTGGCGCCTTGCGGAAATGTTTACGGAAGCGCCCCTCGGTCAGTGCGAAATCGGCAAAGGTCAGGGGCACCGTCAGCTCACCGTCACTGCCGTCTTCGGTCTTGTATTTCAGGGTGTATTCCGGCCAATCATTTTCCAATGCCGGATTGCCCTCGACAGAGGAACATTCCTCGAAGGTCACACCGGCGTCCGGGTCATAGCGGAACAGCGGATAACCGCGCGATTCCACGGCCAGTTTGGACTGATGATCCGACATGTCGTCACCCACGCCGTGCTCAGGCTGACAGACGGCGTAGATATTGAACAGCGCCGGCCGACGGCTGTTGAGACCATCGATATAGCCCTCGAGCAGATGCGTTACGTGGGCCATCGAACTCTGCAGCACGAAGGAGGTACGGTGAGCCATACCGATCAGGCCCATTTCCTTGCGGATCTCGGTCTTGCCCTTCCATGCCTTGCCATAGGGTGACATGTCGGCGACCTGACCGATAAAGCCCGAGGTACAGGCCTGGCCACCGGTATTTGAATACACCTGCGTATCCAATACCAGGACCTTGATCGGCACGCCGGATGCCATGAGCCGCGACAGGTTCTGGAACCCGATGTCATACATGGCCCCGTCACCCCCGACGCTGACCACCGGCGGACACAACAGCCATTCCTCATCACTGAACTGCTTCCAGTCGAAATAGGTGAAAAATGCGTCATGCTCTGCGGCATTGTATTTGCCGTCGAGTTCAAGCCTGGCCTGACGCACCGCTTTGAAGCCGTCGGCCATCTTGCGCATATGCCCCTCGAAGATGCCCATCGCCACCGACGGTGAATCCTGGAACAGATGACTGGTCCAGGGGAAGGGGTACGGATTGTAAGGGAAGGTTGAGCCCCACACCGAGGTGCAGCCGGTGGCATTGATGATTCCCATCTCGGCACGGCCATTGCCGGTCTTGCCCTCGGCGTACTGCCACTTCAGATAGCGCAGTTTCTCCAGTAACTGGCTGACCCAACGCAACCATTTCTGGTCGACCGGTTCTGCACCACCGGCCAGGGTGCCGGAAAGGTCTGAAAGCGTGAGGTCCGAATCCTGACTTGCATCGACGGCCGAATCGATCATGTCCAGGTTGGACAGGTCCATGCCCTTGGCGAGGGTAAGCCGGACATGCGTCTCCAGCTGTTTGATCAACTCATCGATCTCGGCCAGGTGTTTCTTTACCCGCGGCTGCATCAGCGCGGTGACGGTGCCCGTAAACAGGTGGATGACCGATTTTTCACCACAGCCCATGCAGGCACCATCACCTGAAAGCAGCGACTGATAATTGTTCTTGTCCAGGAGCAGTGTTTCGAGAGCACCGACCTTTTCGTTGAGGTCATCGATACGGATGTATGCCGGGTCGGTGGTCGGCAGATCGAGCCAGAAATCCCAGTCACGTCGCATCTGTTCGATCGCGGCCGGCGTCTGCGGCTCGGCCACAAGGGCCTCGTCGTCGCAGACCTCGATGCACTCCATGCAGCCTTTGCAGGTGAATGGATTGACGGTAATGGCAAACAGTCCACCACTACCCTTCTGCTTCTTCTCGCGGTTGCTCCAGTAAGGCTTGGTAATGCTGAACTGGAAATCACCCAGCTGTTCGCTGAAAAGAGAGAACTCTTCCTCCAGCGCGTTCCTGGCATCACCCTCGAGCTCGGATTCCGCCAGATGCTCGAGTATCGCCTGGTCGATCAGCATGGCGACTTCGGCCATTTCACCCAGGGGTTCGATCATGGCTCGCAGCCGCTTTTCAATGGCTCGCACCTCACGACGCAGATACTGGGTCGGCCTGCCATTGGTCTCGATACGCAGAATCACTGCGGTGAACACATCACTGATGCTATTCACCAGCCCGGGGATGGCGCTGTCCGGACAAACCGAATAACAATTGCCGCAGGCGGTGCAGTTCTCGGCAACGAACCTCGGATATTCGAACCGGATCTGGGTCATATCACGGAACACGCCCGTGGCAGCGGGTATCAACGAAAGCGCCTGATAGGGGTCGGCCAGATTGCTGTTGCCACGACCGGTGTTGTAGAAGGCCCCGGTCTGTTCCCAGAAACGATGGACATCGGACACGCCGCCATCCCCCGCCGGCAGCTGCTTCAACATCACCGGCAGCCCCGATGCGCGGCGCTTGACCACTTCGTGCTTGCGCACCACCTTCTTGGTGATCTCGACCAACTCGTCGAAACCGCGACGTACCACACGCAGGTTGTCCTGCACCACGCGTTCGCCCTTGACATCGAACTTCTCGCGCAACTGGTTTTCGATCGCCTCGAAGAGTCCCTCTTCGTCCAGTCCTGCGCGCTCCATCAGTGGCGAGGCTGCGAAAAAGGCACCCTGGAAGGCATTGCCCTGCATGCGAAACTGGAGCTCTGCGCTGGATGCCTCTTCACGTGCAATTCGGAATCCGTCCACAAAGTACACATGAATCTTGTGTTCGATAATGAATCGCTGCGCATTCAGCGGAATTCGCGTCCAGACCTCGTCCGGATCATCCAGCTCAGACTGGATAATGAATACCCCCTCCTCTTTGAGGCCGAACAACGGGTTCGAATGTGTGAACACGTTCGGATCAGGCGACATTACGACATCGACATGGGTGTATTCACAGTTGAGCCGGATCGGCTCAGGCGCCGCCGAAAGAAAATAGGTGGTCGGCTGCCCCTTCTTCTCCGAGCCGTATTTCGGATTGGCCCGGATATCGAAGCCCAACAGCTCGTACAGGGTCATCGCCAGGTTCTTGCCGGTGGTCACTGCACCCCAGCCACCGACCGAATGCATGCGCACGGTGATCGCGCCCTTGGGCAGAAGGTCCGGGTTTTCGCTGCCCTTCAGGGCCAGGTTCTGCACCTGCGGGTAGGCATCGATGGTCTGCTGCACGCGGATCTCGTCTTTCGGGTCGGTCGGCTCACGCACGAAATCGATGCCGAGGTAAAAGAACTTGCGCTGAGCCCCGTCAGGCAACATGTTCTCGACCGCTGCAATCAGGGCCTCGGGCTGCAGGTCCCGCGAACCCAGGCCGTACGCCCCTGAGTAAAGTGAAGGCATGTGGCTGATACCGTAGCTCGCATAGCTTGGATAAGGCTTATTCTCTTTTTTCTTTACCGAGCCGTTTTCCAGGCACTTGTTCAGTGCGGCACGCAGCTCGCGCATGATCGGCAGATCCTCGGCCAGCGGCTGATCGGTACGCTCCAGCACCGCGACCCCCTTGCGACCCTCGAGCAGCCCGCCGATGAGATCTCCCGGGAAGGGTCGGAACATGGTGACATCCACCACACCCACCTTGAGCTTGCGCGTCTTGCGCAGATAGTCCACCACCGCCTGCGCCTGCACGATCATGCTTCCCTGGCCGACAATCAGGTATTCGGCATCATCGGTCTTGTAGGTGCCGACACGTGCATAACCACGACCCGTGAGCTCTGCGTACTCGTCCATGACCTGGTCGGTGATGGACGAAATATGCTCAAAGAAATACGGTCGCTGCGCCGCAACCGCCTGCATGTATGCATCCTGATTCTGTACCGACCCCGAGAGCATGGGGTTGTCGACATCCCAGATCTCCGGCACACGACGCCGTTTCTTGCCGTACACCATCTGCTGTGCCGGCGTCGGGCTGTCGATGACGTCATCGGGCCTGCCGAGGAACTCCTCGATCAGATCGCGCTCGGGTACCTGTAGCGGCTCGATCACATGGGTGGTTAGAAAACCGTCCTGTCCAACAGCCGCCGGGGTCAGGCTCAGCTCAGCGACCTTGCGCGCGATCAGGTTGAGATCTGCAGCGCCCTGGGCATTGTTGGCAAACACCTGGAAAAACCCCGTATCGTCGATGCAATGGTAATCGTCATGGCCACAATGCACGTTGAGGGAGGCCTTGGTGATGGCGCGGCTGCCGATGTTGAGCACATAGGGAAGACGCTTTCCGACCGCGGCATACAGCGATTCGTGCATGAAGGCCACGCCCTGTGCCGATGAAAAATTGGTCGCACGCAGGCCCGCCATCGACATGCCGGCTGTAACCGCCGCGGCCGCGTGTTCCGATTCCGGCTCAACGAACAGCAACGGCTTGCCGGAGATGTTGATATGGCCTCTCGCCGTCTCTTCGGCCCAGTATTCGCCCATCTGCGTCGACGGTGTGATGGGATATGCACCGGCGGCATCGGAGGCCTCACGCTCGCACATGATGACGGCCGTATTTCCATCCATGGCCATGCGGAAGCCTGGATACTTGAACTGCTTGCCTTCTTTCTTTTTTCCGAACATCTTGTCAATCCTCAGCTCTGCCTTGATGCGCTTACCCGACGGGCAACGCGGCTTTTCTAATCACTTTTTTGGCGTCGCGGCCTTTCACCACATTGCCATCCCGGTTACGCCAGACGATGGCGCCGGTCGGGCAACGTTCAATCGCGACCCTGGAGGCCAGTCGGTTCTTGCTGTAATCGATCACCGCCAGGTTGTCGTGAATGGTGATCAGGCCTTCGGGGGAATCCACGACGCAGCGCTCACAGGCGGTACATATCACCTCGCATTCCGCCTCGGCGTCGTCGCCGAATTCGCGGTTCCTGCACGCCACCCAGAGCCGATGACTCACCGGATGAAGTTCGAACAGGTCCTTGGGGCAAACCTCGACACAGTCACCACAGGCAGTGCATTTGTCTGTATCGACGACGGGGAGCCCGTACTGGTCCATCCGGATGGCACTGAATTCGCAGACATCGGCGCAGTCACCAAAGGCGATGCAGCCCCAGGCACAGCCCTTGCCACCCCCCGAGACCAGGTTGGCTGCCCGGCAGCTGTTCAACCCGGAATAGGAGGCCCGGATATAGGCCACGTGCGCACCGCCGGCGCAGGCCAGCCGCGCAACCCGCTTTTCGT
Source organism: uncultured Gammaproteobacteria bacterium (assembly GCA_964497145.1). Lineage (GTDB taxonomy): Bacteria > Pseudomonadota > Gammaproteobacteria > Chromatiales > Chromatiaceae > Thiosocius. Next base: position 15,563 of record CAZCDY010000031.1, read on the forward strand.
GCGTACCCATCTGCACGCCGAGGAAGTCAGCGATGATCTGATTGGTGTCCTTCGAATTGACGGTGCACAGGCCTGGGTCCACCTCACCTTTTACCAGTTTCTCGGCGAAAGGACGGCAGCCCGGTGTACCGCAGGCACCGCAATTCGCCATCGGCAAGAGGCCCTCGACATCATCGATACGCGGATCCTCGAAAACGAACAGCCAGCGATTGGCAACCACGAGCACAGAGGCCAGGAGGATTCCCAGCACCGACATAAAGGCCACCGCAACGCCGACAAACTGTAACGAACTCACTTGCAAGTCCTCGCTCAGGACACGACCGAGGTCGTGTCCGGTCTACAGTTGTACGGCTTGTGGCCGTCTTCGACACGTATCGGGGAAGGGTGTACCCGATCGCATCATGGCCCGAACCCCGGAGGCTTCGAACCGCCAGATGCAGCGGCCTCTGGTTAGGGGGACTGCATCAGTCGTTCATGCATTTCAGTTTATTATTATTTCTTAAACTGAAAATAGGCATACATAAATAATGGTCATTGATTTTTGCACTGCACAATAAATCTGTCAATCCACTTCAACAGTGTGACAGACACATTACAGGTATTATTATTAATATTTTTCAGTTAATTAGCGCATTTTTATAATCTGTTTTATAGAAAAATAGCGTGTGCAGGCTGAGCTGCTCCACCACTTCAGGAGGTCGATATTTTGATATCGCTGGGTTGGTCCAGGGCGTGAGGAATGCGTTGCGACGGCCACATCGGCAGGGGAATTCCGCCCACGCGACAATACCCGGTGCATGGGTTAGAGTCCGCATTGCTGCGGCGCACCAAATGGCACCTGAATGACTGAACTGGCTGATCTGATACTCGTCTCCGGACGCGCTGCGGTGGAACTCGCCCTGTTCGTTCTGCTGCCGATCATGATCGTGATGCTGACCTTGATGCGGCTGTTGGAGGCCAAGGGGGTGCTCGCTCGTATCGTCGACCGTATATCACCCTGGCTGCATCCACTCGGTGTCCCGGGCCTGGGGGTGTTCGCCCTGCTGCAGGTGCTGTTCGTCAGTTTTGCCGCGCCGGTAGCCACACTGACCATGATGGACAAGGGCGGCCTTTCCCGGCGCCACATAGCCGCCACGCTGGCGCTGGTTTTCGGCGCCGCCCAGGCCAACGTGGTCTTCCCGATGAGTGCGGTCGGACTCAACGGCGCCGCAACCCTGCTGATATCGGCGATGGCCGCACTCGCCGGGGCCGCCGCGACCTACCACTGGTTCACCCGCGACCTGCCGGAAGAGCCCGAGCCGCCGGAGCCGCGGCCAACACACCGCGAGGCGGATGGTGCCCAAGGGGTGCTCAAAGTCATCAATCATGCCGGCGGTGAGGCATTCGGTATCGCCGTTGGTGCATTGCCGATGCTGGTCCTGTCGTTGCTGCTGGTAAATATCCTGCGCGAGACGGGGGCGGTGGGGCTGCTGGAGACCCTCACGGCGCCGCTGTTTGGTTGGCTGGACCTGCCATCGATCGTCGCGCTGCCGATCATAACCAAGGCCATTGCCGGCGGCACTGCCATGATGGGCGTCTCGATCGACCTGCTGCAGCAAGGCCTGCTGAGCAGCACCGACATCAACCGCATCGCCGGAATGCTGGTGCATCCATTCGACATTGCGGGTATCGCTATCCTGATCTCAGCCGGACCGCGGGTCGCTGCCGTGTTACGTCCTGCGATCTACGGTGCACTCATCGCCATCGCCATACGCACACTGATCCACCTGCTGATCTGGTAAGCCTGGCCCCGGCTCAGAGGCCACCCGGTGCCACTGAGCGGATCGACCGGTTTTGGCCGAGGATCTCGTCAATCGGCATGGGCCTTCCGACGCCGTAGCCTTGCACGAAATCGACCTGCAACGCAGCCAACGCCTGCAGAACCTCGTCGTTCTCGACGAATTCAGCAATGGTCGACATGCCCATGACGTGGCCGATATCGTTGATCGACTTGACCATCGCGGAATCAATCGGGTCTATCAGCATGTCCTTGACGAACATGCCGTCGATCTTCAGATAGTCGACCTGCAGGTTCTTCAGGTAACCGAACGACGACAGACCGCTGCCGAAGTCGTCCAGGGCGAATTCGACACCGAACTCCTTCAACGTCGCGATGAAGTTGTTGGCGTTGCTCAGGTTGGCGATCGCGGCTGTCTCGGTGATCTCAAATTTTAACTTCTTCGCCGGCAGCCGACCCGTTTTCAGATGCCGGATGATATTGCCCAGCAGACCGTCGTCACCCAGCGACTGCCCCGACAGATTGATGGAAAATCCGGAAATCGAGTCCATCGCGAGTGGATGCCGGTATATCCAGGCGAAGACCTGATCGATAACCCACCGGTCGATCCGGCTGATAAGACTGTAGCGCTCGGCGGCCGGCAGGAAGGCCCCGGGCGGCAACAACTCGCCCCGATCGTCCAGCATTCTCAGCAGAATCTCGTAGCTCGCGGCATGCTGCCGATCAGCAACTGGCCGGATCGGTTGTGCGTAGAGCAGGAACCGATCCTCTTCCAAGGCACGCTTGATCCGGTTGACGCTGTGCATCTCGCCAGAGCGCTCCATCAACAGCTTGTCGTCCTCCTTGTAGATATGGGTGCGATTGCGGCCTGCGTCTTTGGCTGCATAGCAGGCCATATCCGCCTGCCTGAGCGCATCCAGCGAACTGAGGGTCTCACCGTTGATCTCCGTGATCCCGATGCTGACGCCGACGGCGAAAATGTTGTCCTGCCAGGGAAAGCGATACTCCTCGATCATGCGCCGGATCTGTTCTGACTTGCGCAGGGCCTGCTCGGCAGTGCAGTGCTCCATCAGCACGGCAAACTCGTCGCCGCCAAGGCGCGCCAGGATATCCCCTTGACGCAAATGATTCTTGAGCATGCGGGCCAGCTGGCGCAGGAGTTCATCACCCGCAACGTGCCCGGCGGTATCGTTGACGACCTTGAACTGATCGAGGTCGAGAAAACAAAGGGCATTGTGCGACTTCTGGAAGGTCTGCGACTCCACCAGGTTACCGAGGATACGCTCGAACTCACGTCGGTTGATCAAATCGGTCAAGGCGTCATGTGTTGCCTGATAAGAGACCTTTTCGCTGATCAGGCGCGCCTCGGTGACATCCTCGATGATCGCAACGAAGTGCGACACGGCACCCTGGCTGTCCTTGATCGGTGAGATGTGTTCCTTCGACCAATAGGCCTCACCGTTCTTGCGCAGATTGCGCAGTTCGCCCCACCATTCCTCACCCGAATTGATCGTGCGCCAGAGATCATCGTGGATGTTTCCCTCCGTCTGCTGCGACTTCAGGATGCTTGGTGTCTGGCCCAAGGCCTCCTCAGGCTGATAGCCGGTAATCTCACTGAATTTCGGGTTCACATACTCGATGATGCCGCGCGCATCGGTCATCATCACGGCATTGGGGCTGTATTCAACGGCGAGCGAGAGCTTGTGCAGATTCTGCACATTGTGATGGTGTTCGATCGCCAGCGTCGACAGCAGTGCCATCTCACGCAATAGCTCGGAAGCCAGATTGTCCGGCACCCCAACCTCCAGCTGAAACAGGACGAAGAGTCCCAGCATCTCTCCCCTGGACGAGAGTATCGGTTCGAGCCAGCATGCCCTGATCCCGAGGGGTTGCAGATCGCTCTGATGTCGCTGCCAGTTCGGGTCATGCGAAACGTCGGGCTGCACCACCCGACCTTTCCACTGAATCGCCTCTGCGCAACATGCCAGGCAGTCGCTGACGGGCGCGCCCTCGAGGCCGTGTTTGTAATCCGACGGCAGTTCGGGCGCCAGGATACGTGTCACCCGGGTTCCCTGGGCGTCCAATAAAATGACTGCACCCAGGGCACCGCGACGTTCGGATTCGACGTTGGCCACCAGCGTGCTCAACACCTGGTCGAGATCCGCACCGGCCGCGATGCTCTCGTGTATCTGGTTGCGGTGCGCAAGGACGTCCTCGACGTGCTTTCTCTGCTCCACCTCGGCCAGCAGACGTCGGTTCCAGTGAAAGATAATGCCAAAGATCACGATCGCCAGGCTACTTGCGAACAGCGCGATCCGAAGCAGGTAGGCGGTATCGACGCCGTATTCGAATTTGATCGATATCCAGTTCTTGCGGATCTGATCTGCCTGTGGCGCGGATATGGCGGCCAGCGCCTTGTCGAGAATACCGACCAGTTCAGGCCAGTCTTTTCTCACACCCAGTGAAAGCTCGAAAGAAAAGGGTGTCTGCGCCGCCACCTTGATGTTGGTAAAGCCGCGCTTGGTTATCACGTCAGCTATGGATGCGAGATTGTCGACGAATGCCGGGATCTGCCCCAGCGAAAGGGCCTCCAGACCCTGTTGCAGATTGTCGAACTCGACCCTTTGCAGGTCAGGAAAATGGCTTTGCAGCAGGTCTGCCGTTGCATACCCTGTGACCACCCCGACCCGCTTTCCCTGCAGATCTTCGAGGCCGCCAACGAAAGATGCGTCGTCCCGGGTGACTATGACCATCGGGAAATTCAGATAACTCCTGGTGAAATTCAGGTACTCCTCGCGCTGAGGTGTCTTCACCACGCAGGGCAATACGTCGATCTGCGCGGCCGTTGCCTTCTCGATCACCTCGGACCAGCTCAATCCCCTCGCTGGGGCCATGTTGACGTGGAGCATCGCGTTGAGCAATTCGATGTAGTCCGCTGCCATACCGCGGTACCGCCCCGAATCATCCAGGAATTCGAAGGGTTCCCAGGCCGGGTCAACGCCCAGCCGAATCTCCTTGTGGTCACGCAGCCAAGCCCGCTCCGCCTCACTCAGACGACTGAGGAAGGTTTGCTGATCGACATCAGCTGGCGCAGGCCTGGCTGCAGGACCGCCAATCGGGCTGAGCATGCCCAAAACAACGGACAGCAGAGCGAAACGCAGCCAGGTCTGTCCGATCGTGGACTTAGGGCGCATAGATACTTTTCCCGCCAGGGGACGTGGCTGGTGCGACGCTGGAACCTGGCAATACTTTGGCAGCGTATCGGCCCGGTCTTTCATAGGTTGAACGGATAAGAGGTATTTCCCGACCCGAAAAGACCCTGCTGACAAAGAGGAAAGGCAGAAGCCGGGAGGTAGTTTCCACCCGGCCTGACACTAACGTCCGACACCGCACTGGCTACGGACTTACAGGAAATGCAGCAAGCTCCTGGCCGCAGGAGATGCCGCCTTTCGGCCGAAAACAGTTATGCTTGCGTAACCCGTGTATTGATTCAGGATATCCAGGCATGAGCATGCCAGCACGTATCGGTGTCGTCACCGTTTCAGACCGCGCCAGTCGCGGCGACTATGAGGATCTCGGCGGGCCCGCCATCAGGGAATGGTTGAATCGGGCCCTGGCCAGCGAGTGGGAGCCGGTTAACCGGATCGTCCCGGACGAGCAGGCCCAGGTCGAATTGATATTGCGGGAGCTGACCGATCGTATCGGCTGTTGTCTGGTGGTTACGACGGGCGGAACCGGCCCGGCGAAGCGCGACATCACACCGGAGGCAACCATGGCCGTGTGCGACAAGATCCTCGACGGCTTTGGCGAGCTGATGCGCAAAGTATCGCTCGAGTATGTGCCCACAGCGATTCTTTCACGCCAGATCGCCGGCATCCGCGGTCAATCATTGATCGTCAACCTTCCCGGCAAACCCAGCGCCATTGCGGATTGTCTGGACGCGGTGTTCCCTGCCATCCCCTACTGCATCGATCTCATCGAGGGCCCTTATCTGCGCACCCAAGAATCGGTCATAAAAGCTTTCCGACCACGGCAGATGCCTCCTGCCTGATCTGCATATCACGCCGCGCGATCGCACGCAGACAATCAAGGCGCGGATCAGACCCGGACGCCCCCGGTTATTGAATGGACCAGGATCCAAAACGGCTGCGAGCTTCGCAGCCATTGATCATTCGGATTCGTCAGGCTGCTGCTGCCTGCGCAGGGCGTCCAGGCGGTTGAGTACCTTTTTGGCCCGGTCGATCCGCGCGATGAGGGCTTCATCGTCTGGTTTGAGCGTCAAGGCGGCCTGCCAGGTCGCCACCGCTGCATCCAGCTGTTCGTCAAGATAGAGGTGATCGCCGAGCTTGATCAGGGCCTCGACCTGCGGACTGATCATAGACAGGGCCTCCTGCTGCAGACCCTGCACCTCGCTGTTGTCCGGCTGCAGCTTGGCAAGCTTTTCGAGGATATCCAGCGCCCGCCGGTAGTTCCGGGCGTCAATCGCTGCCTTGGCCTCGCCCAGCAGTACCTTGGCCCGATGTTGTCGCTCTTTTTCCTTGCTCGCGCGACGGCGTTCCTCGGCGATGCTTTCACTCAGGCGCAGTTGCTCATCCACCCCAGCCAGCCGCCGTTCGATATCGGGCGTGGCGAACAATCCGCTGGCCAGTTCGAAACAACGCCGCGCGAGTGCGGTGTCGGCAGTAACGTGGTATTCGCCGCAGGCCGTCAACGGCTCGATATTGCTCGCCAGCACCTCTTTCCAGTAGATGCGACGTGCAGTCAAAATCAGATCTTCCGGCTCCGCCAACGAGAGTTTTTCCAGCACCGTTATCTTGTTGTTCTGGTTTTCCGCATCACCAACCATGATCTGGTCTTCGTATACCCTTTGCTGGCGCTGCCAACGTTCGCGTATAAAGTTCCGATGCGCTTCGATATCGAGATCATCGGGAAAATCATGTGCGGCCGCATCGAGCACCGCAAAGGCAAGCGACCAACGCCCCCGGCTGACCATGTCATCGGCTACAGCCCGGGCCTCGGCGGCGGTAGCCGGCGCCTTCAACAACGGTTCTCGAGTCGACTCTTGCAGGCCGGCGCAACCGACCAGCAGAAGCAGCAGCGGCGGCAACAGAAATCGACGCAGCATCAAGCCTCCACCGCCGACAGGATACTGTCGATCAGTTGATCCGCGTTGACATCCCTCGCCACGGCCTCGACATCCATTGCGCGCACCACGACATTTTCCTTACGGCCGCGCAGCTCGGCAGGTCCAAGATGTGCGTAATGGCGCGATTCACCGGGCTGACCGGCAGCCATCATCGCATCGGTCACCAGCACGCCGCCCGGCTCCGACATGCCACACAGACGCGCGGCCACATTGACGGTATCGCCAACCACGGTGTATTGCATCCGGTCGGCGCTACCCAGATTGCCCGCCAGCATCGGGCCGCTGCTGATACCGACACGCAACATCACGGTGGCGAGCTCGCGCGTCTGCCGGATCTCGTTGATCCGGCCGGTCAACTGTTGGATCAGCATGCCGCAGGTCATTGCGTGCAGTGCATGGTGAGGGTCTTCGGTGGGAACACCGAACACGATCATTATGCAATCGCCGATGAACTTGTCGACGGTACCGCCGCAGCTCTCGGCCGCGAGCGCCAGGTAACCGAAATAGTCGTTCAACAGGGCTGCAACCTCACCCGGCTCACGGCTTTCGGACAGTTCGGTGAAGCCGACGATATCGCAGAAAAGCACGCTGCCGGTTACACAGTCACCACCAAGCGACCCGCACGCCTCGCCCTGCAGGACCTGTCGCGCGACCTGTGGTGAGACATACCGAGAGAAAGCAGCCTCGATAACGTTCTTACGCTTGATACCCTCGGCCAGGTGTTGAAAGGTATCCAGGACCTGGCCGATCTCGTCCCTGCGCACAACCAGGTCTTGGGATTTTCCGGCACTCAAGGCCTCTCCCGCTCGGGCCAGGCGTTCGATTGGACGCGACAGACGATGCGCCAGTACCGAGGCCAGGATGACGCCGAGAAATATCATCAGCAGCGTCGAGACGATGAGGAAACGCAGGGTCACCTGCAGATCCTTTTCCAACGGCGAGCGGTCGATGCTCACGGTGAGGTAGCCGGCGATAACATCCTGGTACACCACCGGACTGACAAAGGAAACCGCCATGTACTCGCCATTGTCCCAATCCCAGGAACTGAATCCAGCCGCGTCGAATGTCGGCTCGACCGCCACCGGTGGAGTAACGCCGGCGGCGACCAGCAGCGCACCCTCCGAATCGTGCAGGGCGGCGCCAAGGATCAGGGGACTCTGCACCTGGCGCTGCAACAGCACCTGCAGACTCAGGGTGTCGGCCGCCATCATCGGTTCGCCGCTGATGCTGACCAACTGCTGCACGATGACCTGACTGAAACGGTCGACCTGGCTGCGATAACCTGCCTCCTGCTGCTGGATCAGGTGAAAACCAAGTACACCCATTGCGGCCACAATCAGGGCGGCAATACTGAGCGACCATTTCAGGCCCAGGGGTAGCGACGAACGTCGATACCGGCGCCAGGCCGCGGGCGCACCGTCGCCGTCCGAATTGGCGGCGTCATAGCTACCGGTGGTTCGATGGGTCGCACTCATTGGACTCTAAGCTGATCTCCGAGGGGCAGATCTGATATCCGGCCGATATCCAGGCCGCCTAATCTACCATTTGGGACCCAAAGGATTATGAAAACATTTCCCGCCCGAAAGAAACCCGACCCGGTAGGATTAAGGCGCCGTAGGTCGGAAGCGTATTGGGCGGCCCCGATCCGGTCGCGTAATGTTATTCTATTACAATTCTCCATTCTGAGAGTCCGCCGTGCCGCCCAGGTTTCTCCGCTTGACCGCCCTGCCAACGATGTTGCTGCTGTTCGCCGTCTGCGGACGGCACGCGATGGCAGCACCCGACGTGGTCGTCAGCATTGCACCCCTGCACTCCCTGGTCGCTGCCGTCATGGCAGGCAGCAGGCCGCCACACCTGCTGCTGCGCGGCGACGAGTCACCACACACCTTCAGCCTTCGTCCCTCGGATGCGCGAGTGCTGGACGATGCCGACATCCTGTTCTGGATCGGCCCCCCGCTGGAGCGGCCGCTGGCACGAATTCTGCCGAACCTCGGCGTCCCACGGACTGTGGCCATGCTCGATACGCCCGGCCTCATTGTGCTGCCAAACCGGGCGCCGGACACGACCGGACACCACGGAGAGAGCGGCAGCCAGCAGACAGATCACGCCTTCGAGGAGGCGGGTATCGACCCGCATGTCTGGCTGTCGCCGGCCAACGCGGCGGCCCTGACCGACGAGATCGCGCGCGTCCTCATGCAGGCCGATCCGATGCAGGCGGCGCTGTTCCACTCCAATGCCATGCAGTTGAAACAGCGCCTGGCGGCGCTGGATCGCCGGCTGGCCAGCGAACTGGCCGACGTGACGGGCAGCTATGCCGTATTTCATGATGCCTATCAGTACTTCGAGCGCCGGTATTCACTCAATCCCGTGGCTGCCGTCAGCACACACCCGGAACGCACTCCGGGAGCCGCGCACCTGCGTGCGCTGCGTGCCACGCTGGCCGACAAAAAGGTGCATTGCCTGTTCTCGGAGCCACAGTTCCAACCCCGCCTGGTCGCCATGCTGAGCGAAGGCCTGGCCATCCGTCACGCCGTGCTCGACCCGCTGGGTGCAGGGATTCCACCCGGCCCGGAGGCTTATTTCGAGATGATGCATTCGATCGCAGACACCCTGGTCCAATGCATGCGCGGAGAGAACACGCCGTGAGCATGGACCGGACGGCGTTCCCCGCCTCGGATCATGACCATCGCGCCTGCGTGAAAAGCGCGCTGAACGATGCACAGAAGTTCTGTCAGCGTCAGGGACTGCGCCTAACCCCGATTCGTCGCCGCGTCCTCGAGCTGATCTGGCAGAGCCATCGTCCGAGTGGCGCCTACGAGCTGCTCGAGCAACTGGCAGCCGAAGGGCATAAACCGTCACCACCGACCGTGTATCGTGCACTGGATTTCCTGCTCGACAATTTGTTGATTCACCGGGTCAGTTCGCGCAATGCCTTCGTCGGCTGCACGCACCCGGGCGACGAACACATGGCGCAGATATTCATCTGCGACTGTTGCGGCATAGCCGTGGAACAGGCCGACGCGTCACTCAACCGGCATATTCGTCACAATGCGAAGGATCTTCAATTCAGGATCCGCACACAGACGGTCGAGCTCGCGGGCGTGTGCCCGCTTTGTATCGGGGATCCGGATGGGTGCTGAACCACTGTTATCCGGTGAGGGACTTGGTGTATCGGTCAAAGGACGCCAGCTGCTCCGACACATCGACTTTGTGGTGGAACGCGGCCGGATACTGACCGTGATCGGCCCCAATGGCGCCGGCAAGACCACCCTGGTGCGCCTTGCACTCGGCCTGATCCGGCCCACCGAGGGCACCATCCGCCGCAAGCCAGGGCTTCGGATCGGCTACATGCCACAAAAACTCAGCCTGTCCGAGAGCATGCCCCTCAGCGTAAAGCGGTTCATGAACCTTTCCGGTACCGATAAGGGCACTTTGCAGCGCAGCGCATCTGAAGCCGGGGTCACCGGGCTCCTGGACCGCCCCATGCAGGGCCTGTCGGGTGGAGAGACACAGCGCGTGCTGCTGGCCCGCGCCCTGATGGGAAACCCGGACCTGCTGGTCCTCGATGAACCCGTTCAGGGCATCGATGTCAACGGCCAGAGCGAGCTCTACCGCCTGATCGTCCGCCTGCGCGACGAACACGGCTGCGCGGTACTGATGGTTTCACATGATCTGCACCTGGTGATGGCCGCCACCGACGAGGTGTTGTGCATAAACCAGCATGTATGTTGCTCAGGTCATCCTGACACGGTTAGCCAACACCCGGCCTATCTCGACATGTTCGGCAAGATCGATGCCGACACCCTCGCGGTCTATACCCATCATCACGACCACCGGCACAACCTGCACGGGGAGGTCGTGCGCGAGAAAGGGGATCACAGGCATGGATGATTTCATGCTGCGTGCGATCGCGGCCGGGCTCGGGCTCAGCGTGATCAGCGGGCCACTCGGGGTGTTCGTGGTCTGGCAGCGTATGGCCTACTTTGGCGATACCCTCGCCCATTCCGCACTGCTCGGCATTGCGCTCGGCCTGCTGCTGGAGGTGAATCTGCAGCTCAGCGTCCTGCTGCTGGCCCTGTTCATGGCGGCGGCCCTGCTGTTGCTGCAACACCGCAGCCGACTCGCGAGCGACACCCTGCTCGGAATCCTCGCCCACGGTTCACTGGCCGTCGGCCTGGTGGCGATCAGCTTTCAAGACGACGTGCGTATCGACCTGCTCGCTTATCTGTTCGGCGACATACTCGCGGTCGGCTATAACGATGTGCTGTGGATCTGGGGTGGCGTCCTGCTGGGACTGCTGGTCCTGGCGGTCATCTGGCAACGCCTGCTCAATCTGTGCGTACACGCCGAACTGGCGGCGGTGGACGGTGTCCAGGTGGCCGCTATCAAGCTGGTCTTCATGCTGCTGGTCGCCATGGTGATCGCCGCCGCCATGAAAATCGTCGGGGTCTTGCTGATCACCGCCCTGCTGATCATCCCGGCGGCCTCGGCGCAGCGGTTCAGCAGAAGCCCGGAACAGATGGCACTGATTGCCACCCTGATCGGCGCACTGGCGGTGCTTGCCGGTCTGTCTGCGTCGCTGCTGCTGGATACCCCTGCCGGACCCTCCATTGTCACGGCCGCCACCGTGCTGTTTCTGCTCAGCCAGCTGCGCCCCACGCACTGAGCGCCTGCCTCGCGGCCCGCGGGTTGCGCCAATCGCATGCAGCTGGACCCGTCACCGCTTTCGTGGCCTTGCCATCGACGTTCCGGCAAACACCTGCAAGGCAAGCCGCCTATTCAGCCTGGGTTCAGGGACTCCTCACTAACGTTGCAGACACAAAGACCGTATGGCCACGGCCTTCAGCACTGAGGAGCAAGACAATGAAAAAAATTCCCGCCATTACCGCACTGGGGCTGATCCTCACGATGGCCGCCGGTAATGTGGGTGCCGGTCACGGTCACCACAATGGATGGGGCCCCCGACATGCCGACAGATACGGCAAGGTCATTCAAGTCAAACCGATCATCGATACGGTCGCGGTGAGCACGCCCGAAGCGTACTGCTCGGACGGCCAGCTCACGCATACAGTCGGCAAGCCCGCAGGCGCGGAACTGGCAGGGGCCGTGGTCGGCGGTGTCGTGGGTGGTGTCGTCGGCAACCAGTTCGGAAAAGGCAACGGACGGTCGGTCATGACTGTCGCCGGTATGGTGATCGGCGCGACCATCGGTTTCCAGGCCGGTCCCGACGTGGCCAGCCTTTCGCCCGATGTGCAATGGTCCTATCGTCACTGTGAAACCTTGGATCGTACCGAATCCCGCGAAGAACTGGTTGGATACCGTGTAAAGTATCTTTACAGGGGGCACGTCTATCGCACGCGGACCGACGATCATCCCGGTAAACGTATCCGCGTGGACCGCAGCGCGCACCCGATCCGTTTTTGATCCGGTGGGCGCCGGCAAGACAGGTGGGAGCAATGAAGTCGATCGCATCGTTACTGCTGGCAGTGGTCGTGTTGAGCGCACCAACACTCGTGCAGGCGGATCGCCGCACCTCGCTGGAGGACGCAGTGTCCGAGGCTCGCGGCCGCTACCCCGGGAGGGTGCTTTCAGCCGAGACCGACCGCCGAGGCGGTCGCGAGTCGCACAGGATCCGTATCCTCACCCGGGACGGCCGGGTCAAGCGCCTGGATATGGATGCCGAGTCCGGCCGCTTCCAAAAACGCAAACACCGTCGTTAACCCACCGGTCGCGCGAAATTCACGGTATCTGACATGCGTATTCTGGTGGTTGAAGACGAATCCAAGCTGCGAAGCCAGTTGCAGGATCAACTCAAGGCGAAGGGCTATTCGGTGGATGCTGCGGCGGATGGCGAAGAGGGCCTGTTCCTGGGACGTGAGTACCCCATGGACCTGGCCGTCATCGACCTCGGCCTGCCGGGCATCTCCGGCATCGAACTTATCCGGCAGCTGCGGGCCCTGCAGCGCCCTTTTCCGATTCTGATCCTGACTGCACGCGATGCCTGGCAGGACAAGGTCGAGGGCCTTGAAAGCGGTGCCGACGACTACCTGACCAAGCCGTTCCATGCCGAAGAGCTGATGGCCAGGGTCAACGCACTGCTGCGCCGCGCCGCCGGCCACAGTACGCCATCACTGGGCTTTGCAGGTATCGAGATCAATACCGCCGAGCAGACAGTAAGACGCGATGGCGGTGAGGTCGTGCTCACCGGCCACGAGTACCGCATCCTCGAGTACCTGATGCTGCATGCAGGCAAGGTGGTTTCGAAGACCGAGCTCACCGAACACATATATGATCAGGATTTCGATCGTGACAGCAATGTGGTCGAGGTACTGGTCGGCCGCATCCGCAAGAAGATCGACCCCGATGGCAGCCTTAAGCCGATCGAGACACTGCGAGGTCGCGGGTATCGACTGAACAGGGACGCCAGCTGAAGATGAGCCGCTCGATCACCCGGCGGCTGCTCGCCAGCAACCTGCTGGTACTCGCCGGCTTCCTTGGGCTCGCCGGAGTCGCCCTGGATCGCGCCTACAGGACCAGCGTCGAGACCGCGACCCGCGAGCAGCTTCAGGCGCACATCTACACCCTTCTGTCGGCGGCCAAGGAAGACGGGCAAGGCCGCATGCGCATGCCCGAGGTCCTCACTGCACCCGCGTTCAACCAACCGGATTCGGGCCTGTATGCTCAGGTCGAGGGTGAAAACGGCGACTACCGATGGCGTTCGGGTTCACTGCTCGGACGCAGCGAACACCTGATCACCGCGAGCCGGCCGGGCGAGACCCGGTTTCGCATCAACGACCGGCTGGCGGTGTTCGATCAGGGCATCGCCTGGGAAGACGATTTCGGCGAACCGATCCGTTATTCACTCACGGTGGCGATGGACAGTCAGGCGCTGAGCATGCAACAGACGGGCTTCCGCGAGACCCTGTGGCTTTGGCTGGGTGGTGTCGCGCTGATGCTGCTGACGGTACAGATCCTGCTCGCACGATGGGGACTGTCCCCTCTGCGCGACATGAGTGCAGCCGTGAGACGGATAGAGAGCGGCGACAGCAGCCGGGTCGAGGGACCGGTGGCAAGCGAGCTGCAGGGCCTGTCCGACAACCTCAACTCGCTGATCGAGCAGAACAGGCTGCGCCAGGAGCGCGTCAGGAACAGCCTCGCGGACCTGGCGCACAGCATGAAGACACCCCTGGCCGTACTCCGTGGCGCCGCTGAACGGGGCAGCGACGAGGCGCTGCGGCAACAGATCAGTGAACAGACCCGGCGCATCGATCAGATGGTGAGCTACCAACGCCAACGCGCCGCCGTGGCAGGTACCAGCAACGTGACCCGTCCGATCCTCCTGTCTCCGATATTGCGGCGCCTGTGCAACAGCCTGGACAAGGTCCATTGCGATCGTGAAATCCGGTGCGGCCTCGAGCTGCCCGCAGACATCGCGTTGAGGGCGGATGAAGGCGACCTGTTCGAACTGTTCGGCAACCTGCTCGAGAATGCCTACAGACACTGCCGCAACCGGGTACGGGTATCGGCGCACTTGGTGGAAGGTCAGCTGCGGGTGGATGTCGAGGATGACGGTGACGGCATCGCC
>CAZCDY010000032.1:0-29921 GCA_964497145.1 uncultured Gammaproteobacteria bacterium
ACCGGCCGCAATAAATGATTGATCTTAACCGGTCTATCGACGAAAGAGCGATCAGGAATGCTACGCACAATCTGATAATCTGCAACCAGGTTACAGGTTGAGATTGAGACAAATCGAAAGAAGCAACCCAAGGGAGTCAGACTCGCCGTGATCAGTGCTGGTGTAGGCCGTTTGTGCAATCATGATCGGCGCAGAATTCTTCCCCAATGGCAGCCGGCCACCCGAAACTCGCCGCATCGCCACGGATATTTCCCGGAGACCGCTGGGACGGAGGCGCCGTGAAGCGCAACAAGACCCTGGTGCTGTTCGGCCACGATTGGGATCGGATCGAGTTTCGAAAGCTTTCACGGGCGTGGGCACAGCTGAATGCCGGCTTCGATCTGTTCAGCTTCCCCAGCAACGCGCGACTGGCCTGGTTCGACATGGATCGCTTCAGCAGCCTCGCGGCACTGCGAGCCAGGATGCAGGGTGCACGCGCCGTGGTCAGCAACCATGAACAGTTCGGAACACTCTGTGCCGCCCTGGTAGCGGAAAAGATGCGATGGCCAGGCACTCCCGTGGAGGCCGTACTCGCCTGTCAGCACAAGCTGTATGCGCGGGAGGTCCTGGGCCGCGTCGCGCCGGAAGCCAACATCCCGTTTCGCAGGCTGGAGGCAGCGTACGACGCTGACATTCCCGAAGGGCTCGACTATCCAACCTTCGTCAAGCCCGTCAAAGCGGCCTTCTCCGTTTTGGCGAGGACCGTCCACAATCACCAGGCGCTTTACGACCACACACGATTCAGCAGGCAGGAATTGTGGATCATCCGTCATCTCGTGGAGCCCTTCGAAAAGATCGTACGTAGACGGCTGCCGGGTGCAGGCACGGCCCACAGCCTGATGCTCGAGGAAAGCATACGAGGCCCTCAGTTCTGTCTGGACGGCTATTGTTTCGATGGCGGCGTCCGCCGCCTGGGTATCGTGGACGCCATCATGTACCCCGGCACAGACGCGTTCATGCGGTGGGACTATCCCAGTCGTCTACCCGAGAAACTACAGAAGAACGCCGGGGCGATCGCCGCTCGATTTCTGCAGGCGGTCGGTTTCACCCACGGCTTCTTCAACATGGAATTCGTACTCGATGAACAGAGTGGCCAGCTCAAGGTTATCGAGTTCAACCCAAGGATGGCCGCTCAGTTCTCTGACCTGTACGCCCGGGTCGACGGGAAAAACCTGCACGAAATGGCATTGGCCCTGAGCAATGGTATCGATCCGGAAACACTGCCCACGAAAGAGCCGATCGCGGCCTGTGCTTCCAGCTTCGTGTATCGGAGTTTCGACCCGACCGCCTTTGTTCAAATGCCAGCGGCGTCCGCACAACGCGCCTTCCGTGTCGCCTTCCCGGATGGATTGCTGTTGCAGTTCCCAAAGTTATCCAGTCAGATCCAGCGGGATTTCAAGTGGCTGGGAAGCTATCGCTTCGGCATTGTTCATCTGGGTGGAGACGGTCCCGCAGACCTCTGGCGGCGCTGCGAACATGCCAGTTCGGTTCTCGGCTGGACTGCACCTTACGTCGAACATGCGACCGGCTTGCCGAGATTCACGGAGAACGGCGATGCTTGGTCGGCCGATATGGGGACCGAAAACGCCTCACGTTAGATTGTTGTGTATCCGCAGCCGGCCGCATATACACAATAGCGCTCCGGGTTCGGGAGCGTGTCAGCGCCGCACCCCTTCTGCGATATAGCCGCTGCCAAAGAACGTCGAGCACACACCGAACAGATCGACATAGCCCTCGAGCGGCGTCCACGGTTTGGCGAGCCCTCTGAACGTGGTGAAATAGGGATAGGAAATCGCGAGCAACCACACGTTGGCGATACCTATGTACCAGGGAAACAGCTTGAGTCCGGTGGACGCAACCCGCGCGCCCGAACGCGTCGCCTCGAAAATACGCGCCAGCGCGGCATCCGATTGCAGCACGTCCTGCGTGTACACGAAGAGCACTGCATCGAAAGGCCCCGCCAAATCGGCCGACTCGATGCTCGATTCGACGAGCTGCACATTGTCCCAGCCCCCCACACGAACCCGCTCGCGCGCCTGCAGCAGCATCTCGGGTGAGTGTTCCACACCCACCACAACGCCCTCGGGACCCACCGCCTCACGCAGCATCGTGAAACTCTTCCCGGTACCACACGCAACGTCGAGTACGCGATGTCCACGCTCGAGGCGCAGCGCATCGACGGCCTGCTTGCGAACCGGCTCGATGCGCCGGGTCGCATAGTCATATTGTGCAGAGAGCCGCCGGTAACGCGCCTTGGCCAACTGCTTGTCTATCTGAAACATCGCCGCACTCTACTCCGCCGGCCCCGCCGCAGGCCTTATGTATTGATCAGCGCGAAGGCACTGAAAATCAGTACCCACTGACAGCGCAACGAGCAATTTGAAAGCCAACGCTACCATATTCGTTGAAGTTTCATGGCAGAGATCGAGAACGCATCCGAAGCAGGAGCCGCAGTTCAATCAGGCGGAGCGCCAGAAATCAGAACCGGTGGACGTTGGGGTGGCTAGTGGGCTGCCAAGATTGCCGGGGTCTCCTTCTCACCCATCCGAGAAAATCAGGATCCGACTGCCGGGAAATTTCCGTCGCTCGCAGAGATCGACGCTGACCTGGCATCGCTCGCCGGCCACGTGACCGGGGTTTGAACCTATACCGTGCAATCGACGATGGCCGAGGCCCCCCGCCTGGCTGCAGCGCACGACCTGAGCGTTACTCTCGGCGCCTGGATCAACGATCAGGCGGACTTCAATGCAGCCGAATTGGATCGACTGGTCCGCGATGCTGCTGGCTCAATCAGTACCCTATGCGGCGACCGGATTGGTGTCGATGATCAGTGCCATGCCAAGGCTGCCAGGACGCTTGATCGCGCGGGAGCAAAGCTCTTTGGCGCGACCTTCTGCCTGACCGCCGGGACACAGCTCAGAATTTCGTACACGCGCAAAAAAAGCGTGCCATTCATGTTGAACTCTGCGCGAAAAAAACCGCCGATTCTTCCGAGTCGACGGTTCCTTATAGAGGCCGGGAAGAATGCCGGTTAAGCGTTCTTCTTGCGCTCCGCCACTTCCTTGACGACCTGCTCGGCGATGTTTGCCGGGCAAGGGGCATAGTGGGAGAACTCCATGGAGAATTGACCGCGACCGGAAGTCATGGTGCGCAGATCGCCGATGTAACCGAACATCTCAGACAGGGGTGCGTCGGACTTGATGCGCACGCCGGTTGGGCCGGCTTCCTGGCCTTGAATCATGCCACGACGACGGTTCAGGTCACCGATAACGTCACCCACGTGGTCTTCCGGGGTGAAGACGTCGACTTTCATGATGGGCTCGAGCAACTGCGGACCCGCTTTGGGTACAGACTGGCGATAAGCGGCCTTGGCGGCGATCTCGTAAGCGACGGCAGAGGAGTCAACCGCATGGAAGCTGCCATCGACCAGAGTCACTTTGACGTCCAGCAACGGGAAGCCGGCGACCGTACCCTGTTCCATACTCATCCTGAAGCCTTTATCGACAGCCGGCCAGAATTCACGCGGCACGTTACCGCCGGTCACAGCTGATTCGAACTCGTAGCCGGAGTTCTGCTCGCCCGGCTCGATGATATAGTCGATCTTCGCGAACTGCCCCGAACCACCCGACTGCTTCTTGTGGGTGTAGCTGTCTTCTACACGCTGGGTGATGGTCTCGCGGTAGGCCACCTGCGGCTTACCCACCTCAACGTCGACGTTGTGGGTGCGACGCAGGATGTCGACCTTGATATCGAGGTGCAGCTCGCCCATGCCTTTGAGGATGGTTTCTCCACTCTCTTCGTCGGTCTCGACGCGAAAAGACGGATCCTCTGCCACCATCTTGTTGATCGCCAGGCCCATTTTCTCGACCGAACCCTTGTCTTTCGGCTTGACCGCAATCGAGATAACCGGCTCCGGGAACACCATGGGTTCCAGCGTGGCGGGCTTTTTGGGGTCACACAGGGTGTGGCCGGTCTGGGTGTTTTTCATCCCGATCAGGGCAATGATATCGCCCGCCTGGGCCGAATCGAGTTCTTCGCGTTCGTCGGCATGCATCTCCACGATGCGGCCGATACGCTCGGTCTTGCCGGTGAAGGTATTCAGCACGGTGTCGCCTTTCTTGATGCGGCCCGAATAGATACGGGTAAAGGTCAATGCACCGTACTTGTCGTCCATGATCTTGAACGCCAGCGCACGCAACGGATGATCCGGATCAACGATGGCCTTCTCGCCGGTCTCGTTACCTTCCATATCCACTTCCGGCTGGGGAGGAACTTCGGTCGGGCTTGGCAGATAGTCGACGACCGCATTCAGAACCAGCTGGATACCCTTGTTCTTGAAGGCCGAACCACAGTAGGTGGGGAAAAATTCCAGGTTGATAGTACCTTTGCGGATGCAACGCTTCAGGTCCTCTACAGAGGGCTCTTCGCCTTCCAGGTAGGCCTCCATAAGATTATCGTCCTGCTCCACGGCAGCCTCGATCATCTTCTCGCGGTACTCTTCCGCCTTGGCCACCATATCTTCGGGGATATCGGTGACTTCATAGTTTTCAGGCTGACCGGATTCATCCCAAACGTAGGCCTTCATGCTCATCAGATCGACCACACCGACGAAGTCCTCTTCGGTGCCGATAGGCAAAACCATGACCAGAGGATTCGCTGCCAGGACATTCTCGATCTGACCGACAACGCGGTAGAAATCGGCACCCAGACGGTCCAGCTTGTTTACGAAAATGACACGGGCAACCTCGGATTCGTTGGCATAGCGCCAGTTGGTTTCCGACTGAGGCTCAACACCCCCGGAACCGCAGAAAACCCCCACACCGCCGTCCAATACCTTCAGGGAACGATAAACCTCGATGGTGAAATCAACGTGTCCGGGCGTATCGATGATGTTGAAACGGTGGCCGGCCCACTCGCAGGAGGTGGCAGCAGACTGGATGGTGATGCCGCGCTCGGCCTCTTGCTCCATGAAATCCGTGGTGGCCTCGCCGTCGTGTACCTCACCGGTCTTGTGGATCTTGCCGGTCAGCTTGAGGATACGCTCGGTGGTGGTGGTCTTTCCCGCATCCACGTGGGCGAAGATTCCGATATTTCGGTACAGGCTTAAGTCAGTCATTTCAATCGTCTCAAAGGGTATGCAAAAATTCGAGGGTGCGTAGCATATACGCCCTGCGTTGAGATTTCCCAAATATCCTCAACCCGCCACCAGACCGGCCAATCGGCCATTCGAGGCGAATGCGGCAGGAAAACCCCAGCTCCAGGTGCCTATCGGGCAGTTTGGGCAGAGCCGGGCCATCTCGCCGCCCGGAGGAGGACTGATATGCCGACAGACCGGTCCTGGCGCGCCTCGTCCGGGGTTGCCTGGCGCAGAATCAGCATTCGCGCCAACCCGGGCACATGCGCACCCGCCCACATCCCCGCAACACAGGGCAGTGAGGCTTTACGGAAGGCACTCGATGGGCGGTCGTGCCCACCCGCAGCGTGGCACGGCTGCCAGCACCGGAAGCGCGCTAGGGGGCGTACACCGGAAGGCTCAGAATCCGGGGCTACTTGCTACGCGCCTTAAGGATGGCGTAGAGCTTGTCCTTGAGCTGTAAGCGTTTGTACTTCATCGCCTCCGCCACTTCGTCGGTGACCGGCTCACCCCGTTGCTCGAGATCGAGGATCTCCGCGTCCAGGTCGTCGTACTCCTTATATAAGGAGGCGAAATCCTGATCGCTGCCCAGCAGCCGGTGGATCAGCTCCGCGTGCTCCGGAAACTCGTGGTGTAAGTCGTGTCGCTCGCCGAACATGAATTTTATTCCTCTGGCGCAGGGCCGTTGATGGGTAAGCTGCAATTATCGACCAAACATCATTCCAAGACCAAGGCCTTACCCTTTCGTTTCCCCTTAATCGGAAGATTGACTACTGGGCGAGGAAACCCGGCTGCGCGTGTTGTCAATCCGCGGACTCATAGTCGCTGCCGATGGCGGAAAGAGGCAGATCGAGCTCCAGTTTCGGCACCTGCCTGGCGATCCAGCCGGTGAAGGTATTGCTGTTGGGGCCCGGAAAGACCCGGTAGGTCGTTTTCCAGGGGTAGGCTCGAGCGGCACGGTCAACGGCATCAATCAATTCGTCCACCCCCGCTCCCCGGTGCTCCTTGAGGATCACGGGTTTTTTCCCAAACCAATAGCGGTCCGGAGAATCCCGCGCAATCTGCATGACGGGCTGCCCCCCGCGGTCCCGCCAACCGACCACGTCGTACACCCTGTATGAGGTCTCGCCTGTCCTCTTCGCGGCAATCCAGGTGTGAATGGCAAACCATCCTCGCCAGCTCCAGGCGTCGGCCCCATAGACCTGCAGAACCGCCTCCTTGGTAAGCAATGGATCGGGCGCAATCCCGGCGGGCTCCCGACTGGCGGTGCGCCAGTCCGCACCTGAAGAACAGCCCGCGGTCACGAATGCCATAAAACAATATGCCACCAGGTATCCCAACGACTTGACGGCCTGGAACCTTCGGCGGCTATATGGGGCAGGCGGCGATAATCCAAGTCTTTTGGCCTTCATCATTGCGGGGCGTGGCTCGAAAGGTGAATCGGTGTTTTGTGGATCTTGACCTTAACGGCTTCCTGCCGCAAACCCGGGATAACCATGGATTCCGACCTGATCAAAAGGTCCGCTATGCACTTATAGAGAAACAAGGACGCGCAATCTGGAGTCGGAGAAAAAACGTGGCTCATCAATCAGAAACACCTGTGGAACAAAAGCTATACAAAGCCATGGCGCACTGTCGCTCGGGTCGAACCAGCCTCATTCGGGCGATTGACGCGCCTCCCGGTAATAGCGGGCGGCACCCGGATGCAGCCTTTCGGGCGGCACTTCTTCAATCGTGTTCTGCAACGTCGTGTAACGCCCCTGCGCCAGCCGCCCAGCCAATGCCTGCTCGCCTTTATGCATGGCGGCAGCCAGGGCATAAGCGACGGAATCGGGCACGTCGGGCCGGATCAAAATGAGCGACCACAGCCCCACCGAGTCGATCCGGGTTTCCTGGCCAGGGTAAGTGCCGACAGGCACCGACATCCGCCGCAGATGCGGGTACCTCGCCAGAATCTGCTGAACCTGAGCCGGCGACGGCGGGATGAATCGCCCGCCGAGGGGGCTGTCGGCGACCTTGACGAACCCCGGCCAACCAATGCCGGCACCCCACAGCGCCTCGGCCGAGCCCTCCAGAACCATGGCCGGCCCGTCGCCGGCCTTGTCGAGAATGATCTGCTCGAAGTCGCGCTCCGGCGACAGGTCCAGTCCGCTCAGTACGTCGTTAACCAGGATGCGCAGCCCGGAGGCCCGGGTGCCGAAGGCGACCGGTTTTCCCTTTAGATCCTCGATGGTGCGGTAGCCCGAGTCTGCACGAACTACGAACATTCCGGGGTTGGGATACATGACCGCGAGCACCTTCAGATTGCTGGGTGAACGCCCGACCCCTTCCAGTGCCTGGCGCGCCGCATTGCCCTCGACCAGCCCGATGTCGATCTCGCCCTTTTCGAGCAGGCTAAGGTTCTGGCGGCTGCCGCGCGTGGCGATCGCCTCTACCTTGAGCTCGGGGCTTGCGGCGTTGAGCACCTCGGCCAGGTTTCGGCCAAAAAGCTGGAACCCGCCGCCTTGGGTTGCAGTACCCATCACAACCCGTGTCACCTGGGCATCTGCGGGGGTCAACGGCATCGCCGCGTTCGCGGAAAACCCCACTACCAGCAACGCAAACGTGCCAACCAATTCCCTGACGCCTGTTCGGTCCATCGGATCACCCCCTGTTTCGAAATTTTTCAGTTAGCCGAAAATCGCCGGCCACATACGCTTAACGCTTACTCGGCCTGCCATAAACCCGGGGGAAAGTACGCTTTGTGCGCTTACCGGGGACGTGGCATTCGCTACCATTCGTTTGCACGATAAAATGAGATTACCATCCTGAAATTACATTCCGTGGGTAACATCAATCGTGAACAGTTCAGCAATTCAGGCTTCCTTCGAGCGTCTGCGCAGCAAAAAGGCTTTCGAGCTATTCGTGGTTTCAGTGATCATCGCGTCAGCGCTGCTGGTAGGCGCGAAGACCTATGAGGTATCAGCAACCGGCATGCGCATTCTCGGCTGGCTGGATATTCTCGTCACACTCATCTTTCTCGCAGAAATCGGCATCCGGTTTATTGCCGAACCAAACAAGAAGTGCTTTTTCCACAACCCATGGAACCTGTTCGACACACTGGTGGTGCTGATCAGCCTTGCCCCGATCGACAACAGCGACATGGCACTGGTAGCACGCCTGGTGCGGGTTTTCCGCGTACTGCGCATGATTTCCATAGTGCCTGAACTGCGCATGCTCCTAGCTTCGCTGTTGAAGGCGCTGCCGCAGCTCGGCTATGTGATTCTGATGATGTTCATCATCTTCTATATCTATGCAGCCGTTGGCGCCACGCTGTTCGAATCCATCAATCCTACCCTGTGGAAAGACATTGCGATCTCCATGCTCACGCTGTTCAGGGTCATGACCTTCGAGGACTGGACCGACGTGATGTACGAAACCATGGCGGTCTATCCATTGAGCTGGATTTATTATCTCAGCTTCATTTTCTTCACCGCTTTTGCCTTTCTGAACATGGTGATCGGGATCGTCGTCAACGTGATGAACGCGGAAAATGAAAAACTGATAAAAGCACAGGCGGAAGAGGCACACGAGCCGACCCTTAAGGACATTCACGATAAACTCAAGCGGCTGGAGAAGCTGCTGGAGCAGCGGGCCTGATCAGCGATCAACCACAAAGCGGCGTCAGGCGCTTTTCAGCCGGGTGAGTTTTACAAAAAACACCGCGGCGATCGGCACCACAAACCCGAGCAGCATGGCAGTCAGCATCAGCCAACCGAGTTCGCTGTAATCCGCGGGAGTCGTGATCGCACCGGTGGCCCGGTCCTGGACTTCGCGGGTAACCGTGAAAAGCTGATTGAGGTACTTGGTGCCGAGCTGGCTCGCCGACAGCGCCAGATTGGTGAAAGACGCCATCACGGCGAAGAAGGTCGCCTTGAGGTGGCTGGGCGCGGAATTCGCGATCCAGGCGAGCATCGGGATCATCGCAATCTGACCCAGCGGCGATTCCAACGCCGTGTCGACCAATGCAATGAAATGCGCGTCGACGATGCCTCCCGTCAGGGAGGCGGTCAAATGATGCAGTCCGTAAAACATGCCGATAATGGGCATATACAACAAAGTGCTGGCGATTGTGAGGAACACAATCACGTAGGCGATGGAGCGCTCGGCCATGAAGCGGCGGAATATAAACATGCCGAGCAAAGTCAGGACGCTGCTGATCAGCGATAACACCGCCAGGAACTGCTGATCGAACCCGAGTTCGTCGATCATCCACCAGGTCTGGCCGGCACCCGGCGTAGGCATCGCACGGTAGATGAAGATGATCACCGCCGTGCCCACCAGGATCAGCCGATCCTCCGGCTTGAGTACCTTGACGAGTCGGCTCATCAGGAACAAGACGATCGCCATGGACCCCACGAAGATGACCTCCTTGTTGAAGCTGATCTCGCTGAGCCCCATGCTGATCGTGAAAGCGACAAAGGCCAGGCCACCACCCAGGATCCACCAGTTCGGCTGCGTTTTCTCGATTCGACCGAAGGCGATCTCGGCGGCCTGCCCTTCGTCCAGGCCACCCCCACGCAGCCGCTGCAACTGGCGGCGCTTGATCACGCCCCCGAGCACCACGCCGAGCACGGAAACGATGGGAATGGCGAGCGCGAACTCGTAGATGCGGATGTAGGTCGCAACTTTCTGCCATTCCGGCATCGCCTCGACGTCCTGGAACAGGAGTACGTTGAGCAGTGACACGAAGACACCGCCACCGATGATTGCCACCCTGCCGAGGGTCTGCATGGTTGTGTGCATCAGGCGAAGGGTCACGGCGTCGATCGCCTCACCGCGCGCATCGACGCGTGGCACGGCCTCGACGGTCATCGCATCGGCCACAACGTCCTGGACAACATAACCGACCGGTGCCAGCAATACGCTGAAAACATACCAGGCCTCTACCGGCATCACTTGCGCCATTGCGTCCGGGTCGGAAAGCAGCCCGAGCATGATAAACAGGCTGCCGGTGATCATACCGGCACCCAGAAAGACCAAGCCCGCCTTGTGGCGCCAGATCAGGTCCACCAGGTGCCCCAATGGCATCTTCAGGGCCCAGGGGATACCCGCCCAGAAAGCAAGCGCCGCAAGGAACTCGGCCGAAAGGTTCAGGTAGTCCTTGACGAAGAAGGTGCCCACGATGCTGGTCAGGCCGGATATGCCGGCAGCCGCGTAGACCATCAGGGGTGGCAGATAGGACAACCGCATTTCACGTCCCAGCTCGAGAATGTTGCGGTCAAACCAGTGCCAGAAATTGCGCCTTGCGGCTGGGTCGCGTTTTTGGGCAGGGGGAGTGGCCATACTTGGAGTCAGCTCATGTACGGGTGGTCGGGATCAGGCGAAACGGCGGCCGCCTGAGCACGCGCAAGGTTAGCAGACACTCGGCGTCCTCGCCGCTGACGGACACCGTTTCTTGATGGGGGTGACGCCGGCCAACAGGGCGACGCCATCTCTGACTGCATGCATGGGTGGCTTCCATCCCCCGGCAGAGCCGGGGGGACCTCCCCGTATGTGCGGCAGTTGATTACATGACCGCGCTTGCCCATTCTTATATTCAACAAGCGGAATAAACACCATGACACCTGAACAGAAACAACTCGTGAAAGATTCCTGGGCAAAGGTTTTGCCGATCAAGGAAACCGCCGCAGAACTCTTCTATGGACGGCTTTTCGAGACCTATCCCGAGGTAAAACCCTATTTCAAGGGCGACATGAAAGAACAGGGCCGCAAGCTGATGGTCATGCTGAATACGGCCGTCAACGGGCTGGACCATCTGGAGGCCCTCACCGCACCCCTGAAAACATCCGGCAAGGCGCACGCTGAGTATGGCGTCAAAGCCGAAGACTATGACAAGGTCGGCGCATCCCTCCTGTGGACTCTGGGAAAAGGTCTGGGCGACGCCTTTAGGCCTGAGGTCAAAGAGGCATGGACGGTCACCTACACCACCGTTGCCGGCGTGATGATCGAAGGTGCCGAGTACGCCAAAGCGGAATTGCAGGCAAGTTGAGAACAGTTCAGATTACCGACAGGTCTAAGGGGAAAATCGGCCTCGGCACGTTGCGATACGGTAGCCGGTCATAACGCGGGGTGCACAGTGCGCCACTGTCACAAACTATAATTTGTCCCGAAATCGGTTCGTACGCTGCGCGGAAATGCTGCATCGACTTTAGCGCTACGACATGTTTGTTCTGCGGATCTATACCGAAGGCTTTGAACTGCTGCAGATCCAGTATTTGCCTGGGGACGGTGACAACCAATACCTCAATACCGCCGACACGGATTACGGCAGTGGGGCCGAAACTGCCGTGGAGCCCATGAATCATTGGACCATCACCAATGAAATGTCCGTCGCTGAGAGAGACGAGTTCGGCCTCAACTGCAAGTGGACCGCCACCGAAGTCTGGGTCGGTCCTGCCACCAAGCGAAATCTGAATATGTTCACCAACAATAGCCGTCTGCAGCACATGCACTGCCGTACCATCCACCATCGGCCCAAAACAGGCATTGCGCACGCCCGCATCGAGCAATGCGCGCAGCAACTCCGTTGAATCGCCATAGCCGCCGGCGCCAGGATTATCTGCGTAATCGGCAATTACCAGCGGCCCTTTGCGGGGCTCGTAAGTGGCAGCAATCGCAGCCGCCTCGTCAACGCTGAGATATTCATTCAACACCTCAAAGCGACGGCTCCAAATATCATCGGCGACCGTTTCAGCGAAAGCCGCGTGCGCAGCGAAATCCCCCTGTCCGCTCACCAGCACCGTCGGCCCAACCGTGGCGACATCGGCACTGGCAAAACCTGCATTGATGCTCACGGCAAAGACATCTTCCTGCTCCTCATAAGCACGCGCCGCCGCAATACGCTCGATCATCGGGCCGATGTCGGTACGACCGCCATTGATCTCTTCAAGCATGGGACGGCTGACGCGGATGGTACGCGGTTTAATCTCACCGGACATCGTCCGCTGGAGAATATCTCCGGCCTGGCGTCCGGTGTCGCGCATATCAATGTGCGGGTATGTTTTGAACGAAACGATAATGTCCGCCAGTGCGCACATCTGCTCGCTGACATTTGCATGTGAATCCAGTGTGATAGCAATTGGCATCTCCATGCCCACCTCACTACGGATACGCCGCAGCAATTCGCCTTCGCCGTCTTCACAGAAATCGAGGCCCATCGCGCCGTGTAAGCCGAGTAGCAGCCCGTCGAACGGATACTTCTTTATGCTGTCGAGGATCGGCTCACAGAGCCAGTCAAACGCCTTGCGTCTGATTTTTCCGCTTGGGCCAGCAGCTGCACTGAGCACATGCGTGACCCGCCAGCCATGCGCACGACCCGCGTCAAGAAAACCAGCAAGTTCCGTGTTCTCGTCTCCACGCTCGACGATAGCTGCTGCGCCCATCAGGGCATAGTGGGCCATGAAGGCTTGTTTTCCGGTTTTGCGCAGACTGAAAGTATTGGTTTCGTGGGAAAGTTCCGCAGTCAGAACGTTGAACTTCATGGGGAAATCCGTTCAGGCCAAAGAAAACATCGAGAGAATGAATATCAAAGGTGGAATGTGCCGGTCTGTTCGAAAAAGTCAAGCCGCTCATCAGGAATCAGCAGCGGTCATGATATACCTTTCAGGAAATTCCGATCCTTCCACTTTTCCGCTCTGTTAAGTACGAAACATGGCTGTATGCAGCATCTTGTGCAACATGCCTCTTGGCCAATCGCCTGAGCTGTCTATTAGCCGGTTCTTTACCAACAGCAAATTGCACAGCGTGTTAGAGTGACACTCAATCTCGGCCTGCGGGAAAGCATTTCCGCAGCATCCAACCTTAGTTGGGACCACTCGTTGACAATCGGCCAATGCTGGCCGGCATGATCTCGTCGCCTCCTCTGAGACTCACACTCGAAGGAGTAGCTATGTCAGAAGTCCCGCCCGGCGTGTCTTTGAACGCACCTAAATCCGCCCTCAAGATTGTTGCCCAGAACCACAATGTAAGACCTGTACAACTTCGCGCGATAGAAGACAAGCCACACGTTGCCACGGCAGTCGTTTACTGTGAAGGTAATTTTGGCAAGATCGATGGCAAGACCGCCAACGGCCTGATCAGACACTCAGAAAAATACGAGATCCTTTCGGTTATCGACAGTGAGAAAGCTGGACTTGATGCCGGCATGGTCCTCGACAGCAAGCCAAACGCGATTCCAATCTGTCTCGATCTCGATGACTCACTGGCACAGGCCGGATCGACACCCGATTTTTTTATTTTCGGCATGGCACCATCGAGCGGCATGCTCTCGAAGCACGAGCGGGGTCTCGTTCTTGAGGCGATGAGCCACGGTATGAATATCGTCAACGGTCTGCATGAGTTTCTGAATGATGACCCGGTCTTTGACGCAGCCTGTCTCGCCAACAAGGTGGAAATCATTGATGTACGCAAACCCCGCGATAAGAAAGATCTCAACATGTTCAGTGGCCGGATCAACGAAATCATCTGCCCGATTATCGCTGTGCTCGGTACCGACTGTGCAATCGGCAAACGCACCACAGCCAACATAATAAGCAGTGCCCTCAATGAATCGGGCATAAAAACGATAATGATCGGTACCGGCCAGACCGGTTTGATCCAGGGCGCCCTGTATGGGGTCGCGCTCGACGCCGTACCGTCGCAATTTTGTGCTGGCGAACTGGAAGCGACCATCGAAGCGTTCGAAATCGAGAAACCAGACCTCATCATTGTCGAAGGGCAAGGCGCACTGAGTCATCCCGCTTTCTCCACCACGTCCTTTATCCTCCGCGGAAGTTGCCCGGACGGCGTAGTGTTACAACATGCTCCAGGCCGCAGTATGCGCTGCGACTTTGAAAACATGGCAATGCCGACCCCAGCCAGCGAAATCAATCTTATCGAGACCTTCTCGGATACAAAAATTATTGGCCTGACAATTAACCACGAGCATATGAGCGACGACGAGGTCAGCGCGGCCATTACACAGTATGAGCAGGAAATCGGTATCCCGGTCACCGATGCACTCACCCGCTCACCCGAGCGGCTGGTGGAAATGGTCCTGGCCGCTTTCCCCGATCTCAAGGAAAAACTGGCTGCCAGCGCATGATGCCAGCACCGCGGCTGCTGATTGACCTTGAAAAGATCCGCCATAACGCCCGCACACTGGTTGAGCGCCTGGGCAAGCGAGGGATCTCGGTGACTGGCGTGACCAAGGCAACGCTCGGCTCCGCCGAGATTGCCGCTACGTTGCTTGATGCCGGGGTAAAAAGACTGGGGGACTCGCGCATCGAGAATATTGAAGCGATGCATCTTGCCCAGGTATCTGCTTCGATGACATTGATCCGTTCACCGATGCCGAGTCAGGTGAAACGAGTGGTCGCACATGCTGATATCAGCTGCAATACCGAACTCGAAGTCCTGAGAAAACTCTCGCTCGAAGCGCAGAAGGCCGGCCGTGCGCACGGCGTGATTCTTATGGTCGAGCTGGGTGATCTCCGTGAAGGCATCATGCCAGATGACCTGATGAGCTATGTACGGGAGTTACTCAGCTTGCCGAACATCGTCTTTAGGGGTATTGGCACCAACCTCGCGTGCCGCAGCGGTGTATCGCCTGATGGCAACAATATGGCGATGCTGTCTGAGCTCGCGGACTCTATCGAGGCGACATTGGGCCTCACGGTGGAAATCGTATCGGGAGGGAACTCCGCCAACCTGAAATGGGCGCTCAGCGGCGCTGAGATTGGTCGGATCAACGATCTCCGCCTGGGGGAGGCGATCCTGCTTGGCCGTGAAACCCTGCATCGGCAACCGATCGACGGACTGCATACCGATGCCATCACACTGTGTTCCGAAGTGATCGAAGCCAAGCTCAAACCATCGATGCCGTCAGGCACGATTGCACAAAACGCATTCGGAGAAGTCCCGTCTGTCACCGATCGAGGCTTGGTAACGCAAGCCATCCTTGCCGTCGGTCAGCAGGATATCGACCCGTCCGGCCTGCAAGCACCTGACGGAATAGACATCATGGGAGCCAGCAGTGACCACCTTATCCTGGAGTCTGAGTGCTTTGAACTCAGGGTCGGTGCAGAAGTGATATTCCAATTGAACTACGGCGCGCTGGTCCGCGCCATGACCTCCCCCTTTGTTACCAAATTAATGCAGCCTGCATCGGCATGACGATTGTTCTGGTTTATGTCGGGGCACGTCTGGCAACTTAACGCCAGCCTTCCCACCGAACGATGCTTTTTACCCTGGAGAGATCTGCAATGACCAAGAGTTCGAAAACAGGCAGGGGCTTGAATATCGTGCCTTTCGTGAGCGTCGATCACATGATGAAGATCGTCGATAGCATCGGCATGGAAAGCATCCTAAAAGGGATTGCCGATTACATCGAGGAAGATTTCAAACGCTGGCAGTTGTTCGACAAGACTCCCAGAGTGGCTGCTCACTCTCACGCCGGCGTTATTGAACTCATGCCAACCAGTGACGGGGAACTTTACGGTTTCAAGTACGTAAACGGTCATCCAAAAAACATGAAAGAAGGCTTGCAGACGGTCACTGCATTTGGAGTTTTGTCAAAAGTCTATACCGGCTATCCCATCCTGTTTTCCGAAATGACCATTCTGACCGCCCTGCGAACGGCATCTGCTTCAGTCATTGCGGCCAAATACCTTGCTCGTAAAAATTCAAACTGCATGGCGATCATCGGTAACGGTGCACAATCCGAATTCCAGGCGCTGGCTTTTAAATCCATGCTCGGTATAAACAAGTTGCGGCTGTATGACATCGACCCGGCGGCAACAGAAAAGTGCATGGGAAATCTCTGCAGCAAGGGTTTTGAAATTACCCGATGCAACTCAACCAGTGAAGCCGTAGAGGGCGCTGACATTATCACGACCATTACCGCCGACAAACAATGTGCCACTATCCTGACCGATGACATGATCAAGCCGGGTGTTCACATCAATGCGGCAGGCGGTGACTGTCCGGGTAAAACCGAGCTGGCGAAGAAAATACTTTTGCGCTCGGACATATTCGTCGAATACTCGCCACAAACCCGAATCGAAGGCGAAATGCAACAGCTGGATCCAGACCATCCGGTGAGCGAGCTGTGGCAGGTAATTGTGGGAGAGCTGGAAGGAAGGAAAAATCACCGGCAAGTCACATTATTCGACAGCGTTGGTTTCGCCATCGAAGATTTTTCCGCCCTGCGATATATCCGGGATCAGCTGAATCGACCAGGCATGACCGGGATGTATGCCAACCTGGATCTGGTTGCCGATCCCGACGATCCGAGGGATCTGTATGGCATGGTGTTGCGATCATCCAGTATGTCTGATGTGGCGTAATTTGCCTTGGTAAGCCCTCGATATCGCGAAAGCCCGGCAGCGTGAAACTGACGCAAAAGAACATCGCCGCGAATACCGGAGCAAGCCCGAATCACTTTCCACCTGCAAATTGTACGAGCTTTCGAGCTGACAGATGCCCGGATCAATTGTGGGGCAACAGGTGGGCCACAGCCGTCGCCGGCGGTTCGAGCTGGACGATCCCCCTATGGATTCTCTTCACGCCCCCAGGGCGGGTTCCGGCGTCGGTAAAGGCAAATTGGACAGCCCGTGTATTGCCGGGAAGTCCGTAAGGCCACTGACGATCACACATTCTGACGAGATGCCAGTGATCGTGCCCCTCAGCGTCTGTGGCAATCTCGGCGCTTTCGACCGAGACACGCCGTTACGCAAAGGCACAGTCGAGATCCGGGATTGGCGAGCGAGCGAAAGGAGTACATCTCCTCCACAACCACCGGCGTGACGCCCCCCCCGGCGGCTTCACAATGAGTACCGAGCAGTGCAGACGTTTGCTGACGGCCTCAGCAGTGCTTTCGACGATCAAGCCGGTGAGCCCCGAGTGTTCCAGGTCACCTACCACAACCAGGTCTGCCTCCACGCTGACCGTGAGGCGGACGATCTCGTCCCGGTGGTTCCCCTTGACCAGGTGACATACCGGGTTGAACGCGGGCAGCATATCGCTCGCAACCGATTCGCGCAGTTCGGCAAGGCAGGCATTCAGTGCCCGTTTGTTTCTTTGCTGCTCGCGTTTCACATAGTCGTCCGCTTGAAAATACAGCGGCGATTGAAGAGTGCTTTGGCTGGGTGAAGACCATCGGTGGCTTGCGCAAGAGTCGTTTTGTTGGCCGCGAGAAGCTGGATTTTCAGTTTGTCCTGACCTTTGCGGCGTACCACCTGATTCGGATGCGCAATCTGCGGGTGGCCACATGTTGCTGATGGCGGTGTCGAGGGGTTGGTCTGCCTGCGATATGCACAATTGGGCGAAAACAACGCTAAGGACCCGTCCGCCCTGCGACTTGGCCGGCAAATTGTATCGTGCGGCAGAGAGAGCCAATAAATTCAGATGATTTTCAACGGCCTGTTAAGAGTCAATGACCAGCTACCACTCCCTGGGCCACGGTAGTAAACGGCATAAGCTTGGCCCCGGCCCAGACCCGCATAGCGATAACAGCTTAGTCAGAGAAGAACATACAGGACATACGCCGAGATTTGTAACCTCAACGGATGAACTCTATCTTTGCGGAATCCCCTCACATTGGTCTGGCGCACTGTAATAGGTCGACTCTCTTCGCCCGCACCGCCAATCCCATGATCATTTCTCCAAAAACAGCGAGTTACGCGCCGACTCCAGCACATCAGAAACGACAGGGTGCGTAACCCGGCGCTCAATCGAAATCGCGTAGAAACGCTCTTTCACCTCATCAACCCGACCAATCGCCGCCACCTGATACTGCAACGCCACCTCCGCCTCTATAGCGGCGGGCGCGATAAAAGCGCCCGCGCCTTCCTGCCCAAAAGCCTTCATCAGCGCGCTGTCATCAAACTCGGCAATCGTGCGCGGATGAATGCGATGTTTGTCTAACCACCGCTCAATACCGGAACGCAGTTGATTGCCGCTGCTGGGCAACAGTAGCGGTGCACCATCCAGACAATGGGGAAAATCACCTTTCATCTTCTTCCTCAGGCTCTTTGTGGCAAAAAAGCTGACCCCGCATTCGCCGAGCTTGTGACTGAAGCCCCTTGTACTGACCGTCGGAGGGATGGGGCGGTCGGCCACCACCAGGTCCAAGCGGTGCAGGGCCAGTTCCGCCAACAGCGTATCGAGAGTCGCCTCGCGGCATATCATGCGTACCGGCTCCGGCATCCGCAGCGCAGGCTGAAGAGTACGGTGAGCGATGGACTTCGGTACAACATCGACCACACCAACCTTGAAAAGCTGGGGTCGCCCTTCCGGCTGTTGGTGTACCACCTCTTCGAGTTCCCCACCCAGCGAGAAGATCTCATCGGCGTAGCTCAATACCAGCCGTCCGGATTCGGTGAGCTGTAGGTTGCGCCCGACCCGGGTAAACAGGGTCGTCCCCAGGTGATCTTCCAGCAGCCCCAATTGCGCACTGATGGTCTGCGGCGTCAAGTGCAACCGCTCACCGGCCCGGGCGATCCCGCCTTCCCTGGCCACGACGCAGAAGTAGTGCAGATGCTTGTAGTTGATCATGGGCTTGTCGTTACTTCGTATTTTACGAAATAAATCGCAATTATATTCGAAGTTTATTGATACCCGAATAACCCTATCATGACTGCTGATATAGCAATAAAAACATTGCAAGGAGAGACTCGATGCAGATAGACATCAAGGCACGCCAGTTTCCCCTGACGGACGCCCTGTACGGCCACGCTGAACGACGACTGCATTTCGCCTTGAGTAGCTATGGTGACCAGATCCGGCGGGTCATTGTACGGCTAAGCGACATCAACGGGCCCCGCGGTGGTGCAGACAAGCGCTGCCACTTGCAGGTGATGCTGGTCGGTCTGCCGGATATCGTGGTCGAAGACACCGAGCCGGACTTGTACGTCGCCATCAACCGTGCGACCGATCGCGCCGGGCGCACCCTGATGCGCAAATTCAATCGCCATCGAAGCCTGCTCAAACAGGCCCACCGACTTGCGCCGGATGTGCAGCAGTCATTCCATCCAGCTGGCAAACCAGACACAGGTTCGATCCATGAATAACCCAGTCACTATCCCGGCAGGCCGAAGCCAGGCATCCGCGCTCGCTACCAACAAGGTGATCCGCAACACCTACATGTTGCTGTCCATGACCCTGCTGTTCAGCGCACTGACCGCCGGAATTTCTACCGCGCTCAACCTGCCCCATCCGGGGTTGCTGCTCACGCTCGGTGGTTATTTCGGTCTGCTGTTCGCCACTGCCAAGTTTCGTGACAGCGCCCTGGGGCTGGCCTTCGTGTTCGCCCTGACCGGCTTTATGGGGTACACCCTGGGACCGATTCTCAATGCCTATCTGGCCATGCCAAACGGCGGCCAGGTGGTGATGACCGCGATGGGCGCCACCGGCGCCATCTTCCTCGGCCTGTCAGGTTACGCATTAACCAGCCGCAAGGATTTCAGCTTCATGGGCGGCTTCCTGATGGTGGGCATCCTGGTTGCATTCCTGGCCGGCCTGGGTGCAATATTCTTCGAAATGCCCGGCCTGTCGCTGGCAGTCTCCGCCATGTTCGTGCTACTAATGGCCGGGCTGATTCTGTATGAGACCAGCAACATCATCCACGGCGGTGAGACGAATTACATCATGGCCACGGTCACCCTGTTCGTCGCTATCTTCAACCTGTTCACCAGCCTGCTGCACCTGCTTGGGTTCATGAACGGTGAAGAATGAAGCCGCAGACTCATCACGTTCTGCCGCGCAGGCACCCTGGAATCGGCATAGACCGCGACGCCACCGGGTGCCCAGAACCTAGAGCGGTTACCTGACGAATATCCATAGCCGGTCACCGAGCACCATTGGGAGGATAAAGAAATGTTTGAGTGGATCTACAGCCCCGAGGCGTGGATAGCCCTGGTGACCCTGACTTCCCTGGAAATCGTCCTGGGTATCGACAACATCATCTTCATTTCCATCCTGGTAGGCCGGCTGCCTGAGCATCAGCGCCACAGTGCGCGGATCATAGGCCTGTCGCTGGCCA
Organism: uncultured Gammaproteobacteria bacterium; assembly: GCA_964497145.1. Lineage (GTDB taxonomy): Bacteria > Pseudomonadota > Gammaproteobacteria > Chromatiales > Chromatiaceae > Thiosocius. The sequence goes on from CAZCDY010000032.1 coordinate 20,235, forward strand.
TGATCACCCGGGTGCTCCTGCTGCTGTCGCTGGCCTGGATGATGCGTCTGACCGAACCCCTGTTCACGGTCCTGGAGCACGAGATCTCCGGGCGCGACCTGATCCTGATCGTGGGCGGGCTGTTCCTGCTGTGGAAAAGTTCCCAGGAGATATGGGAGAGCGTGGAGGGTGAGGAGGACACAGAGAGCGGCAAGCCCGGGGCGGCGGTTGCGAGCTACGGCATGGTTCTGGTGCAAATCGCCATCATCGACATTGTCTTCTCCCTCGATTCGGTCATTACCGCGGTCGGCATGGTCGACATCATACCGGTCATGGCGATCGCCATCATCATCGCCGTGCTTATCATGATGCTCGCGGCCAAGCCCATCGGCGAGTTCGTGGACAGGCACCCGAGCATCAAGATGCTGGCCTTGAGCTTCCTGATCCTGGTCGGCGTGGTGCTCCTCGGTGAGGGCTTGGATCTGCACGTCCCCAAGGGCTACGTCTACTTCGCCATGGCTTTCGCTTTCGGAGTGGAGCTCATCAACATTCACATGCGCAAGAAGCGCGCCGAGCCGGTCCATCTGCATAAGACAATCCCGGGGCAAGCAAACGACTGAACGTCCTTTCCAGGCGTGCGGGGACGGGGACGGTTCGTTATTTCACGAATCGAGTCTTATTGCTGATTGAAACAGCATGCCGAGATAAAGTGGGTCGGTGACCCAGACAAACCACAGAATGTGGTATTGGTCACCGACCGCTTTGATCTCAAAGCGACTTTGAACCGCCACCCCGAAGGCCTGCACGCTCCTGGCACTGCCTGCTCAACACTTCGAAATCGTCTAAATTCCTTCAAAAACACCAGGACAAGCCGTTGAGCCACGGTCCCGGGAAAAGGTTCGACCAGCAGCAGTGTCGCCCGAAGTGCTTTCGTCGCGTTTGCTGCGGGGTTGGGAAGGCATGAGAAAAGCCTGCCGACACATTCGCCAACAGGTAGGATCGATACGATTGACGATGCCGTCGGGCAAGCCTTGATCGCTGCACATGGCGCGTAACTGCTCGCCCCCCCCTTTACGAAAGTAAAGCCATGATGCTCGTGATCGCGATGCAACGTGGCCATGAAGCGATGCTTGGCATCGAATGGAATCACGCCGCTACACGGCCACCGCGCGCGGCGCGAGCATCTGGCGGCCAGGACTGTTGCTCTGAGTAGTTTTTCTGCTTCTCCTGGAGGAGTAGAAATTTTAAAATGGAATCCGCCGACGATTTCGTTGGCGTTGAATACGTGGACCGAGCGAAGACTTAAAGCAAATGAATACCTTACTGGAGAAGCACTGGCACCATCTGCCCCAGGATGAGGTGCTGGACCTGCTCGACACCAGTGTAAAGACAGGCTTGGACCGCTTCGAGGTGGAGGAGCGGCAGCAGAACTTCGGCCCCAATGTTCTAACACAGCGCAAGGGCAAAGGACCGCTTCAGCGTTTCTTGCTGCAGTTCCACCAGGCGTTGGTCTACATTCTTCTGGCGGCGGTCGTGATCAAACTCGTGCTGGGCGCCTGGGTGGACGCCAGCGTGATCTTCAGCGTAGTACTGCTCAATTCCATCATCGGTTTCGTGCAGGAGGGCAAGGCCCTGAGCGCACTGGCGGCCCTCTCGCGTGCGCTGACCACGACGGCCACGGTGCTGCGTGCCGGTGAAAAACAACGGATCGATGCCAGGGAACTGGTGCCAGGCGATGTCGTGCTGCTCGCCTCGGGTGACAAGGTGCCCGCCGATATGCGTCTGCTGCACAGTCGCAACCTGCAGATCGATGAGTCCGCGCTGACCGGCGAGTCCCTGCCGGTGGAGAAGCGATCGGGACAGTTGGCCCACGACATCGTGCTCGCGGATCGCCACAATATGGGGTATTCCTCCACCTTGGTGACTTATGGCACCGGGGTCGGTGTAGTCACCGAAACCGGTGACAATACCGAGATTGGCCGCATCTCCGAGCTCATCGCCAGCGCGGAAGTGCTGGCCACACCGCTGACCCGCAAGATTGCCCGTTTCAGCCATGTGCTGCTCTATGCCATCCTGGCCCTGGCCGGTCTGACCTTCGCCGTCGGTCTGTGGCATGGCGGCTCGGCGGTCGACATGTTCATGGCCGCCGTGGCGCTTGCCGTTGCCATGATCCCGGAGGGCCTGCCCGCCGTGCTGACCATTACCTTGGCCATCGGCGTCGCGCGCATGGCCCGACGCCACGCCATCATTCGCCATCTGCCCGCTGTGGAGACCCTCGGCAGCACCACTGTGATCTGCTCGGACAAGACCGGCACCCTGACCCGCAACGAGATGACGGTGCAGCGCCTGTGGGCAGGTGGTCTACAGGCCGAAGTCTCCGGCGTGGGTTATGCGCCGCAAGGCGAGGTATTGCTCCATGACCAGACAGTGGACATCCATGAATGTACCGCCCTGTCTGAGTTGTTGCGCGCCGGTCTGCTGTGCAACGACGCGGTACTGAAACAGGATGAAAGCGGCTGGCGGATCGAGGGGGACCCGACAGAGGGCGCACTGCTGGTGGTCGCGGGCAAGGCCGGCCTGGATCTGCGGCAAACACAGGAAACGTACCCCAGGCTGGACGCGATTCCCTTCGAATCCCAACACCAGTACATGGCTACCCTGCACGGCGGCGGCGATAAGGTGGTTTACCTGAAAGGCTCGGCCGAGAAACTGCTCGAGCGTTGCGAGGTGATGCTGGGCGCAGACGGTGAGGCCGCGCCACTGAACAGCGAGGTAGTGCATCAGCAGTTACTCGCGATGGCCAGTCAGGGGCAGCGCGTGCTGGCATTTGCCCGACTTGCCGTCCCGCCGGGCACGACCAGTATCGATCACCAGCGGGTTGCCGGCGGCCTCACCTTTCTCGGACTGCAGGGCATGATCGACCCACCGCGCGAAGAGGCGATCCGCTCGGTGCGCGCGTGTCATGCGGCCGGAATACAGGTCAAGATGATCACCGGCGATCACGCCGCGACTGCGGCGGCTATCGCCGGTCAGATAGGGTTGGTTGGCCCGTTGCCGGAAGGCCAGACCCCGGATGTGTTGACTGGCCGCGACCTGGAGGGCCTGTCCGACGCGGAGCTGATCACCGCCGCCACTGAGACGGAGGTATTCGCCCGGGTGACGCCGGAGCAGAAGCTGCGCCTGGTGGAGGCTCTGCAGGCGCACGGTGAGGTTGCAGCCATGACCGGCGACGGGGTCAACGACGCCCCGGCCTTGCGCCGCGCCGATATCGGCGTGGCAATGGGAATCAACGGCACTGAGGTCTCGAAGGAAGCGGCCGACATGGTATTGACCGACGACAACTTTGCCACGATCGAAGCCGCGGTCGAAGAAGGCCGCGGCGTATTCGCCAACCTGATCAAGTTCATCACCTGGATTCTGCCGACCAACGCCGGTCAGGGGCTGGTAATCATTGTCGCGGTGATGGCGGCCCAGCCGCTGCCGATGCTACCGGTGCAGGCGCTGTGGATCAACATGACCACCGCCGTGCTGCTTGGCCTCGCCCTGGCCTTCGAACCCAAGGAACCGGGCATCATGCGCCGCCCGCCGCGTCGGCCGGATGCACCCGTCCTCACCGGCGAGCTGATCTTCCGTATTGCTTTGGTCGGGCTGTTGCTGCTGATCGGCAGTTTCGGCCTGTTCGAATGGGCCCTGCAGAACGGCGCCAATGAGGCCGAGGCCCGCACCATTGCGATCAATGTGTTTGCCATAGGGCAATCCTTCTATCTGCTGAACTGCCGTTCGCTACGGTTCTCAATGTTTCGGCTGGGACTGTTCAGCAACCCGTGGATCTGGGCCGGCATCATCGCCATGATCGGGGCGCAGCTGCTGTTAACCTACCTGCCGGTGATGAACTGGCTGTTCCATACCGCGCCAATCGGCTGGATGGACTGGCTGCACATAGTGCTGGTTGGCCTGGTGATCTATCTGGTCATCGGCGTGGAGAAGGCCTGGCGGCTGCGCAGGGAAACGGGGCGCCGTTGACCGATGAAACAATCCTGAAAGTTGACCCACCTTGCCGGGGCATCGAAGTCCAGGCTCCTCCACTTTGGAGGGTCGTGACTACTCCTTCAGTCGACTGTGACCGGGGTGATGAAGCCTGCCGGCTTGACCGCCAGTACCGAGCACTCGAGATTGTTCAGGATGACTTCGGCGGTGTTGCCGATAAGCAGTCCGGGGATGCCGGTGCGACTCACCGACCCCATGACCACCAGATCTGCCTTTAGCTCGTTGGCTACCGCAGGAATGACGTCGCGAGGGGCACCCTTGCGGAGATGGAAGCGTGGCGAAAGGTAGCCATGGGCTTTATTTCCGAACTGTTCCCGCATCCAATTGTTCAGTAGCTCGAGCCGAGAATGGTGCTCGCGTCGTTCATGGTCGCGATTGCTCGCAGCCTCGGCGTCCGACAGTTCACTACCAAACACCCGGATCATGTTCTCAGTCAGAGATTCCCACGCATGCACCACGTGCAACTGGGCGAAATCCGTGACCGCGAGCATGGCGGCAATATCGAGGATCTCCCGATTCAGTTCACCTTCTCCATCGCCATCGTTCCACGGATCGAAATCTACAGCGGCGAGGATCTGTTGGTAGTTTGCACTCGTTTCACCAACCATGATCCAGACCGGGCATGGGCACTTGCGCAGCAGATGCTGGTCCGTCCCGCCGAACAGGAAGCTATGGGCACCACCTTTGCCCACCGCTTTGATCAGCAGGTCGTGGCGGCTGCGCAACACCTCTCGAATGACCTCGATAAAAACGGTACCGAAGCGGACGTCGATAACGACGTCGGTCTCTCTGCTGGCATCGCGGAGCAGACCTGACAGCTGTTCGGTCGCCTGCCGTTTCAGGCGTGCTCGAAAATCATCGATCGCGACACTGCGAGCAAATGGCCCAAGACGGGGTTCTTCAGCAACATGCAATACCGTCAGACGCGCCTGATTGCTCTGCGCCAGGCTCACGGCCCGTGCGACAGCGGCACTCGATTCTGCGGCCGGATTTTCCACGACGTACAGGATGCTATTGAATGATTTCATCCGCCAACTCCGAAGTTGTGAGTATCAGTGTGCTGTCGGCATTCCCGAAGGAGCTTGTCGGCAGCCTCCTTTGCTGCATCCGCATAGGGCACCAGAACGAGATCGACGCCTTCGCTGACAAAACTGTCCGCCTCGCGCCTGGTGGATGAAGAAACTGCCACTTTACCGTGATAACCCTGTTGTTTGAGTCCTTGCAGGAGCGCTCGGTTCAATGTGCGTTCGCGCAGCGTGCTCACCACCCACAGGACCCTGTCCAGCAGTAGCGTGGCGATGAAGGCCACGATCAGCGGTTGACGCAATAAAAGCGCAAAGGCGCCTCCGGCAGCAGCCAAGCAAAGGATCGCACCGATCTGATAGAAGACATTCTCGAACATTTGGTGGTCTCGGATCGTTGGTGCTCAAGACCCCGGGCTCGTCGCCTGGCCATACTGAACAGCGCAGTACGAATAAGCGAATGTTCAGGATAGAAGGTGTGTGCTCAGCCAGTCGAACCCGGCCTGCCTCGTATCAATCAGGTCGGTCCTCCAAGGATACGGGCGTTTCAAAGCCGTCCGGCTTGACCGCCAATACCGAACAATCGATCTGCTCGAGGATCGCCTCGGCAGTGTTGCCGATGAAAAAGCCGGGAACGCTGGTGCGTGCCACGGTACCCATAACGACCAAATCGGCTGCGAGGCTGTCGGCCAGTGCCGGGATCTCTTTCCGTGCATGGCCTTTGATCACATGCTTTCTCGGGTTCAGAAACCGTACGGCGTCGCTGCCCTGCGTTTTTATCACGTCGCTCAAGAGGTCATCGAGCCCTTGATCGTGTTGCTTTCGGATCTGTTCGACATAAGCGACGACCTCAGTCTCCGGACGATGGAGAAACGCACCACGCATGGCACTTTCACCCACCGCCTCCCACACGTGTGCAACATGCAGTTCAGCAAAGTCTGACAAGGCCAGGGAAACCGCCAATTCAAGGATCTTGACATTCAGCTTGTGTCGTATCGCCAGTTCCGTAGCCGGATGATCCGCATCCACGTCGACAGCGGCGAGGATTCGTCGGTACGAGCTTGATGGAGAATGCTTGACAAGCCACACCGGGCAGGGGCATTTACGCAACAGGTGCATGTCGTCACTGCCGAACAATCGGTCGAGCCAGCCGGGATCCTCCGGCGCCTTGATCAGCAGATCATGACCGTGTCGCAGTACTTCCCGAATGATTTCGAGAAAGGCTGTGCCCACCAGCACCTCGGCATGGATGGCGATCTGCGGCCGAAATGGAGCAACAACGTTTTCCAGTTGCTGCTGCGAATCGGCGATCGCCGCTTCCTGCAGGTCTGCCGAAATCGGGCCCCCTTCCGGCATACCGATGCCAGCTGTTACCCGCGGTGCGAAAGATATGACAGTCAGAGCTGCCTGGTTGTTCTGTGCCAGCGAAACCGCGCGCTCGAGGACCGTATCTGCAGGTTGCCTTGGGTCGACAACGCAGAGGATCTGTTTGAATCTCTTCATAAATCCCCCGTTGCTAGCGAATGTGTCTGATGCGATTTCCAGCAGGCGTTCAGCGGCCGTGCTTTGCCTAAGTCGTTATTGAACAACCTAGTTCAGAGATCCCCGCTGGCACAATGTATTCCGGTCGTTTCCCTGACTGGGAGCAAAGCGCCAAGCCCTACGCCAGTCGCCAGGTCAGCCGTTCGTTTGCCCTCAGGGGGGTGATGCCTCCGTCATGCCGGGCAGGCACGGTGTGACTCTCTCTCACCAGCGTGAGCGACTCGGTATTGCGGGGCAGGCCGTAGAAGTCGGGACCGAAATGGCTGGCGAAACCCTCCAGCCTGTCCAGCGCACCGGCCGCCTCGAAGGCCTCGGCGTACAGCTCGATGGCGGCGTGGGCGGTATAGATACCGGCGCAGCCGCAAGCCGCCTCGTTGGCAGAGGTGACGTGGGGCGCGCTGTCCGTGCCGAGGAAGAATTTGGGATTGCCGCTGGTCGCGGCGGCCACCAGGGCCTCGCGGTGCGTCTCCCGCTTCAGCACCGGCAGGCAGTAGTAATGGGGCCGGATGCCGCCCTGGAACATGGCGTTGCGGTTGTAGAGCAGGTGGTGCACGGTGATCGTGGCCCCCACGTTGGCCGGGGCGGCGGCCACGAACTCCGCTGCCTGGCGGGTCGTGATGTGCTCCAGCACCACCCTGAGCCTTGGCAGGTGCTGCAACAGGGGCGCCAGGATGCGCTCGATGAACACCGCCTCCCGATCGAACACGTCGACGCCCGGGCCCGTGACCTCGCCGTGCAGCAGCAGGGGCATGCCTGCCTCCTGCATCGTTTTCAGTACGGCATCCACCCGGCGGATGTCGGTGACGCCGGAATCCGAATTGGTGGTGGCGCCGGCCGGGTAATACTTGACTGCGTGCACAAAGCCGCTGGCCTTGGCCTTGAGGATTTCCTCCGGCGACGTGTTGTCCGTCAGGTACAGGGTCATCAGAGGCTCGAAAGCCAGTCCGGCAGGCAGGGCCGCCAGGATGCGCTCCCGGTAGGCGGCAGCATCCGCCACCGTGCGTACCGGCGGCTTCAGATTGGGCATCACGATGGCCCTGGCGAAGCGCCGGGCGGTGTCTGGCAGCACCGCCGCCAGCATGTCGCCGTCCCGCAGGTGCAGGTGCCAGTCGTCGGGACGGGTGAGGGTCAGGGCGTCCATGTTTGGGTCTCTTGTTTCAGTATCAAGGCCAGTGAGTATACGAAGCAACGCCAACATATTTGCCGATTTTCAGATAGCCCTCAGCTAATCGGTGCATCTGAGACCGACACTGTCGTCCCATTGGCGATACGAAGCCAACGTGAGGCCGGGCACTTGAGGCTATAGCTTCTCGCTCGCGTGTTTTCAGCGCATGCCCGCCAACCGGACCAGCGTCGCGCTATACGGCTCTATTCATTTTAAGCGCCGCGAACATCGAAGCGACCCACTTTTCCTCCCGCGAGCACCTAACTCGCTGATCCCCGTGGGCATTCCCATCCCACCGCTTCACAATCCGCTGAAATCCTTCGCAAACACCAGGACACCCCCTTGAGCCTCCGCCCCAGAAAAAGGTTCGGCCAGGAGCGCTCCCCGACCTGATTCCAGCTTGACTGTCTGCGAATGGCGGGCACGCCAAAATGGGCCGCAATGGATTCGGCCGGCAACCGGAAAGCACTGGAGTCAGAAATACCCAGCCCAGCAATCGAATAGAGGGGCACCCGCGTGACTTCCCTGCCCCCAACGGAAAGTACGGCAGCCGCCGGGCGCTTGTTCTGAAGCACTCGCCGCCCGCACTCCCACAGACCTTTAGAAGCTAATTATTTGTTTTAAAAGGATTTTGTTCGACCAAGCCAAACACGTCGCCCTCCGTCATCCATCAATCCCAGTTTTTTTTACCCCCGGGTGAGGGGATTGCCCCATATCCGTCGCTTTACAGGGTGAGCAGCAGGAAAACACTCAACACGCACCAACAATAATCAAACCCTCCTAAGGAGCAACGAACATGAAAGCACTCGATCCCACCTCCATCCGTCGTACCACGCTCTGTGTCGCCATGGCTATTGCTGTCTCCGTTCCCAGTATCGCAACGGCCGGCTTACTCGACAAAGCCAAGAACCGGGCGCAAACGGCAAAGGCCCGGGTCAGCACCACGGTGACCCTGGTCCGCCAGGAGCGGCCGGCTGCGAATGCCCTTAAGAACATCGGACAGAACCTTCCCGATATGGAGATCCTCGAAAAAGTGAAGGAGCTGAACATCAAGGAACAACTCATCAATACCATCAGGCTCATGAAGGAGATGCAGGTCGACTATCAGTACTTTTCGGGCGGTTCCGATTGCGAGGCGCACTGCGCAGAGTTCCGCGAAGAACTGAAAGGCGTCTTTGCCGATTTTCTGTCACTGATCGATGAAGTCCCTGTACTGAGCGCCGATCCCACCCTAGTAGACAATCTTGAACGCGTGTCAAATCTGATCGACTACATTCCTCCACGGGCGCTGTACCTGATGTGGCAGGTGCTCTCGGGGCAATTGGAGCAAGTGCGCGTGGCTGCCACCACCATTCGTCAGGATCTCGCGTCCCTTCCGCTGCTCGAAGACGACAACGCGGGTACCGGTACAAGCAGCACCGGTGAGGCCTTTTGCGGGTGGCTCGAAGAGAAGCCGTTCGTGAATCTGGTTCAGGCCCGCCTGGAGATGTTTGCATGGCGTGTCAAAACTGCCGTTGACCTAATCCCGGATATCGAAGTCAAAGGCGACGTTGGTGCCGAGGCCGGCGCTGCCGCGGGCGTGGCTGCGACTGTATCTGCTGATACCGGGGTCTCCGTCAAGCCCACCGATCAGTTGAAGATTCTTCTTAAGGCAGTTGCGTTCATCCCAGAACGAATCAACTGGGCGATCAAGATCAACACATTGCGCGCAGAGGTGGGATGCAAGATCGCTGGTCATTGATCCGCAACAATGCGGGGACCGATCCACTCTGGCGTAAACAACGGGGAGCGCGAGCTCCCCGTTGTTTTTTGCGCCAGTTGCCTGAAGCAGAAAGGCAACACCGCTTCCCACACTCAACTGAAACCAGCCCCGTCACCCTAAACACACATTTAAATCCTGAAACAATCAAACCTCGCCGCCGGGTGGATGCG
>CAZCDY010000033.1:0-29900 GCA_964497145.1 uncultured Gammaproteobacteria bacterium
CCACCGGCGACTACGTGACCCTGGGCGGGTTGATCCATCACAGCCTGGGCCGGATTGCAGGGGTCGATGACGTGGTACATCTCGAGGGTGCGGAATTGACGGTGCTGGAGATGGACAACCACCGAATTACCAAGGTGCTGTTTGAGTTTAAGGATGTCGAAGAGGAGCCCGAGGAGATCATTCCGTCAGCTGAGCAAGAAAAGGCCAGCCGCCAGGCGGTGAAATGGTCATCCAAGGAGATACTCAAGGACAAGGCAGACTGCTGCGAAACCGAGAAAACAGAAACTGCCAAGAAAAATGAGGTGGAGAACAGACAGGCGAGTCTTTGATCTCGTGAAATGTAGTAGTTGAGACCTGATCTGACATCTGATTGCCGGGGGTGGTCCAGCGGTCGCCGAGTTCGGACGCACGCATTGCTTTCCCTCTGGCGCTAACCGCACGACGGGCAAGCAGTCTTTGCTCGCGCTTTCCCGCGACTACCTACCTACGCTTCGCATCTCCATGGCCGGCAGCGATGGGGTGTGAATTAGATCGGCGTCGATTGTTCTTGCACCCTCAGCGCAGGATTACGCCATCGGCAAGGTTGGGTCCGGGTACCACCCGGCTTTATGCTTGTCGTAGGTTTCGAGCGTAAGTTGCTCGATGGGCCAGGTTGCGCCAGTCGCCTCAACCATACGCTCGTAATACGTGGCGAGCAGCCCCTGAGGTTTTCGGTCGATCGGCAAGCTGTGCTGCCTAAAAACCTGAAACACTTCGCCGACGAGGCATAAACGCGCTCTCGTCTCGAGGTCGCGCGTCTCCTGATAGAGCGCGCTCAGGAAGTTGTAGTAGGTGGCACGACCTGCCTGGACCTGGCCACACACTTTATTGAGGTTGATAAACAGCACCTCTTCCGCCGTTGGTGACAGCTTCTTTATAGCGTGCGCAATTGCATCGAACTGGGCGTCGACCCGCGATCGTGGAACCTGCCCGACCGCCAGATCCTCCCGGACCCTGCTCACGATATTGATCGAGGCGGCCACAAAGCCATCATCATCAAAAAGCACGCGGAACGCTTGGTCCAGATCTGCACTCATACCCGCAAATCCACTACGTTGCTGTGAGGAGAGCAGCAATTGTAATAAATTTGCAAAGAAACTGTAATTCACTTTTTCTGAGTGTGCCTTCGGGGGGCAAGTGTTCAAGATTCCCGCTTACCTGATTAATCGACGCGGCCATTCAGGACGATAAGCCTTTCACAGCAATCCTCTCGATACCCTCGCCGATTCTGAGGTCCTTTATCGTCCGTTGGTAGGCAGATGCATTCCGGCCTGTGGCCACCGAGATGATTTGCCGGTGGCGGATCTGCTCGACCTTTTTCCTGCCTGCGGCAGGCTGCAGATGCTTCGAAAAATTCGATGGATATGTTTTCAATAAGCGAATAAAACTTCTTTCTGCCATGCCGCAAACTCTGTGTCACGGATCGAACAGGCGGGAGCCTTGGCAGTCTGGCCTTAGCGTCTGGCAGCCGATTTCCGGCAAATTGAATCTTTGATCAACTGGAGATGAATCGTGAATGCGAATGTGTTGTCCTCGGAAAGAATAGGCAGTGGCGTGGCGGCGGGTACGGTACTTCGAAATACCTACCTTCTGCTGTCGATGACTTTGGGCTTCGCCGCGATTACGGCGGGTTTCAGTATGGCGCTGAATCTGCCTCACCCGGGCATCATCCTGACGCTGGTGGGCTACTTTGGCCTGCTCTACCTGACGAGCCGATTCCGTAACCAAGGGCTGGGCCTGGTGTTCGTTTTCGGGTTGACGGGCTTTATGGGTTACACCCTCGGTCCGGTGCTTAACGCCTATCTCGGGATGAGCGGCGGGCCACAAACGGTAATGACCGCGCTTGCCGCCACTGCGATCACCTTTGTGGGCTTGTCGGGGTACGCGCTGACGACCCGTCGTGACTTTGGTTTTCTCGGTGGCATGTTGTTCGTCGGCATCCTGGTGGCATTCCTCGCCGGGCTGGGTGCGGTGCTGTTCGAGATGCCGGCGCTGTCACTGGCCGTTTCGGCGATGTTCGTGCTGCTGATGTCAGGCCTGATCCTGTTCGAGACGCAACAGATCGTCCGTGGTGGCGAAACAAACTACATCATGGCGACGGTCACACTGTTCGTCGCGATATTCAACCTGTTCACCAGTCTGCTGCATCTGTTCGGATTCGCATCGCAGGAGTAACGACGAACCGACATGCCGAGGTGGGGCGCACCCGACGGGTGGCCCCGAAAACCGCAGTCGAATGCAAGGACGATAAAAGGAGCAATGACGAATCATGATCGACGTTAAGCAACTGCTGAACCGCTATCTCGATGGTCAAAACGACACCGCCACAGTGAGTTCGGGCAAGGCCGGCAACTTTGGCGGACTTGCCGGTGGCGCAATCGCCGGTGGCCTGGTAGGGCTGCTTGCCGGCACCAAGACGGGGCGAAAGATCGGTAAGAACGCACTGGCATACGGCGGGACAGCGGTGCTCGGGGGGCTTGCATACAAGGCGTGGCGGGACTGGCAGAGTGGCCAGCCCGCGTTGGGGTCGCAGATCCCGTCTGCCGCGAGCGTTGGACCGCTGCCGTCGCCTCCGTCGGGTTCGGCCTTTCTACCGCGACCGGGCCAGGAGGCCGACCTCAATCGCGCACTGATTCGCGCGATGATCGGTGCGGCGAAGGCAGATGGGGAGATCGACGCCCAGGAGCAACAGCGCATCTTCGGGCAGGTCGAGGCACTGGGCCTGGGCGTGGAGATGAGTGATTTCGTGTCCGATGAGTTGGCGCGGCCGCTCAATCTCGACGAGATCGTTGCACCGGCGGTCTGCCCTGAGACGGCTGCAGAGATATACGCTGCGTCACTCCTCGCGGCCGACCCTTCCGGGCCGGCTGAAAAGGGTTATCTTTCCATGTTGGCGGCAAGGCTGAAGCTTCAACCGGGGCTGGTGGATCATCTGCACGCCAACGTCAATCAGGCCCTGTTGGCGAGCTGACGCCCGCAGGGCAGGCCTCGGGCCCGACGGTGTTTCGGGTGGCTCTGGGAAACCTGCGGTTGTACTCACAGACTCGAGGCCCAGGGATTCAGGCTCCATTGCCGGGTGTTGGGCCGGTTCAGCGGCTTCGGTGCGGTGCAGGGCTGGCTTTGTCTGCCCGCAACAAGCAGCGGCGATCTTGCGTTTGGTGCGTTTTGATGGAAGAGTCCAGGGAGAATTCGAGCTTAACGGGATGGCATCAGCTTCCCGTCCACGCGTCGTGACCGGCTGATTTTTTCGGTTAGGGGTTTGCCCATGAAACTGTCTCGATTGATATACAAGAGCATCGCCACCGCGGAAGTGATATCGAACCGGACGCTGCGAGACCTGGAGGATCAGGCTTCAGCTGCGAATGCAGAGCGAGGAATATCTGGCCTGTTGGTCCTGACCGGCAACGTTTTCTTGCAGGCGCTCGAAGGTTCTGCACAAGAAGTGACGGGGCTTTTTGCAAGGATCGCTGCCGACAAGCGCCATCGCGCGGTGGAGCTTGTGACCTTTCAGACGATCTCACAACGCAGTTTCGATGATTGGAATATGCGCCTGGTCGATCTTTACGACCTGCCGGGGGATAAAAGGGCGTTGATGGTTGCGAAATATGGAGAGAAAGACGGCAATATCATGCTTCCGGATGACGAGCACGAGGTGTACGCGTTTCTGTTCGATGCGAAGCATTTGTGTGTTACGACCCCCTGGAAGTCGACCCGGGACTCAGATGGGACCGCCGACTCCGTCACGGGCAGTTCGCCTTGATGGACATCTTTCCAGTCATCTCCAGTGATCGAAGTACAAGCGAGTGGCATCGGCGAAGCTCGGGCAGTGGCACGCACTGATATCAGGCATGAACAGACGGAGCGGCTGCTTGTGACCGAATTGCCGATCGCCGGGCCACGCCGGTCGATCGTTTTTTGCGGCAGAGTATCGTAGAGCCGATGGATTTGGCTTGATAATGACGTTCAGTAAGCATGACTTCCACGCCATGATTGCATCGGTTCCGGGAGGAAGATCAAAGCTTATTGCCGTAAACCAAGGAGAAGAACGATGCCGCAGCTTTTGAGCCTGTCCCGTGCCGCGCGCCTGGCCGGCGTCTCGCGTGGTCAATTACAGAAACAGATTCAGCGGCAGGCGTTTGAGACCTTCGAAGGCAAGGTCGCTGTCGAAGATCTTTTGCGCGCCTATCCGGATGTAGACATCGACTACGACCCGATGCTGGAGCGCGTAGAGCGCATCAAGGCCAACACCCGACCGAAGTCGCGGTATACCGACCACTGGATGCCGGAGCCCGAAGTGCTCATGGCGCGACTGCACGACTTTCAGCATGTCCTTACGCGCACCAAGTCGACGCTCAATGGCATGGAAGAGCTATTGGCCGAGGTGACCGAGGAGCTGCAGTCGATGGCAGACGCAGATGATCGTGAATTGAGAGCGGATCTGGTCAAGTTGGGTGAACGACTGCAACGGTCTCTGGACAAGGCACGGACGACGACTGACCGAAAGGCCGAGCTGTTTGCGAAAGACGCCATGTTGCGTCTTGTTGCGGTCAGCGCACGTCTCGTTCCGAGTGGCCATGAATTCTTTGTCGAGGGCAAAGACTCGCTGCTGGAGGCGGGACTCAGGGCCGGTCTGCATCTGGACTATGGTTGTTCCAGCGGCAATTGCGGGGCCTGCAAGGTCCGTGTGCTGCAGGGACGGGTCAGCAAGGTGCGGGAACACGACTATGTGCTGAGTGCACGCGAGCAGGAGGAGGGATATTGCCTGGCTTGTTCCAACACCGCCGTTACAGATGTCTTGCTGGAAGCGAGGGAGGCGCTGACGGCCGCTGATCTGCCCTATCAGGAGATACGCTGCCTGGTGCGGAAAACCGAAGCGGTCAGCGAAGAGCTGTACCTGTTGCATGTGCAGACGCCGCGTACCAAGACTCTGCGTTTCATGGCGGGACAGAATGTCGTCATGACGCTGGAGGACGGTCGGCAGCGTAAACTGGCCGTGGCCAGCTGTCCCTGCGATGGTCGTAATCTGCAGTTTCTGGTCAGGAGGCGGCCGGGCGATGATTTCGTCGATGCGCTGCTGACGGGAGGCAAGGGACAAACGCTCCTGATCGAGGGGCCTATGGGCGATTTTCTCCTCGAGGAAGAGGACCTTGAGCCGGTCATCTTTGTCGCGGTGGGTGATGGTTTTGCCGCCATCAAGAGCCTGATCGAACACGCGATTGCGATCGACAACGCGGTCGGTATGCATCTGTTCCGGGTCGATGCCGTGCCCCCGGGAACCCTGCTGGGCAATCTGTGCCGGGCCTGGGATGACGCACTCGATAATTTCGTTTACCGGCGTCTCGAGCCGGATGCCTCTCCGGTCGCCGTTATGAAGGCGGTGGCGGGTTCATGCGGCGATCTGGCAAGAAGCCGCCTGTACGTTGCGGCGCCGGCCGGATGGATCGGTGATTTCGTCGAAGCAGCCCGTGAGCAGGGCGCGCTGGAAGAAAATATCAGGGTGCACCCGACCGACTCCGATTGAGAGTGCGTGCCCTATACAAACAATTCACTGCGCGCGGTTTCGGTGATTGCTGATACCGCCGGATGCTTGATGCGACGTTCGGCAGAGATGAGGTAGTAGCGCTCGGTGAGATCCTTTGCGCGGCCTATGGTATTGACCCCGTATTTGTTCAACACATCCTGCTCGACGGCGGTGGGTGAGGTGAAGACGCCGGTCCCGCGTTCGCCAAAGGCCTTCATCAGGGCACGATCGTCGAACTCTGCCACCACCAGCGGGTTGATCTCCTGGCGTGTGAACCAGGCCTCGAGGTCTCGCCGCAGGGTACTGCCACCACTTGGCATCAGCATGCGTGTGCCATCCAGGCTGGCGGGGAAGTTGGCCTGCAGGCTCTCGGCGTGGTCGGGCGTAGCAAAGAAAGTGATACCCGACTCGCCCAGGACATGGTTATAGGCGCGGATGTTGAGGGTCGGGTTGATCGGGCTGTCGGCCAGCACGACGTCCAGCTTGTGCACCGAGAGGTCGGCGAGAAGATCTACCAGCGGGGCCTCATGGCAGATAAGACGCACCGATTCGGTCATATTGAGAACGGGTTCGAGCACGCGGTAGGCCAACAGTTTGGGAACGACCATGGCGACACCCACCTTCAAGGTGAGTGCAGCACCGGGCGTGTGTCCCGCCAGAACATCCTGCAACTCGATGCCGAGCCGAAACATCTCGTCGGCATAGGAAAACACCAGACGGCCGGTCTCTGTCATTACCAGGTTGCGGCCATCTTTCTCGAACAGTTTTTCCCCCACCTGTTGTTCGAGATCACGCAGCTGGCCACTGATGGTCTGTGGGGTCAGGAAAAGGGTCTCAGCAGCCTTGGTGATGGAGCCGTGGCTGGCTACTGACCAGAAATAGCGCAGGTGTTTCAGGTTTAGCTTGAGATTGTGCATGTATTGCTGTTCCTGGCCTATCGTGATCGTGCCGGATCATGTCATCTGTGGCACGGTTACCGGGGAGATGAAGTCCTGGGGTTTCACCGCCAGCACCGAGGCCGTTGTCGTCTGCAGCACTTCCTCTGCCGTATTGCCGATGAAAAAGCCGGGAACGCCGGTGCGGCCGACCGTACCCATGACGATCAGGTCAGCCTTCAGGTCCCTTGTCAGGCCGTCAATCGTTGCCGCAGGGCTCCCCTTCAACAGATGCACTTCGGGTGAGTCAGTACTCAGATCGTAGTGCGCCAACAACCTGTTCAACCCGTCTTTGTGGCAAAGCCATGTCTGCTCGATCCGGCTTTCGAGTTCCGCCTCGCTGATACGCGCGAACCCACTACGCAGCATCGATTCGCCATGCAGGCGCCATACATGGACCACGCTGAGCTGCGCGGACTCGCGCTGCGCCAGCGAACTCGCCAGGTCCATCACCAGACGGGCGCTTTCCTTGCTCTCCTCATCGACTGGGTCCACGGCAGCGAGAATTCTGCGGTAGGGCAGCGCCGCTGCGGGCCTCTCGATCCAGACCGGGCAGGGACACTTGCGCATCAGGTGCATGTCGTTACCGCCAAAAAGCCGTTCGGAAAAACCCTCCGGCGGTCGGCAGGCCTTGATCACGAGGTCATGGCGATTGCTGAGCACGCTGCGGATCACCTCGATAAAAGGGGTGCCGGTCAGTACCTGGGTATAGATGAGGTCATCTGGCCCGTTAAATGGTTCCACCATTTTTTCGAGGGCCTGTCGGCGATGCTCCCTGAGGATTGAGTTCAGGTCGCTGCCGAAGCCGCTCTCGATCTCCGCCGATGAAGCCTGTTCCTCGACCACGTCCATCACAGTAAGGCGTGCATCGTTGGTCTGCGCCAGGGCCACTGCTCTCTCCAGCGTCGGACCGCGCTCCGGCGCGCCATCGGCGAAGAGCAAGATGTTCTTGAACTGCTTCATGACTTACCTCCTGCCGGACTTAGTCGGGCAATAATCCAACCGCCACCAGAAACACGCCAACGAATAGCCAGACCAGAACCCCCATGGTACGGGTTGCATTGTGGTATGCATGTGCCGATAAAAGCGCGCGGGGTGAAAGCGTGAAGTCTTGCAGCCTGGCCTTGCCAGTCCACAATCGTCGCGCTTCACGGATGATATGCAGCAAATCGCCGGGCGGAACGGTTGGCGATCTGAACGAGGCCCTGCGGCGGCCCAATAGATAGAACGCGGTAATCCCCAGGCCTGCTGCGATCGTGCCCAGGCCCGAAGATGACCACGGCAGTGGCGGTTGCATGAGTGGCAACAGGATTGCAATTGCGGAGAGCGCCAGCCAGACCATGGACGCGAGGTCTGGGCCTGCTGCGGCCGTCAATGGCCGCAGCCTGATGAGCCAGAGAAACCTTGCCATCAGGAACACCGTGCCAAGGGTCGAGAATCCGAATAGCAATGCGAGATCAAAACCGGTGCCGGTTGTGGCCTCGCTCATCAACAGCTTTGCACCAGCCCCGGAGGTGAAGGGTGCACCTATCAGCGCCAGCGTCAGGATACCGAGCGTCGCGATCAGCCAGGGTCTGCCGCCGTTGCGCTGCCATTCTCCGATCCCCAGAAACAGTGAGCCCTTAAGCATCAGGTGATGCATGGTGAAAACCACCAGCGCAGCGCCAATGCCTGGTGCAGCGTGCGGCTGCGCCAGTGCGATACCGAATACGCTGGTGATCAGCCCCATCTTGGCGATGCTGGAATAGGCCAGTACGCTGCGCGGGTCGCGTTGAAGCAGGCCCGCGAGTACACCCAGCGCAGTGCCGACGACACCAATCGCAAGCAGGCTCTCGCCCCAGCCCGATCCAGACAGGTTGTCAGGTGGCAGGAAACGTAACCAGCCCAGCAGGCCGGCGCTGATCATCGGCCCGCTGAGCACCGCTGCGGCGGCCGCGGGTGCGGCCGGATAGGCCAGCGGCAGCCAGACATGCAGGCCGGGGAGTGCGAGTTTTATGCCGAATCCGAAAAGCAGTAGTGCCGTTGCCGCATCCGGTATCGTTTGAGACTCCAGGTCGGAGAAGTGCAGTGAATCCATGCCCTGAGCCAGAAGCACCACGGCCGAGAACAGCGCCATCTCCCCGACCAATGTCCATGCCAGATAGATGCCTGCGGCGCGGCGCACGCGCTGGGAACGACGGTGAGCGATGAGCCCTGTGGCGGCCAGTCCCATGAGTGCGAAGCCCAGGTAGAAGGCAACGATATCTGCGGCCACGATCAGCAGGAGGTTGCCGGCACAGGCCAGCAGGAAGAAGATCCCGAAGCGGCCCAGCCGGGGGTCTTCAGCCATCGTCAGGGAGGCATAAAGGCCAGCGAACAGCCACATCACGGCCGTGAACAAAAGGAAGGTCGCGCCGACCGGGTCCAGGCGCAGGTTGAGCCCCAGCAACAGCCAGGGGATCTCGAACGCGGTCCCCGCAGGGACCAGCACAGCGGCCAATAGTGCAGGCAACGCCGCCAGTGGCATCAGGGGGCCGACGAATCGGCTCCGGGCAAACACAAGCATCAGCAAGGGCGCCGACCACGCCAGTGTAAGCAACAGCTGGTTCATTCCCGGTACTCCCGTGCCGCGATTATCTCCGCCCATTCAAGCGGGCTGTAGGGTGCGGCGGCGAAAAGGCCGGCCGCCAGGGCCAGGGCGGCCGTGATGACAGGCGGCCAGAGCAGGAAGGCATGGGTCTCCAGGCGACCGCTGTGGCCAGGCTGTACGGGCCATTCCCGGGCAGGTTCGCGGAACCAGGCGCGATACAGGATGGGCAGGAAGTAGGCCGCATTCAGCAGGCTGCTGGCGATCAGCACCGGCATGACCCAGGCGGCAGATCCCGCCTCGACGGCGCCGAGACCAAGGTACCATTTGCTTACGAAACCGGCCACCGGTGGTATGCCTATCATGCCCAGGGCGCCGATGGTGAAGGCCAGGGTAGTGCCCGGCATGCGCCGTCCCACGCCGTTCATCTCGCTGACTTTGTGGATGCCCAGGGTTTCGGCATAGTTGCCGGCTGCGAAGAACAGGGTGATCTTCATCAGCCCCTGATGCACCAGGTGCACCATGCCGCCGATCGTCGCGATCGGGCCAACGATTGCGGTGCCGAGGGCGATGTACGACACCTGGCTCACGGTCGAATAGGCCAGGCGCTTCTTCAGGTGATCCTGTGACAATGCGCGTACCGATCCATAGATGATGGTGACGGCGGCCACAACTCCCAGGGGCGCGAGCAGGTTCAGTGAGTCGGCAAACTCGACGCCGTACACGTCATAGACGACACGCACGATGCCAAAGGCGCCGGCCTTGACCACGGCGACCGCATGCAACAGCGCACTCACCGGTGCTGGCGCGACCATGGCCTGTGGCAGCCAGCCATGCAGGGGTACCAGCGCCGCCTTGACACCGAGTCCTACGATCAACAGCAGAAAGATCCAGCTCAAAACGGTTGGATCAAGGCCCCCAATGTCGCCGAGGATACCACCCTGGGCGAAATCCAGCGGCCCGGCGAGCGTGCGCAACCAGATCGCACCGACCAGCAGCAGCATGCCGCCGCCCAGCGTATAGGCGAGGTAGATGCGCGCACCGCGCACCGCCTCCGGCGTACCTTTGTGCGCTACCAGCGGGTAGGTTGCGAGCGTCAGCATTTCGTAGAAGATAACGAAGGTGAACAGATTGCCGGCCAGTGCGAGACCGACGGTCGCGGTGACGCAAAGGCTGAAGAATCCGAAGAAACGGCTACGGTGGGGCGCATTCTCCAGGTAGCCGATCGCGTACACGGTCGTGACCAGCCACAGTATCGTCGACAGGGTGACAAAGAGCACCGAGAGTTCGTCGGCATGCAGCACCAGGTCGAGGCCAGGGGCCAGTGTCCAGCGGGTCTCGAACATCCGCTCGTGGAACACCCCCCAGATCATCATGCCGACAAGCACAAGTTTCACCACCGCACCCACCAGGTTGAGGCTGGTGCGCGCGCGGTGACTTTCTTCGCGCAACAGGAAGATGATCAGTCCCGGCAGCAGCGAGCTCGCCACGATCAGTGCGGGAAGCCAGGTCTCCAGATCCATCACAGCGTCCCCGGCAGGAATGCGCCCGGCGCGACGAAGCTCCATACGGCCGCTCCAGCCAGACCGAGAATCGCGGTAGCGCCAATGGCGAGCAGCAGGGCCGGGAGTTCCTCGCGACCGTTGGCCAGTGCACGTTTAACGGCCTCGCCGGGGCCGAATGCGTAACCGAGCACACGGAACACATAGGCCGCGGCCATCAGCGATCCGATCGCGACCACCGGCACCCAAAGCCACTGGCCGAGCGCGATCGCCGATGAAATAAGCTGCCACTTGGCGAGGAAAGCACCGCTCGGCGGCAGGCCGATCAGCGCGACGCCGGCCAGCGCCAAGGTGAAGGTGGTTACCGGCAGGGCGCGTGCGGTGCCGCCCAGCTCCGCGATACGGTCGTGACCGGCGCGTTGTTGAATCACGCCGGCGGCAAGGAACAGTGCGCTCTTGGCGAAGCCGTGGGTCAGCGCCATCAGCACCAGGGCGCCGAAAGCGGCATCGCGCCCGGCGCCTGCCGGCAGGGCCAGCAGCAGCGGGAAGAAGATGAACAGATAGCCGAGCTGGGCGACGGTCGAATAGGCGGCGAGCAGCTTGAGACGCTCCGCCCTCAGTGCATTCCAGGATCCCCAGAGCACGGCTGCTGCGCCCAGCAGTCCCAATGGCCAGGATGCCGCCGGGCTCAGTGTTGGTGCGAAGAGGTCCAGCCACAGGCGCAGTATCAGATAGACGGCGGCCTTGACGACCAGTGCCGACAATACCGCGCTGACAGGCGCTGGCGCGTTCGCATGCGCGGGTGGCAGCCAGAAGTGAAGGGGGAACAGCGCAGACTTGACCAGCAGGCCGGCGGTCATCAGCGCCAATGCGAGCCAGGATGCGGGCCCCGGCTCGATGGCCTGGGCCAGGGCGAGCATGTCCAGTGTGCCGTAGTGCGCATACATTACCGCGACGCCGGCAAGAAAGGCCAAGGACCCGAGCAGCCCGATGGTCAGGTAGCGCAGTGCGGCTTCGATCGCTGCCCGTCCGCCACCCAAGGCGGCCAGGGCTACCGCGCTCAGGCCGAGCAGCTCCAGCGTCACGTAAAGATTGAACAGGTCCGCGGACAACAGCATGGCGTGCAGGGCTGCAATCATCAGCAGCCAGATCGGCCAGAATCGTGATTGCCTTTGCGCGTCAGAGAAGTAGCCGGTGGCGTACCAGCCCGCGGCCAGCGCCACCAGGCTGCTCATCAGCAACACGGCAACGGCCAGCGCATCGGCCCGCAGTGCGATACCCAGTCCCGGTTCCCATCCGCCGATTGCATGAATCACCGTCCCCTGACTGGCTACCTGCGCCAACAGCAGACCGGTGGCGGCCAGTGTCGCAAGGCTGGCGGCAATGCCGATCCAGGCACTGCGCCGTGGCCATAGCACTGCGAGCACGGCGGCTGCCAGCGGCAGTATGATCGGCCAGACAGGCAGGCTACTCATGTTCTGTCTCCCGCAGGCGCCGGCCCAAAGCGAGCGCCAGTGCGGTGGCGCTGACCGCCACGACGATTCCGGTCAGCACCAGGGCATGGGGCAGTGCATCGGGAAGTTGCACGGGACCACGGTAGGCGATGGCCACCAGCAGCATGAATACCCCTGCGCCGCAGACATTGATGGCAATGACCCTGCCGAGCAGGGAACGACGCAGCAGGGCGCCGCGCATCCCCAGGGCAAACAGGCAGACACCGGTCAGGGCATAGATGATCTCGGTCAACAACATCAGTCTCGCTCCCCGGTCTTTGTGCTTGTGTCCGCTGACCCTTCAGATGCCCAGCCAGTGGGCCGGCCGCCGATGTAGGCCAGTGCCAGGGTCGTGGCGATCGCCAGCGTGGCTGCAGTCTCGATCAACAGGATCAAGGTCCCCGACCAGCCCTCTGGATATTGCAGGAAGGCGCCTCCGAGGCCTATTGCGGCGGCCCCCACGAGTGCGAACGCCGCGATGCCTGCGGTTAGCAGAACGCGCTGCATGGGTGCCTGGGGCAATCCTGCGCCAGCGTGACCGCCGAGGCGCAGCATTACCGCTGCGGCCGCGAGTATTGCGCCGGCCTGGAAAGCGCCACCCGGCGCATGTGCACCGACCCACAACAGGTAGCCTGCCGTCAGTATCAGCAGCGGTACCAGCCAGCGGATCAGGCCGTCCAGCAGAGGGCCTGCCGCCCGGTACGGCACGCGGGCCGGCCCGAGCGCAAGGATGCCAAGGATCGCGGCAAGCAGCACGGCGAGCTCTAGCAGGGTGTCGTAGGCACGGAAATTCAGCAGTACCGCGGTCACCGGGTTGCTGACGCCGCTGTTGGGCAGATGTGCCGTGATCTGGTCGGCCAGGCGTACCGGGTCGGCGGCCCCGAGTGTGTGCATCATTACCCAGGCGAATCCGGCGGCCAGGGCGAGGCTCGCCAGGCTGACCAATACCGCGACCGGGCCACCCCGGACATCGTCGGTTGTTTCGGCGTCAGGCTCGTCGCGCAATGCCGAGAGCAGCAGGGCGCCCGACAGGCCGGCGCCGATCGCCGCCTCTGCAAGTGCCAGATCGGGCGCCCGCAGGCGTGCCCAGACGACGGCGAGCAGCAGCCCGAAGGCGATGAAGAAAACCACGCTGCGTTTCAGGTCCCGGCTGGATACCGCCGCCCAGCCCAGGCCGAGTGTCAGGCCGGCCAGCAGCAGGTCGAGCAGATGCCAGAGCTGCGTCGTCATCATTGATCCCCCTGGCGCAGCGCCTGCTTTGCGATCAGGTGGGCCGCTGCGGCACTGGCCGCGAGTACCAGCACCCAGACGATGAAAAGTTTGACCGCGGTCAGTAACCCGCCGTCGATCACTGCCAGGCCTGCGCACAACAGGCCGAGCCCCAGGTTGTCGGCCTTGGTCAGGGCATGCAGGCGCGAGTGCAGATCAGGAAGGCGCAGCACGCCGATACTGCCGGCGGCGAAAAACGCGATCCCGGTCAGGACGAAAAGGACGCCGATGAACTCAGACATCGTCGACCTCCCGTCGGGTCAGTGCCGCTGCCGCGACTGCAGCCAGCAGGGCCAGCACCAGCGCGACATCGATCAGCGCCGCAATCGGCAGCAGGACCGAAATCAGCAACAGCACCGCGACACCCCCTGTTCCGAGAAGCTGCACCGACAGCATGCGATCCTGCAGGCTTGGCCCGATCAGCGCGCGCGCCAGGCCTATGCCGAGGATGAGCACCAACAGCGTGGTGCTTGCGAGCAGTATCTGTGCCGTCGTCACAGTGCCGAGCCCTCCATTTCGCGATCGTGCCGGGGGTAGATAAGTGCCACCGCGTGCTCCAGGCGCGCCAGCTCCAGTTGCGGATCGTGGCTGGCATCGAGCACATGCACTCTGAGTTGGTCGCCCTGCAGGTCTGCCGCCAGGGTGCCCGGCAGCAGGCAAACACAGTTGGCGAAGAACACGCGTGCGGAGTCTTGCTGCAGAGCCATACGGTAAAGGGTGAAACCCGGCTGAACGCGCAGGCGCGGCGCCAGAGTGCGCCTTGCTACGTCTATACCGCCGCGCAGCGACTCCCAGAGAAACAGCGGCAGGAACCGTAGTACGCCCGTGGCTGAAATCGTCCAGCTTTCACCCATGCGCAGCCGGCGTGCTGCCCAGCCGGCCGCCAGAACCACCGGTACCCCGATCAACCACGAGCCGGGGGCTCCGCCGGACAGCAACCACCAAAGTGACGCAAAGGCGAGCAGACTGAACAGGTCTTGCCGGTCAAAGGTCATCGAGTCGGCCTCAGGACCAGGTGCTGCGTGGTGCATGCAGCGACACGGGCCTGGCGCGGGCCGAAGCCAACTGGTCATAGGGTTTGAACAGGCTTCTCGCTGCCATCACGACCGCCAGGGAAAGGAAGGCCAATTTGAACGCAGTCATGGCGGCAGGGATGGTCAGAAACAGCAGATCGTTCGGATTCATCGGTGTTTTCCTCGTCGGGTTGTCGGGCCTCTCGCCCGTTAAGCATTCCTGCCGAATGCGTTAACAGTAACGCTTTATAAAAAGAAATAAAAATCGATTTATTATCTCAAATGGATCGAAAAAGCCGATCTTTTCCGTGTGCGGCAGAAGCTGCGCGCCAGGGTTAATTATTGCATGCAGTGCGTGCCTGGCGGGCACCATTCGTACGTCGCACCATGCGACGGCGGGGCAGGCAAAAAAGAACCCGCAAGCGCTGGGCTGCGGGCCAAGGGGGAGGGTCGCTCAATCCGGGGTGTTTACGCGGAACGGCGCAGGGCGGCTGTTCCAAGTCGTCTTTGGATGGTTCTGATGCAGCGTTCCAGGGCACGGGTCACGGCTAGGTCGAGACGCGACTGAACCTCGTCGACTTCGATCGCCGGGCCTTGCCGAAGCGCGGCTCGCAGCCGGCAGCGTCGGAGTTCCGTACCCAGGCGGTCGTGAATGGTCGCGACATTCAGCTGCAGGCTGTCGATGTCTTCACGATGACCTTTCAGAGAAAACTGCAGAAGCTGGATGATGCGTTCACGTTCCCCATCGTGGCTTGCGTCGATATGTACGTGCATGGCATTGACTCCGTTCAGGCTACCAGGTCGAGGTTGCCGTAGCGCGAGGGCGAAGGTTGTGCCCATGCTTGCGGATGGTCGCGCAGCAGACACCCGACACCGCCGAGGTAGTTCAAGGCTTCACTGTCAGCGAATTCCAGCGGGAAGCGCTGCTGCGCAGCCAGGCGTATCAACTCTGCGCGGAGGTTCGGAGGATTGGTGTCGTGCGCGCTGGCTTCCGGATACCATTCGGGCGGCGACAGAAATGTACCGACCTGGATGCCCGGATCACCGGCCCAGCCGTCTTCGGGACGGAAGTCGCTGGCAATCACCAGCCGGTCCACCATGCCGCTGCGCATCGCATCGAGGCTTGCCTCTACACCTGCCACCGCCTGTCCGTGTTGGCGTACACCACGTAAAATCCGGGCAGCGGTGTCTCGCGCCTGGCTGGTCTCGAAATCCATCAGTGCCCGAAGACAGACGGCCGCGGTGCTTTCAAGCGTGTGATCGCCTGGCATTGGCAGCGCGCCCATGAGCCGGGCGATCGAGGATGCCCCCAGCAGTTCGCGGATCGATTGCATCACGTCGATATCGCCCGCAAGGAACAGCGGGCACGAACCTCCCTTGCCGAGACGTTGCTCAATAAGTTCCACCTGGCCCAGCAGGCTTGCGGTGCCTGCTGTCTGGATTCGGTTCTGCCCGCCCGCATGGCTTGCTCCCGCGTGTGGATTGGTTGCCCAGACCTTGACCGAGACGTCTCCCAGATTGACCTCGGCGAGCTGCAGGCCCTCAGGCCTTGCCATCACGATCATGAATCGGCCGTACAGTTCCTTCAGCTTAAGCAGAGGCAGCAGGTCGGGTGATCTGGAAACGCTGAGGCTGTTTCGAAATGGCACTGCGAACGGCATGGCAGACAGCAGCGGCGCCTTCCCATCTGCCGCTGCGAATACGGCGAGTCCGCGGGTCCTCATCGGCAGATCCGATTCGAGCTGGGTGTGTATGACGTCGATACAGGATTGGAATGTCCCGCGTTGTTCGTTGGGAACCCGGGCCAGCAGCGTCCCCAGACGATTACGGACAAAGTTTTCCAGCCGGGATCTCTCCTCAGCCAGGTCCAGGTAGCAGCTGATGACAATGCCGCCCGCGGGCCTCAGGTTGGCCAACAGCGCGGTCTGCTGTTGCAGGTCGTTCAATCTGGTCAGTGCAGATCTTTTGCCGGGCTTCATTCTTGATCTCCGTTTGTGCTTGGGGTACAGGGGCAATTGTGGGTCAATCTCCGGCCTTGAAAATTCGAAATCCACTCCCTATGCATTCGGTTTTTTCGATTCGATACCGAGTCTGGCTGGATTTCGGAAAATTCGAACTGTTGATGCTGTTAATTCGATCGAGTCGATCTTTATCCGGACGCGCAGTCGCCATACATTTATCTCCATCGGGAATCAGACGAATCAGGAGAGAGCGATGGCTAAACCCGTTTCTGTTATCAGCCCCGCGACACTGCATCAGCAGATGCGCGAGGGCGGCGCCCCCGCCCATCTGGTCGACGTCCGCTCGCCGGCGGAATATGCGAATGGACATGCCGCCGGCGCGGTGTCGATTCCCATCGAAGAGATGGATGCGGCGCAGCTTGAGTCGCGATTCGGGGTCAATGCCGGCTTAGCGGAACCGCTCCATCTCATTTGTACCAGCGGTCTGCGGGCAGAGCAGGCAGCCCGCAAACTGCAAGCGCAAGGCCTGCACAATCTGGCCCTCGTCGAGGGCGGTACGCAGGCATGGTCTCAACAGGGACTGCCGCTGCAACGGGCCACAGTGGGTGTCTCGTTGGTGCGCCAGACACAGATCGCGCTCGGCATGCTGATCGTCTTGCTGCTGGCCAAGGGCATACTCCTGCATCCTCTTTTCTACGTCCTGACCGGCCTCCTGGGCAGCGGTCTTATCGTATCGGGCCTGACCGCCCGTTGTGGGCTTGCGGCCCTGTTGGCAAGGATGCCCTGGAATCGCAGACCGCTTGGCGGGAGCGCCTCTTCGGCCTGACAAAAAAGCGCAATGATCAGCTTGTTAACTCTGGGAGAAAGATGATGATATTTCGACAGCTTTACGACTCGACCTCCTCCACCTACACCTATCTGCTTGCGGAGCGGCAGGGCGGCGAGGCCCTGATCATCGATCCCGTGCTGGAGAGGGTGAAGCAGTATTTGAAGTTGGTGGAGGAACTGGATCTTAAACTCGTGATGGCACTGGATACACATATCCATGCTGATCACGTGACGGGGATTGGCAGCCTGCGTTCCGCGGTCGATTGCGCGACCGCGATGGGAGAGCAAAGCAAGGCGGAGTGTCTGACGGTACGGTTCAGAGAGGGCGAAACCTTGAAGGCGGACGGTATATGCGTGAAGGCCTTGTACACGCCGGGACACACCGACGACTCTTACAGCTTTCTGATGCAAGACCGCGTGTTCACGGGAGATACTCTGCTGATCAGAGGAACCGGACGGACCGATTTTCAGAATGGCGATCCGGGCGCCCAGTACGACAGTCTTTTCAACAAACTATTGGTCCTGCCGGAAGACACCTTGGTGTACCCAGCGCATGATTACGAGGGGCACACCTGTAGCAGTATCGGCGAGGAGAAGCGGCACAATCCGCGTCTTCAGGTGCGATCGCGGCAGGCCTACATCGACCAGATGAATGCATTGGACCTCGCCCCGCCCAAGCTGATAGACGTGGCGGTACCTGCAAACCGCTGCTGTGGTCTGACTATGGCGGCTTAGGTTGCCGTTGGCCGGCCCCGGGCTGCAGCCTGGATACGCAAGTGAGTGTGCGTGACCGGCATCTGCTTTGGACAATCGCCGTCGACCGTCAGCAACCTCGGGCAGGAGGGTTTTCGCACTTCGAAAAACCGGTCGGCCTTTTGCGGCTGAACAACCTCAGGCTTGGTGATCTTGCGATAAATTCGAAGCGTTCAAAGGCGTATTGCGAATTGGCCAGAGCGCACGGGAAGGCTAGCCTGATATTGAAAGCGGTGCGGTCTTGACCGGTTGGAGTGGCTGGATTGGATGCCACGATGCAGTGGTTGCCGAATTCGCATTCCAGGGAGGTTAAAAGACATAGTAAAACGATAGGTTATGGTTTAACGAGTCACAGCCGGCGGAGAGAAGCCATGAGCGATGAATGCAAAACAAGTGTTGGTATTGGCAGCTTTATTGCGGTGAGTGCGAGATACCTCGGTGTGTCGTCCCGGCAGCCCGACACAGGGTATTACTTCGGGCGGGCGTCTCGGAGCCAAGGGGTGACACGGGCAAAGCCCATTGCACCCCAACCCGACACCAGCAGCCAGTTGCATGCCTAAGCGATGGTTGCAGATAAAAGGTGACCCGTCGGTTCAGGATGTTTCACGGAAACATCAAAGCAGGTTCGAAAACAAGGTCGCTATTCCCAGAAAACTGAAAAATCCGGCCACGTCCGTGACCGTTGTCAATACGATCGACGATGACTGCGCAGGATCCTGCCTCGCAGCAGTCAGTATCATCGGTATCGCCGCACCGCAGATACCGGCGATCACCATCGACAGGACCATGGAGACGCCGATAATGCCAGCCAGTCCCTCCGATCCACTCCAGACCCACACGCCGAGTGACGTGGTTGCAGCGATTGCCACGCCGTTCCAGAAGCCCGCCGATGCCTCCTTGAACACGACGCGCGGCCATTGCCGAACACGGATTTCGCGCAGCGCCAGGCCACGCATCGTAACGGCCAGGGCCTGGGCCCCGGTGTTGCCTGACTGACCTGCGACCACAGGCAATAGCACGGCCAGCGCCGTGTACTGAGCAATCGTGTTTTCGAACAGTCCAACAACCGCAGCGGCAAGAAAGGCGGTGGCGAGATTGATGTGCAGCCAGGGCAGGCGCTTGCGCACGGCGAATGAAACATTCGACAGCGCGCGCTCATCCTTGCTGACGCCCACCATGGTCTGCATGGCAACAGTGGCCTCGTCTTCTGTGGCGGCCATCAGATTACGGTAGCGCACCACACCGATCAGCCGATCTTCCGCATCGATAACCGGTAGATCGGTAAGCTGGAATTGTTCGATGGTGTCGACGACCTCTTCGCGCGGCGCGATTGCATTGACCACAGCGACTACGGGGCGCTGGATTTCCTCCAGCATCGTATTGGCTGTGGCGGTTGCTACATCCTGGATATCGACCTGGCCTTCCAGACGATTGTCTGCATCGACCACAAACAGGCGACGGGTGCCACGCTTTTTTTGCGCCCGGATGCGTGCCAGCGCCTCGCGCACCGTGGTATCGGCACGCAGCAGCAGGACGCGTGGGTCCATCAGCGCGCCGGCACTGTCGGCGGGATAAGACAGAATGGTGCGCAGTTCCTCCGCCTCGGCTTCGGGTAGAAGATCGAGGAATCTGTTGCGCGTTTCTGCATCGCATGCGGATAGCATGGCCGCCGCGCGCGTGGGGTCTATATGCTGCAGCACATCGAGCGCCTGTGCTTCTGACAAGGCCGCTATCGCCCCGATAGCGATGTCGGGTGACAGACGCTCCCACACCGGCGCGGTTGCCGAGACCGGTTGCCGTGTCAGCACTTCGGCGATTTCATCGGGCGACTCGCGTTCGAGCAGACGCACCGCGTCTTCAGGATGATTCTCCAGAAGATCCCGTTGCAGCGCATGGATGGCGTTGACCAGGCCCGGCTTCATGTCATGTTTCCCGTTGGCTCCGATCAGCGCGGCTGACATTGCCGACGAACAAGGCGCCGACCGCCAGCCAGAAGATATCGGCCAGGGCGGTGCGCGTGGAAATCAGGTCATTGAGTTCGGTCACCTCACTCAACAGCTGCGGGCCTTCCTCGGTCACGCGCGAGCGGCGCAATACTCCCTGGAATATGCCGTTGCGGTTTACCACCGGCAGGCTGTCATGGCTCAACCATGCCGGATGCTTGGTCACGGTTTGCAGCGCCATTCTTGCGACCAACACATGATCGGGTGTGTGCATCAACTGCTGAACCAGCCGGCGGTCGGTGCTTCCCAACAGGTCGTACAGGTCAACAACCCCCAGGAGGTGCCGCTTTTCGTCCAGCACCGGAATCATCTGTCCGGTCCGGTGACCGCTATGTCGATAAAGCCGAAGCGCGTCACCAACCCTGTGCGTCGGCGACAGTGTGAGTACATCTTCATCGACGAAAGCCCCAACCACCGATTCGGAAAAACTCAGGCGCAGGCGCAAACGCGCTGCCACAGGGCGCGGAATCAGCGCCAGAAGGTCTTGCACCTCATGCTTTTTCATTACGCGCAGGGCGGACACAGCCGCCAGGACCGGCGTGCGGGCCAATATTTCTCCGGCGGTGGCCTTTGGCAGTTGCAACAGGCAACGGCTCGCCGAAGCCGGTGCCATATGGCCCAGAACCCCCGCGGCGAGTTGTGTGGGCATACTTTCGAACACCGCCTCTATGTCCACAGAACTCATACGGGACAGCGTGCGCGCCGCAGCGGCTGGTTGCAGCGTGAGGTAGCCCTTGGTTACACCATCAAGCACGCTACCCCTCCTCACTCTCTAGGATCACCGCAACGGATTCGAGGAACTGTCTTGCCGGAATCCAGGCCTCTCCCTCATCGGTGCCGATGATCACCGCCACCTGTGTCAGTTCCAGTATTTGGCCTTCCACGTCCCCGATACGGACCCTTTGCCCCGTATGGTAGGCCCTGCGCAGATAATGCAGGGCCATCACGTTTCGCACCGCATCCGCGGCACCGATGCCAAACGCCAAGGCGACACTGGCGAACAGTGCCGCCGCGGCGAGAAGGATGATGTTGAAGAACAGGGTTACATCCAGCCCAAGTTGCGCCAGGCTCAACAAGAGCGTGAACGCCAGGATCACGCCTGCCGACAGGTGGCCGAGCGAGGGCCCGTGCTGGAAACCGTTGGCTTCAGCGACCGCAAGAATCAGGTTGCGCACGCCGCCCGAAACCAGATAACCGATGAACAGAATAAACAGGCTGATCAACAATCCCGGCAGATAACCGAGCAGTCCAAGCACCCAGTTTGCAAAGGTGATCAAACCTATCTGCTCGGCCGCTGCGCTGACCGCATAGGCCAGGATCATCCAGAACGCACTCTGGCCGACCAGCCTGGAGACAGACCAGCGCGGTTGCGAAACTGGTTGCCCAAGCCAGCGATGCATGACTGCAAGGATCGCATCGAGGCCCTTGCCGAAGCGCAGAATCAGCCAACGGATGACGACTGCCAGCAACCAGCCGAGCAGCAGCAATATCAGGGCGCCAAGCAGGTTGGGCAGGAAGGTCTTCAGCGCTATTGTCAGTTCGCTGACGGCCTCGTCCAACCACAGGCCGGGGTTGTCTATCAGGTTGACGCCGATCTCCTGCAGCGCGGAAGGGGGTGGTGTCGGCGGAGGGGCTTCGGGTGGGACGGTGACGGGCACAGCAGCGAACCTCCCGATGCCGGTTTGACATGTGTGTCCCAGGTAAATATAGCTAATGCAGGCAGTGGCAACCACTGTCAGGCGTGAAAGATCGCGCGGTACCGGTCTGGCTCCGCCCGGCAGCGTCCGGCGGGTATCGGGAAGGACGTCACTGCGCGCCCATGTTCGTTCGGACTCCTCCCTGGTGTCTTCCATGTTCCCGGCTACATTCAGGGCGACGAGGCACCGCATTCAACACCAATCCAGCTGTGATCAAGGCTTGGATTGAATGGGCGAGTTCAACCAGGAGAAACCCGTGATCTGCGAGAGCCG
Organism: uncultured Gammaproteobacteria bacterium; assembly: GCA_964497145.1. Lineage (GTDB taxonomy): Bacteria > Pseudomonadota > Gammaproteobacteria > Chromatiales > Chromatiaceae > Thiosocius. Next base: position 21,854 of record CAZCDY010000033.1, read on the forward strand.
CCGGCCGTTATAAAGGTTGAGACCCAATATCGCGGCCAGTGTGATCAGGTGTAACTCGGGGTACCGAACCATCGTGTGCCCAAGCGTGTCGTACTGCACGATGGGTATGCAGAGCGCAGCGAGCAACAGGGTCCAGAAGAGCCGATATAAAGCCGTGTGAAGCCCCTGTTCATCAAATACCGCATGAAATCGATCAACCAGAGATGCCAGGATCACGATCGGCAGCAGGACCAGCTGTCCGCCAAACCCGATTTCGAAATAGTCCATCAGGCTGGCGCTGGCCCCGATGCCGAGCGCTACCAGGGTGAGCACGACAGACAGTCGTGGTACCCGGCTGAGCTCGCCCGGGATCACGGCGCGACCAATGACACCGAACAGGAGAACCACCATCAGTACGATGGATGCCGACTGCCAGGGAATATAGGCCAGCGACAGTGCCAGCAGCGTTGGCGTAAAGACGCCATAAGAGCGAACTCCGATTACCTCGTTGAACAGCGCCGTCAGCAAGGCACCGAAGGGCAATAGCATCAGGGCAGCCAACACGATACGGGTGTCCAGGGGAAGGCGTGTCAGATCGAAGATCTCCCGCCAGTCCTCGTGGGTCGATGCTGCCACCTCCAGCAGCGGGTCGGTATTGACAATCGCGTAATCAACCATGAAGGAGGCTGTACCGGAAAAGCGGACCAGATCACCGATGCCCTTGACGAAGGGCAGGTAGTTCGGAGGCAGCGTACCGCGGAATCCGAAAACCGGGTCATAGGGTGTCCACTTGCCCCCCTGATAGACCTCTGCCCAGAAGTGCAGCGAGGCCTGGGCGGATTCCTTCAGGACAAGCCCTTTGACCAGTCGCGCCGGTATGTGCGCAGCCCTGGACAAGGCGACCAGGGTATAGGCGCGCTCCCGGCCGTTGGCGCGCTTTCCGCTGAGGATCTCAGGCACGTCGAGCAGGTTTTCCGCAGTACGTTCATTCAGTGCCTGCACCACATCGAAGATCATGTCAGGCAGGGATGAGCCCTCGTCCATGGCCGCAAACAGGGTCGTCACCAATTGTGTGACCTCTGGGTGATCAATCTGCAACGTAGGATGGTTGCGCAGGAACGACTGGCGCGCATCCCCCTCGAGTGGTCGGGTGCTCCCGTCCCTGCCGAGCCGTGGAACGGCCAGTTCATGCACGCTGAAAACCGCGTGGATGGACAGTTCTCCATCGCTCGACGCCACAAAGGTGGTGCGGCGGCTCGATTCGGGGTCGGCCTGCAACTTAAAACTCTGACGCCACGCCGGATGACTGATGTTCTGACCGACCACCCGTAGGGAGCGGGTATTTAACGGAGCCGCAATCTCAACAGATGTCTGTCCCGAGACCGCCTTTGCCCGGATACTCAACTCCACGTCCCACAGGTGATCGCCGGGTGCGGCAACGGCCTCCGGCTCAGCGATGTGACGCCATGCCCAAAGTGCCAGCCCAGCGGCAATAAACACGACGATCAGGGTGCGCAATGAACGATGTTCGCTCGGTACGGGGGCTTTTGGATCTATGTGAGCCATACTTGGGTATCGCCAGTTTGATGCAGCTTGATGATGCATCAAGCGCCCAATCAAAAACATCGATTTGGTGACATTTTTATGCGCCTGTTCACATGGACCTCTTCGTCAATGAGCCCGCTTTTTTTCAAGCATTGCCATAGTCACCCCGTCCTTCTCTGCAGCCTTCTGCTTCTGGCGCTGTCAGCAGGCGCTGTATATGCGGATGAGAAGAAGGTCATTGGCTGGATCGAACGGGTCTCGGTCACCACCGAACGCCTGACGATGGAGGCGAAGGTCGATACCGGGGCCGACTTCTCGTCGGTTCACGCGGAAGCGATCCGTTATTTCTTGCGCGATGGTGTGCGTTGGGTGGAATTTACCCTGCGCGACCAGGACGGCAACGCCCGCACACTTGAGAGGCCGATCGAGCGGATGGCAAGGGTCAAAAAGAAGACGACGGGCTTTCAGGAGCGTCCGGTGGTCGTGCTGCAGATCTGCATCGGGGATGCAAGACACACGGCACAGGTCAATCTCGCGCAGCGTGGCCAGTTCAAATATCCGTTGCTGTTGGGAAGAGGCTTTCTGAGATCGCGCTTCCTGGTCGATCCGAGCGAACAGTACCTGCTTGAACCCAGTTGTCCCTGAGAACCGCACGGCAGCTCCGATTCGCCCCGGACCTGTGCCAGGCATCTGCTGGATGGCACCGTGCTAACATCGTCGCTTCCTGCCGCAGGAGGCTCAACGTTTCGGCATGATTGAAGTGGCGCCGGTTGCCGTGCAATGCATCAGACTGTATTTCGGCCTCTGCATGGTGTGCAGGGTGTACTGATGATCGCCGAACGCATCCGCGTCACCGGTATTGTCCAGGGGGTGGGCTTTCGACCAACGGTCTGGCGCCTGGCCCATGAATGTGGCCTTGCCGGGCAGGTCTGGAACGACGCCGAGGGTGTGCTGATCCAGGCCTGGGCAAGTGCCGGGCAACTCGATGAGTTTGTACGGCGTCTCCGGCAAGAGCAGCCCCCTTTGGCGCGCATCGAGTCGATTCTCCGCGCGCCGCTGACGGACGTGTCGGATGTGCCGGGCGCCTTTACCATCCAGCCGAGTCTTGAAGGTGAGGTGCGGACCGGTGTGGCGGCCGATGCAGCCACCTGTCCCGAGTGCCTGGCGGAGGTCATGGACGCGGACGATCGGCGCTACCGCTACCCGTTCACCAACTGCACCCATTGTGGTCCACGCCTGTCGATCGTGCGCGCCATCCCTTACGACCGTGCCAATACCAGCATGGCATCGTTTCCGATGTGCCCACGATGTCAGGCTGAGTACGAGGACCCGGCCGACCGGCGCTTTCATGCCCAGCCAAATGCCTGTGCCGAGTGTGGTCCCCAGGTGTGGCTGGAGAATGCCGAAGGCCGGCGTGTCGCCAGTGATCAAGGCTGCGATGCGATAGAAACAGCCGCGCGCCTGATCCGTGCTGGCCGTATCGTCGCGATCAAGGGCATTGGCGGAATCCACCTCGCCTGCGATGCCTCCAATGCCGAGGTGGTCGATACCCTGCGCCTGCGCAAGCATCGCTACCAGAAGGCGCTGGCACTGATGGCACGTGATGTCGATATGGTCGGGCGATTCGCGCGTGTCGGCAAGACTGAGTTGCGGCTGCTGACCGACAGCACGGCACCCGTGGTGGTGGTGGATGCGGAAGGCGAGACACTGGCTCCAGGCGTCGCGCCGGGTCAGCGCACCCTGGGTTTCATGCTGCCTTATACGCCGCTGCATCATCTGTTGATGCAGAACATGCAGCATCCGGTGGTGCTGACCTCTGGCAACCGCAGCGACGAACCGCAGGCTATCGACAACCAGGATGCGCGTCGCCGCCTTGGCCGGATAGCCGATTATTACCTGCTGCATGACCGGGACATCGTCAATCGCCTGGATGATTCGGTGCTGCGTGTCGCCGATGACAAGCCACGTATTCTGCGGCGCGCCCGCGGTTATGCGCCCACCCCCCTGCTATTGCCAGCGGATTTTTCAACAGGCCGCAGCATCCTGGCGATGGGCTCGGAACTGAAGAACACTTTCTGCCTGCTTAAGGAGGGCAAGGCGGTTGTGTCGCAGCACATGGGTGATCTCGAAGATGCCCCGACCTTCGATGATTACCAGAACAATCTGCAGCTGTATCAGCAGTTGTATGACTTTACGCCGGACCTGATCGTGGTCGATATGCATCCCAATTATCTTTCCACCCGCCTGGGCGAACAGCTTGCCGCCGACACTGGGACACGGCTGATCAAGGTTCAGCATCATCATGCCCATATCACTTCCTGCATGGCGGAGCATGGCATGGCGATGGATTGCAGCAGGGTGCTGGGTGTCGCGCTGGACGGCCTCGGTTATGCCGAGGGCGGCGAGATCTGGGGTGGTGAATTCCTGCTGGCCGATTATCGGGACTTCGAGCGGGTGGGGCATTTTCAGCCCGTGGCCATGCCTGGCGGTGCACAGGCGATGCGCGAGCCTTGGCGCAATACCTATGCGCAGTTGTCCGCATGTCTGGGCTGGGAGAACGTCAGCAGTGGGTATAAGGACCTGGATACGGTGCGCTATCTGACGGCTAAGCCCCTGGATGTGATGCAGAAGATGATCGACAGGGGGCTGAACAGTCCGAAAGCCTCCTCTGCGGGACGCTTGTTCGATGCGGTTGCCGCGGCACTGGGGGTATGCCGGGATGCCGCCGCCTATGAGGGACAGGCGGCCATCGAGCTCGAAAGTCTGGCTTCGTCTTGCTTTGCCGCGCAGTCGGGGTCCGTTTACGGCTTTCGATGGGAGGATGGCGTGCTGTACTGGCAGCCGCTATGGGAGGCGTTGCTGGCCGATGTCCGCACGGGCGTGGCGATCGAGGTCATTGCGGCACGTTTTCATCACACCCTGGCCGCCGCGATTGCCCACGCAACTGGCGGCCTGTGCCGGCAGCATGGGGTGGATACCGTCGTACTCAATGGGGGTGTGCTGCAGAACCGCCTGTTGCTCGAAAGCATTGGCGCATTGTTGAGACACCGGGGTTTGATCGTGCTGGCGCCGTCGCTGCTGCCGGCGAACGATGGGGGCCTTGCGTTCGGACAGGCGGTTATCGGGGCTGCCAATGCCGATGGGAAGCAGAATCGCCTGCCCCTTCGGGTAGACAGGGATATCACGATGTCGTAGTCGCGGCGGCATTGTTCGATTATGATCGCAGGGTTGTTTCGAACTGATGACAGAATTCGCATTCGAGGCCATTTTCATGGCACGCAATGTCGAATGATTTGCTGGCAGACCCGCCGACGACCAAGCTGCTTGAGTCAATCCCGCAATGATGGGGCAGCAGCATCGACTACGCGGCACTTTCAACTTGAAGGGGACAGATGGAAATGAGCAGTGAAGAAGAGAACAAGGTTGTGACCGAGGATGTTGTTGCGGAGGCGGCAGCAGAAGTCTCGGACGTGCCACAGACGGATGAGGCGGGCGGTCAAGAGGGCGAGAACAAGGTAGAGGAAGGCAAGGAGTCCAAGAAGAGCAAGAAAGGAAAGAAGAACAAGAAAGGAAAGAAGGGCAAAAAGTCCAAGAAAGACAAGAAGGGTAAAAAGGGTAAGAAAGGGAAGAAGAACAAAAAAGGAAAGAAGTAAGCTTTACTCGACGGGGCTGGATTCACAGCCCAACCCGCAACGCCCGGGCCTGTCGATGCAATCGATCGAACCCGGAAGCTATCGGGACCCTGATGACAGCGTGCTGCCGCACCGAATCGGTGCGGCAGCAGTGCGTTTGGAGCAGTGAAACGGGCAGGTGCGCTCTCTTCTGCCCTTGCCTGGCGGGCGCGACCGCCCCGATGCTTTGCACCCCGCCTCCGCAACCATCTGCTGCAAAGCTCAAACCAAGCTGAGTAGAATGGCCCGGACAGAGTCAGCTGAGTGATTGGAGGCGGCGGGAATGGCGAGCCTGAATGTGAATGGGAGCCGGATCGAGGTCGATGTGGACGGCGATACGCCGCTGCTTTGGGTGCTGCGAGAGCAACTCGGCCTGACCGGAACCAAATATGCCTGCGGCATCGGCACCTGTGGCGCCTGCACGGTGCATATCGATGGTGAGGCGATGCGCTCCTGCGTCATCCCGGTCGCCGCGTTGGATGCCTCACAGGAGGTGACGACGATCGAGGGCCTTTCACCCGACGGCACGCATCCCGTGCAACAGGCCTGGGCCCAGCTGGACGTGCCGCAGTGCGGTTATTGCCAGCCTGGCATGATCATGTCGACAGTGGCGCTGCTCAACGAAAAGGCCGAGCCGAGCGACACGGACATCGATGCGAACATCACCAACATCTGCCGTTGCGGTACCTTCAACCGGGTGCGTCAAGGCATCCATCTCGCCGCCAAGATCAACAAGCGCGGGAGGTCCTGATGACGGCAAGACGCATAACGCTCTCCCGGCGCGATTTTCTGATCGCCACGGCGTCTGCAGGGGCCAGCCTGTCACTCGGCCTGTATCTGCCGTTGGGCAGGGCAGAGACGCGAAAGGGCACCGGGACACCCGAGGTCAATGCCTGGGTGGTGATCGAACCCGACGATACCGTGGTCGTGCGTATCGCCCGCTCGGAGATGGGGCAGGGCACGCTCACCGGTCTGGCGCAGCTGGTCGCCGAGGAACTCGATTGCGACTGGTCCAAGGTCACTACCGAGTATCCGACCCCGGGTGAAAACCTCAGACGTGATCGGGTATGGCGGAGTTTTTCGACCGGTGGCAGTCAAGGCATCCGCGGCAGTCACCAGTACGTCCGCGAGGGCGGGGCACTGGCCAAGGCGTTGTTGATCGAGGCGGCCGCAGAGGCCTGGGACGTGCCGGCCGGGGAGTGCGGTGCCGCCGAGAGTGTTATCACCCACCGGCCCACGGGACGCACGACCAGCTACGGCAAGGTGGCGGCCCTGGCCGCCGAGATGGTGCCGCCGCTGACGGTCACCCTGAAAGACCCGAAAGACTGGAAGATCGCGGGCAAGCCCCTGCCGCGCCTGGATACCCAGGACAAGCTGACCGGAAAGCAGGTCTTCGGCGCCGATCTCCAGTTGCCCGGGATGCTCAACGCCGCAGTCAGGGCCTGTCCTGTGTTCGGCGGAAGACTGGAATCGTTTGATGCCAGCGCGGTGCTGAAGATGTCGGGTGTCAAAGCAGTCGTGCGTGTGGATGACAATGCCGTGGCCGTGGTCGCCGACACCTGGTGGCGCGCCAGGACCGCCCTGGATGCGCTGCCGGTGATCTGGGACCATGGGCCCAACGCCGACCTCAGCAGTGGCTCCATCGCCCGGATGCTGGCAGAGGGGCTGGATGCGAAAGAGGCCTTCGTCGGCAACCAGGCGGGCGACGTGCAGGCGGCCATTAAGGGCGCAGCCGAAACCATCGAGGCGGTCTACGGCTACCCGTATCAGAATCACGCGACCATGGAGCCGATGAATGCCACCGCGCTGTGGACGCCTACGCGCTGCGAGGTCTGGTGCCCGACACAGAACGGTGAGGCTGCGCTGACCGCAACGGCCGAGGCGGCCGGCCTGCCGAAAACCCAGTGCGAGGTATACAAGATCCATCTCGGTGGCGGTTTCGGTCGGCGCGGGGCCTTCCATGATTTCGTACAGCAGGCGGTCGCGATCGCCAAACAACTGCCCGGTACACCGGTGAAGCTGTTGTGGACCCGCGAAGAGGACATGCTGCATGGCGCCTATCACCCGATCACGCAGGCGCGGCTGGTCGGTGCGCTCGACGACAAAGGGGAGCTGATTGGTCTGCGCATGCGCATCTCGGGTCAGTCGATCCTCGCCTCGGTGAATCCGAAATGGCTGCGCGACGGCGCCGATATGTTCACCTTCCAGGGCGTGCTGCCCGACGGCGACCACGCCATCAGCTACGCGATTCCGAACCTGCTGGTGGACCACGCGATGCGCAACCCGCCGGTGCCGCCGGGCTTCTGGCGTGGCGTGAACGTCAATCAGAACGCAATCTACATGGAGTCCTTCATGGACGAGCTGGCGCATGCCAGCGGCACGGACCCGCTCGCCTTTCGTCGCAAGCTCATGCACGACAACCCCAAGGGACTGGCCGTGCTCGATGCGGTTGCCGACCGGGCAGGCTGGGACAGACCGGCGGCCGCGGGTGTGTACCGTGGTCTTGCCGTGTGCAAGGCCTTCGCCAGCTACATCGCCGCCTGTGCGGAGGTCTCGGTCGACGATCGGGGGGCGCTCAAGATCCATCGCATCGTCGCGGCGACGGACCCGGGTCACGCGGTCAACCCGCAGCAGATCGAGGCCCAGGTCGAGGGTTCATTCGTATTCGGCCTTTCGGCCCTGCTGTACGGTGAATGCACCATCCGCGGCGGTCGCGTCGAACAGGAGAACTTCGATACCTACCCGTCCATGCTGATGGCGGACATGCCCAAGGTCGAGGTGATCGTGATGCCCTCGGGCGGTTTCTGGGGTGGGGTCGGGGAGCCGACCATCGCGGTGGCCGCACCGGCCGT
>CAZCDY010000034.1:0-4941 GCA_964497145.1 uncultured Gammaproteobacteria bacterium
CGCTTGTCCGGTGGTGTGAGAGGACGGCGGGGGTGACCCCGCCTCCTACTCGATCCTGAAATTCCTGATCTGGACTGAATTGCGGGCGAAAAAAGCCTTGTCAGACTGAGGTTTAACTGTGCGATACTTCTGCGGGATAGGCTGGCTCCAAAACAAAATTATATGCCGGCCTCCAGTTTCATCCGACCTGCAAGCTCGGATGGGCCTGGAAATTCAACTGGATGTCTCGGCTCACCGCGTATGATCGAGCAGCCTGCGCCATTGTAGCTGTGACTCCGAACCGCCTTCTTTAGGAGAGAAATTTAATGGCACATATCGTCATTCTTGGCGCCGGCACCGGCGGCATGCCCGCTGCCTACGAATTGCGGGACGAACTCGGCAGTGAACATGAGGTCACCGTAGTCAACGAGCGCGACTACTTCCAGTTCGTACCGTCCAATCCCTGGGTAGCCGTGGGCTGGCGTGACCGTGCGAGCATCACCTTCGATATCCGGCCTCATCTTGAGCGCAAGGGCATCAATTTCATCGCCAAGCGCTGCGACAAGATCGACACATCGAACAACACGCTGGAACTCGATGGCGGCGAGACCCTGAGCTATGACTACCTGGTCATCGCCACCGGGCCGCGACTTGCCTTTGAAGAGGTCGAGGGTGCCGGGCCGGATGACGGGTACACGACCTCTGTATGCTCTGTCGATCACGCCGAGGATGCGTACGAGAAATACAAGGACCTGCTGGAAGATCCTGGACACGTCGTGGTCGGCGCCATGCCGTTTGCCTCCTGCTTCGGTCCGGCCTACGAGTTTGCATTTATCATGGATGCCGACTTGCGCAAGCGCAAGCTGCGTGATCGCGTGCCCATGACCTTTGTCACCTCGGAGCCCTACATTGGTCATCTGGGCCTGGGCGGCGTCGGTGACTCCCGGGGCATGCTCGAAAGTGAGATGCGCAATCACCACATGAAGTGGATCACCAACGCCAAGGTCACCAAGGTTGAAGAAGGCAAGATGTTTGTCGAGGAATATGACAACGCCGGCAACAAGGTGAAAGACCACGAGGTCGAGTTCAAGATGTCGATGATGCTGCCTGCGTTCAAGGGCGTGGACGCCGTGATGGCCGTCGAAGGTCTATGCAACCCGCGCGGCTTCGTGTTCGTCGACGAATATCAGCGCAACCCGACCTATAAGAACATATATTCGGCGGGTGTCTGTATTGCCATTCCTCCGGTAGAGGCCACGGCCGTGCCGACCGGTGCCCCCAAGACCGGCTATATGATCGAATCCATGGTTACCGCGATCGTGCACAACATCCATCGCGAGCTGGACGGCCAGGAACCCGAGCAGAAGGGCACCTGGAATGCCATCTGTCTGGCCGACATGGGCGATACCGGTGCTGCCTTCGTGGCCCTGCCGCAGATCCCGCCGCGTAACGTCGCCTGGTTCAAGAAGGGCAAATGGGTGCACATGGCCAAGATTGCATTCGAGAAGTACTTTATCCGCAAGATGAAAAAGGGTACCTCGGAGCCGATCTACGAGAAGTACATTCTCAAGATGCTTGGTATCAACCGCCTGAAGTAGGTGGCCAGAGTCGTCAAAAAAAGCCCGGACAGCGATGCCCGGGCTTTTTTTGTGCTTTTTTGCGTACGCAGGGGATCCAAGGACCCAGGGCGTACGTCATAAGGTGTCAGCCGTATCGCACCGCGGTCTCTGTTCAATTCCAATACCGCGTCATTCTTTTCATTCATTTCGCGCTACGCCGATGCGCGGGGATTGCGGTTGCATCACCAGCGCTGGCTGAATAACCCCCCTGCTCCTGCCATTTGCTATGATTCCGACCTCAAATTCGAGCCGGCAGCGAGGGCTCCCGATCATGAGTGTTTCTCCGATCAGACGTCACCAGACCGTGGCGGTGCGTGTTGGCGGTGTGCAGGTCGGCGGCGATGCGCCCGTGGTGGTGCAGTCGATGACCAATACCGACACCGTCGATATCGCCGGCACCATCGACCAGGTGGCTGCCCTGGCGCGCGCCGGCTCGGAGCTGGTGCGGATCACGGTCAACAGCGCCGACGCCGCGCGTGCGGTGCCGGCGATCCGCGAGGGATTGGACAAGCGGGGCGTGTCCGTGCCCCTGGTCGGTGACTTCCACTTCAACGGGCATCGATTGCTAAAGCAGCATCCCGAGTGCGCCCAGGCCCTGGCGAAGTACCGTATCAATCCCGGAAACGTTGGCAGCGGGGAGAAACGCGATGCGCAATTCGCATCCATGATCGAGACCGCGGTCGCCAACGACAAGGCGGTACGCATCGGCGTGAACTGGGGCTCGCTCGACAAGGGGCTGGTAGCCCGCATGATGGACGAGAACGCGCGCTCGGCTGAGCCTCTGGATGCCGACCAGATGATGCGCGAGGTGATGGTGGCCTCGGCACTCGACAGCGCCGCCAGGGCGGAGGAGATTGGCCTTGGCCGCGATCGCATTATCCTGTCATGCAAGATGAGTGGCGTGCAGGATCTGATCGGGGTTTACCGGACCCTGGCATCGCGTTGCGACTATGCCCTGCATCTTGGTCTGACCGAGGCCGGAATGGGATCCAAGGGTATCGTGGCCTCCACCGCGGCACTGGCGGTCTTGTTGCAGGAGGGGGTTGGCGACACCATCCGCATCTCGCTCACTCCCGAGCCGGGCGGTGACCGTACCCAGGAGGTCCGGGTTGCTCAGGAGATTCTGCAGTCGATGGGGCTGCGTGCGTTCATGCCGATGGTGATTGCGTGTCCGGGGTGCGGCCGCACCACCAGCACCTATTTCCAACAGCTGGCCCAGGACATCCAGACCTATCTGCGTGAGCAGATGCCGCTGTGGCGCAGGCAGTATCCGGGGGTCGAAGAGATGAATGTCGCGGTCATGGGTTGCGTGGTCAACGGGCCGGGCGAGAGCAAGCATGCGAACATCGGTATCAGCCTGCCAGGTACCGGTGAGCAACCCGCGGCGCCGGTGTATGTGGATGGCGAGAAGACAGTGACTCTCAAGGGCGATAATATCGCTGCTGATTTTCAGGCCATCGTGGATGACTATGTGCGCAGTCACTATGGCGCAGGTATATCCGGGGCCTGATTGCAGCAGGCCTGCTTGGACTTGCAGCCGCTGTTGTAGGAAATCACTGGAGGCCGGTGGCTTGTAGAGACCGGGTCAACGCATGAGTAACAAGCTATTCAAAGCCCAGCTGTCGGTTGTCATTCTTGGCGCCAGCGGTTTGCACGCCTGCCGGCTTCCTGCTGGTCGGCGCCCTGAGGAACTCATCGCCAGGCTGGGTTATTTTCTGAAACCATGAACACAACGAACCTGAAGGAGACTTTCGTGAAAAATATCTCGCTTGCCGCAATCCTTGCCACGGCTTTTGCCACCACCCCGGTGGCGGCAGAAGACAACATGATCGTCCAGACCAAGCGTATGACGCTGGATACCGCGACCCAGATTGCACAGGCCACCATCGCCGCCTGCCGTGAGAAGGGTATCCAGATCGGTGTCACCGTGGTCGATCGTGAGGGTATCCCGCAGGTGGTGCTGCGTGACACCATCGCGCCGACCATCACCCTGCCGATCTCCAAGGGCAAGGCCTATGCGGCGGTGATGTTCAATGTGCCGACTTCTGACCTTTCCGAGCGTGCCAACGGGCCTATCGGGCGTGTTCCGGGTCTGGTGATGTCGGCGGGTGGGGTGCCGATCCAGGTCGGTGGTTCCCTGCTCGGTGGTGTTGGCGTGTCCGGTGCGCCCAGCGGTGAGACCGACCAGGAATGTGCGCAGGCCGGGGTGGACGCCGTGGCGACCGATCTGGAGATGTCGATGTAGGGCTTTTTTCTCTCGAATCTCGACCGACCACGAAGGGCGCGAAGTCAAGGGTATCGATAACCCTTCGGTCTCCGCGTCTTTCGTGGTCTTACCCGCCGGTACCCGTTCAGGTGTTTGCTCGAAGAATGGGCAGGTATCCGAGGTGTATACCCAGGCCGGGTCGGGTTGTTCGTGTGCCGGCGTCAGCGGCATAAGCCGGGCACAGGCCAGGGCCGAATCGGCTAACTGCGTAGCAAGGCCTCGACCTGTTCCGCATCGACCCGGAAGCGATTGCTGCCGAGTTCCTGCAGAAGGCCCTTGCGCTTGAATTCGGCGATGGTGCGGCTTGCGGTCTCGGTGGTGATGCCGAGCATGGCGCCCAGGTCTTCACGCCCGAACAGGGTACAAACCGCCGTCTCTTCACCGCGTATCAGCCGGAGCAGCAACCGCGCCACACGTTCGCGCGCAGAGCCGGTCGACAGCTCGGTCAGCCAGGCATCCGCCTCGCTGAGCGCATGCTGCCAGCGCTTGAGCAGCTCCACGTGCAGCTCGGGATTGTCTTTGCTCAGAGACTTCACCGTGCTGGTGGGTAGGCAGCAGATCTCGGTCTGCTGCATCACAATGGCATCATGCTCGTAAGGGCTGTGTACCAGGGATTCGAGACCGGTCACGTCTGCCGTCTTCACCAGTCTTACGATGCGCTGGGCGCCGTCCGGCAGGTATTGCACCAGCTTCACCAGGCCGCTACGGATCGTGAACATGCGGTCACCGGCCTCTCCGGCGTGGTACAGGTGCTGTCCAGGTTGCAGCACGAACTGGTTGATCGGGTGGTGAATTTTTTCGAAGTCGGATTCCTTGACGCCGGCGAACAGGACAGACTTACGGAGCGAGCACTGCATGCAGTTGGCCTCGCCTGACCATGCCTCTCTGAAGGGGACTCGAATGTTCATCCGGGAAGTTTAACGAGTTCGCCTAGCCAGGGATATTATTTATAACTCAGATTAAGGGTGGGTTTTCAGGCGCCTGTGGGCGATTCCCGCGCGTTCAGGGTCAATGGACCCGCGGTCGTGGCGTCGGGCAGGTTTTGCCCCACCCGGGCTCTGCCGCGTGCCGAGAGCG
>CAZCDY010000034.1:4951-16438 GCA_964497145.1 uncultured Gammaproteobacteria bacterium
CAGGGATATTATTTATAACTCAGATTAAGGATGGGTTTTCAGGGGGGGGGTGCGCGGGCGATTCCCGCGCGCTCAGGGTTAACGGACCCGCGGTCGTGGCGTCGGGCAGGTTTTGCCCCACCCGGTCTCTGTCGCGTGCCGAGAGCGCCAGTTTGTGACAGGATTGCGCCCCTTTGAGACGAGCCCGACCCGATGGCACTGCTTACCTTGCGCAATCTGTACCTGAGCTTTGGCGACCCCGCCCTGATCGACGGCATCGACCTGTCGATCGAGGCGGGCGAGCGCATCTGTCTGATGGGGCGCAATGGTGAGGGTAAATCGACCCTGCTCAAGCTGATCGCCGGGGACCTTATGGCCGACGACGGCGAGCGCGTGGTCGCCCAGGGACAGCGCATCGCACGCCTCACCCAGGAGGTGCCCGAGCAGCTGCATGGCTCGGTGTTCGAGGTCGTTGCCGATGGTGTCGGTGCCACGGCCGAGCTGATCAAGCAATACCATGCCGCCGTCGTTGCCCTGGGCGAGGACAGTGGCGAGGCCGCGCTGGCCGGCCTGGAGCAGATCCAGCACCGCCTCGAGGCCGCGGATGGCTGGCGCATGGAGCAGCAGGTCGAGAGTGTGATCTCGCGCATGCAGCTCAATCCCGATGATTCTTTCGATGCCCTGTCCGGCGGCATGAAGCGTCGGGTGCTGCTGGCACGTGCGCTGGCGTCCGATCCGCAGCTGCTGTTGCTGGACGAGCCGACCAACCATCTGGATGTCGAATCTATCGTCTGGTTGGAGGATTTTCTGCTCGGTTGGCCGGGAACCCTGGTATTCATCACCCATGACCGTGGTTTTCTGCAGCGTCTGGCGACGCGCATCGTGGAACTCGACCGCGGCTCGATCACCGATTTTCCTGGCGACTACCCGAACTATCTGCGCCGGCGCGATGAGATGGACAATGCCGAGGCACAGGCCCAGGCGCGTTTCGATAAGCAGCTGGCACAGGAAGAGGTCTGGGTGCGGCAGGGCATAAAGGCCCGGCGCACGCGCAACGAGGGCAGGGTGCGTCGGCTCGAGGCCATGCGACGCGAATACGGTGACCGGCGCAGTCGTCAGGGCAGCGTCAGGCTGGCGATGAACCGGTCCGATCGCTCGGGCAAGTTGGTTTGTGAGGCAGAAGGCGTCAGCTATGCCTGGGACGGTGAGCCGATCATTCGCGACTTCTCCACCACCATCCTGCGTGGCGATCGCATCGGTATCATCGGCCCCAACGGGTGCGGAAAATCCACCCTGCTCAACCTGCTCCTCGGGAGGCTAAAGCCCGACCAGGGAAGCATCGACATTGGCACCAAGGTGGATGTCGCCTATTTTGATCAGCTGCGCGACCAGCTCGATCTGGAAAAGACCGTGATCGACAATGTCGCCGGTGGTAGCGACAAGGTCAGCATCGGTGGCAAGGAAAAGCACGTCATCAGCTATTTGCAGGATTTCCTGTTTCCGCCCAAGCGTTGTCGCCAGCCGGCAAAGTCTTTGTCCGGTGGCGAGCGTAACCGCCTGCTGCTGGCCAAACTGTTTACCCGCCCGGCCAATGTGCTGGTGATGGACGAGCCAACCAACGACCTCGATCTGGAGACCCTCGAACTGCTCGAAGAACTGCTGCTGGAGTTCGAGGGCACCCTGCTGCTGGTCAGCCACGACCGCGCCTTTCTCGACAACGTGGTCACCAGCACCCTGGTGTTCGAGGGTGGGGGCAGGGTGAATGCCTATGTCGGTGGCTATAACGATTGGCTGCGCCAGCGTGCGGTGCGGGCAAAGGCGACCAGCAAATCTGCCGGGCAGAAGAAGCTGTCCGAGCCCAAAAAGCCCGACGCGGCCAAGCCAAAAAAACTCGGCTACATGGATCAGCGTGAGCTCGAGCAGCTGCCAGGCCGGATAGAGGCGCTGGATGCCGAATCGGCCGAGATCCAGGATGCGCTGGCCAACCCCGATCTGTACCGTGAGTCGCCCGAGAAGGTCAGCGATCTGAATCAGCGCATGCAGCAGATCGAGAAAGAACTGGCCCATGCATACGAACGCTGGGAGGCCCTGGAAGCCTGATCGCGGGACGTCCTGCGGACCCCGAAAAATCCGCTGCGTTTTGCGCATGCCTTCGGTATTGCCCCGAAAAAAGCCGCTCCGTGTGCGGTGACGCTGAACCAGGCTTTAGACAACAGTAACAAGGCAGTAACATGATCCCTGCTGAGATTGGTGATTTCCACTTTGCGTCAAAGGGTCTGCCGTGGAAAATTCATCACCGTATTGGTGCTCGACCTGCTGGGGACTGAAGAGAAATGGAACGATGCAGCGGCGGCTGGATAAACACAGTGCGTCCCACGAACCGTTCAAGCCGTTCGCTGTGCATACCTCGACATCTGCAAGCCTCGCTTGCCGAGGCTGATCAATTCGTCATCAGCGGCCATGAATCCTGCCAAAGTCGAACGTGACCGCTTGCGCCAGCTGACGGATCTTCCGAACATTGGTCCGGCCATGGCCAAAGATCTAGAGTTCATCGGCATCAAGACACCGAAGCAACTTGTGGGAAAAGATCCGCTCAAGCTATATCTGGTGCTGTGTCGTAAGAGTGGGATCAGGCATGATCCCTGTGTTTTGGATGTGTTCATGTCTGTTACGAGTTTCATGAGCGGAGATGAACCAAAACCTTGGTGGGCTTTTACCGCGGAGAGGAGGCGTCATTATGGATCGGTCTAATGTCCCAGGCATCGTGGCAGCGAACATGTCGGCCAACGCGTTCGCTGCCTTCCACCGGGACGCGCAGCAAGTTGCGCGCCCGTTACCCTAATGCTCTCCCTAAAAAGACCAATATGCGTATAAAGGGAAAAATAGCGTCTTGGAATGATGAAAAAGGATACGGTTTTATCGAGCCTATTGGCGGGGGTAAACGTATGTTCATCCATATCAAGGCCTTCGATAATCGAAATCGCCGGCCTGCGGTTGGCCAGGTTGTGACCTACGCTGCATCCACGGACAAGCAGGGTAGAGCATGCGCTATGCAGGCGACATTGGCAGGGGATCGTATTCGTCAGAAAACAAAGAAGCGAAGTGGAGTGCTTGCAATCGCTGGCGCCGCCTTTTTTCTCTTGGCCGCTGGTATTTCTGTTATCACATCGGGGATACCGCCAGTGGTATTCGCCACCTATGTGGTTGCTAGCCTGATCACTTTCATGGTTTACGCTGTGGATAAATCGGCAGCGAGGAAAGGTGGTTGGCGAACTCCGGAGAATACCCTGCACATGCTTTCGCTTGTCGGTGGCTGGCCAGGCGCTATCGTTGCCCAGCAGAAATTGCGTCACAAATCCAAGAAGCAGTCGTTTCGAGTGGTTTTCTGGGCGACGGTTATTGTGAACTGTGGAGCATTCATATGGTTCTTCACGCCAAGTGGTGCAGCTGCGCTGCGCTCTTTGGTCGGGGCAATGACATAGTGGCCAGCAAGGTGGTAAACAGTATTCGGTGCGGCAGATGGTACGCCCGTTACCCGCGTCTGTTTGTACAACGTTAGCCGACTCATATCGGCAATGAATGAAGACCTGAGAAAAGAGTTGGTCGCGTTGGCTGATAAAGATCAGAGGCTGCTGCAATCCCTGAAGGAGGCGGGAGAGGGGGAGGACAATGCATGCCATCCGTAACTCAGGAAGCTCCATGAAGGAAGAAAGTACCGAAAGGGCGAAAGAAATCATTGGAAGAAAGCCCCCGGTTTTTGCGTGCAGATCACGAACACGCACGCGTGGCGAGGGTGAGTCGGGCAAAGTGGGACTGACAGATCCGTCAAGCCGTTCGTTTTGGCTACTCGGATGCCCGGAACCTGATGCCTTTTTCGTCGGCCGGCGGCATCATTATGCAACGGGCGCTACCTATTGGGCGCCACCGACAGTATCGATATCTATAGCGAGGAAAAACAAATGGCGAATGAAGGTTACCACGAACCAATCAGTGAACTGACCGATGCGACAAGAGATCTGCATCGGGCGATTATATCTCTGATGGAAGAGCTAGAGGCCGTTGACTGGTACAACCAGCGGGTGGATGCATGCAAAGATGACGAATTGAAGGCGATCCTTGCTCATAACAGGGATGAAGAGAAAGAGCATGCAGCGATGGTTTTGGAATGGATCCGCCGCAAAGACCCGTCTTTCGACAAAGAGTTGAAAGACTACCTGTTTACTGAAAAACCGATTGCGCATAAGTGAATAACGCCTAGAGAATGGAATCGTGGTCACCGATAAAATGCACTGTACGGCTTAAGTCGAAATGCAGACATGCTGAACTGGCTTTTGATCTTTGTACCTGTCGCGGTGTTTCTGGAGCACTTCTACTCCACGGCCCATGTGTGGCACCCAAAAGCGGGCAGCACCCGCCTAACGCTGTACCTTGGCCGGCAAATGAGGACGACCGGCGACGCTGGCGCCTGTTTGCCGGGTTTGAGCCGCGATCAAGAACGCAATCAGTGAGATATTCGTGCAGTCGGGCTGTTTCGGCATTCTTTCATTGGCATATCCGCTATCCAGCTGCCTGCTAAACTTGGCAAGTCGATTCTAAGGAATGAAAGATGCACGCTTCATGCATCCAGGGTGGCAGGCGAGTTGCCTTCCGAGGCCGGCCACATCCGTTCGATAAAGGCACCGCCTCGATTGCAGCCAGGCCATGGCATCGTTCTATCGGGAGCTGCATGGGGTTTGGTCAATTGAAGTCCGTTGCGGATAGGTTTCGGGGAACTCGAAAGGGAAAGGATTTCTTTGTCCACCGCAGGATCGAGCTATGTTTATTTGCGTTCCGTATGCTGATCAAGCTGGTCAGTATTCCTACGAGGAAGTCGGCATCCCGCAAGTGCATGAAATCGCTCACTTCGCTTGCCGGGCCGCAGTCAGGCCACGACTCCGGCGTCAGTGGGCTGGGGGATCTTGAAACGAGGTCCGGGGCTTTGTGGAGAGGGAAGGGCGATACCATGAATTCCCGTAGTATCGGTTCCCTGGTATATGTGTTGGTATTGCTCGGGCTGGCTGCAGAAGTTTCTGCAAGCTCATGGACCTGTCGGAACGCCGATCTCGTTCGGCACGTGGTGGTTTTCTATCCAGAGGCCCCTGCCCGAATTCCCTGCAAAGTCTTTTATACCAAGCCGAACGAGAATGTTTTGCCACGCGCGTTGTGGCATGCAGAGAATAAGGAAAATTATTGTGAGCAAAAGGCGGCCGAGTTCATTGAAAGATTGGGTTCGATGGGATGGCGCTGCGTGAGCGACGGGCCGGAGGCGGCACTTATTGGATTCGACGGGGCCTCAGAAGTGGCCGGAACCTGGGCCCTTCACCACATGGGAAGTAATTAATGCCAGTAACACTCGCTTTCGATGTATACGGGACACTGATTGATACACACGGTGTTGTTTCGACGCTGCGGGAACTGGTGGGCGACAGGGCGAAGGTGTTTTCTCAAACCTGGCGGGAGAAACAGCTGGAATATTCCTTTCGTCGCGGATTGATGCAGAATTACGAAAACTTTGCCGTCTGTACCGGCCATGCACTCGATTACACTTGCATGAGCTTTGACGTCTCACTGACGAAAGAACAAAAGCAGGAGCTACTCGACAGCTATCGGAGGCTTCCTGCCTTCGACGATGTGGAAAATGCCTTGGCGCGATTGCAGGCTGCCGGCTATCGCCTGTACGCATTTTCCAACGGCAGCGCAGAAGCCGTCGAGGGATTGCTTGCGGGTGCCGGTATAAGAGACTTTTTCCTTGGGGTTGTGAGCGTGGACGACATCAGGTCATTCAAGCCGAGTCCAGCTGTCTATAGCCACTTCTTGAGATCATCAGGCGCGTCGGGCGGCAATGCATGGCTGATTTCAAGTAATCCGTTTGATGTCATTGGGGCGATATCTGCAGGCATGCGCGCGGCCTGGGTCCGACGTTCACCGCAAGCGATCTTTGATCCGTGGGGGATAGAGCCAAGCTTGGTCGTAGATGGCCTTTCGACTCTCGACAAACAGATTGCCGGAATCGAATGACGTTTGTCCGACGAACGGCAACATGCAATCGGGGGGGCAAAAGACGCGGCTCGTTTCGCCCGGTTTGTTGCCGAGGCTGATCTTCAGCGTTAGAAAAAGCAAATGATCCATGTCTTACTACGCATAGCAGTTTGGGTGGTCGTGCTAGGTATCGGCTATCTTGTGCTTGGGCCACAGGTGTTCGATTCTTCGCCAAGCCAAAGCCCTTTTGAAAGTAACTCGAAAATTTTTCTGCCGCCAGCCAGATCGGAACGCGAAACTGAGTACGAGGCAGTGAGGAAAGAAAGAAGCCTTCGGCCTGAAGAGGCTGCAGATTATCAGTCACTCGTTCGGGAAAGGGAGTCCAGATTTTGGCAGCGGGAGGGTGTTTCTGTGGAAGAGGCTCTATTCGGGATCAATACGCAACGGAAGGCGCGTCTTGCCGAGATCCTCGAACAAAGAGGGCTGTCGAAGGAGGAGTCACTTGTCTTCTTAATGGTGGTGGAGCGCGATCATCCTGCTCTGCTGGCAGATCAGGAGTGAATAGTCCGGGTTTATTGGCAGTCAGCCCGGAATGGCTCTCGCGATGTGTCGGGCTGCGCGGCCGTTTGCTGCGGGCTCAGGACTCGCTGAGTCCTCTTGCGGAAACGGTATGAACGATTTTCTTGACAACGGAATCGTGCAGACTGTGCTGTTGATCCTTGCCGCGGTGGCGATCCTGGGACTGTTCGGCTGGTTGAAGTTCAAGCGGGACGAAATGATCGTGGCGGAATTTCTTAAGGATTCAGGATTGCCGGACCGCAATGGTACCGGTTCGACGACAGAAATTGCCTCAGCCACCAGTCTGCATGAAGGCCGGGTCAGGAAAGT
Organism: uncultured Gammaproteobacteria bacterium; assembly: GCA_964497145.1. GTDB lineage: Bacteria > Pseudomonadota > Gammaproteobacteria > Chromatiales > Chromatiaceae > Thiosocius. The sequence goes on from CAZCDY010000034.1 coordinate 11,837, forward strand.
CTGCAGAAAGAGCGTCAGGATAAAGAAAGCACACAAAAGCGAAGATACGTGGAAGTTGCATAAATAGGTCGGTAGCTGGACCTGTTTCTGCATGTTCTGTCGGAATGGGATTCTTGCGATGGGTGTGAAAGAAATGCCTTACAGGTTTTGAGCGAGATAAGCCTGACGCCCGCACTTCCCTGAAGGAGTTGAAGCATGAAATACATCCTCTTCAGTGATGTTCATTGCGATCTGGACGCCTGCGAGCAGATCGTCCGCCGGTCTAAGGGTGTCGATTTCGCCATTGGCGCCGGTGATTTCGGGCTTTTGCGAAAGGGTTTAAAGCAGACCATCGATGCGCTGGCAGATATTCAGGTGCCCACCATTCTGGTGCCGGGTAATCACGAAAGCCAGAGCGAACTGCTCGAGGCCTGTAAAGGCCTGCACAACTTTCATGTCCTGCATGGGGAGGAATTGGAGGTAGGGGGTGTTACATTCTTTGGCATTGGCTGCGGTGTTCCCGAGACGCCCTTCGGGCCCTGGACAGTGGATCTTTCCGAAGATGACGCCAGGCAGCTCCTGTCGCGTCCCGGTAACCCCTTTGTTCTCATAACGCATTCGCCTCCGTTTGGGTGCCTGGACGCCCTCGCGACGCAGCAGCATGTAGGGAGCAGGGCGATCAGAAACTTTGTCGAGCAGTCGAGGCCTGGTTTTGTCGTATGCGGCCATATCCACGAAGACTGCAATCAGCAATCAGAGATCGCGGGAATCCCCGTAATCAACGCCGGGCCGGCTGGGTTCGAGTTCGAATCGCAGGGGGGTGAGTGCGTTGTGTCCGGGCACCGATAGCGCTCATTTTTCGCGGCATTGGCATTGGTTTCTTTGCATAGGGTAACTCGAGGATTTCCGGTTGCGTGTGCGGCGGTTGTCTGTCCTGGTACTGGTCAGATGGGTTCGGCGTTAGAATCGTGGCGTAGGCGGATTGGAGGGGGTGGGATTGATTATGAAAGAAATGCTGACAAAGTTGCTCGCAGTGGGCCTGATGTTGCTGGCGGGCTTCGCCTGTGCCGCAGAGCATGCTGAGTTGAAGGCCTTTCCACCACCAGGGCCTGGCATGCAGCGTTTCGTTATTGTGTTGCCGCACAAGGAACGGGGCGAAGACGAGTCCTTCAGGGTTGAGATTCTTGCCGGCAGGCACATGCTTGCCGATGGTGTGAATCTCTTGCGCCTGGGCAATCGCATCGAGCCGCGAACATTGAAGGGCTGGGGATATACCTACTACGAATTGTCAGGGCCTTCCACGACCGTGAGCACCATGATGGCACCGCCTCCCGGATCTGCTCGGATTGAACGCTTTGTCACTGCTTCTCCGCTGCATATTGCATACAACAGTCGTCTCCCTGTCGTGGTGTACGTGCCGGATGGATACGAGGTCAGGTACCGTATCTGGAATGCCCCGACTAACTTTGAAAAAGCGGAGAGCAGATAGCCGCTGGATTTGGTATCCATAACAGCAGGTAAGTCTACTTTGATCCGCTTATCGAATCTTTTCGCTGGTGCTGTGCTGTGGCCCGCATTGGCAGCACTCGCAGCGTGTACGGCCGCGATGTCGCGCGCCGGTTCAGTCCCTGATCCGGATCCTGATACGACAGCCCGTAGTGGGCAGACTTACGTCTACGAATGCGTGCAGGGCGGTCCGTTTACAGTAAGGGTTGAGGGTGATGCAGCTTGGCTGTTCCTCGCTTCCGGGACCAAAAGGCTGCCGCGAGTGGTGTCGGCCTCCGGCGCAAGATTCAGTGATGGCTTGGTGTCATATTGGTCCAAGGGCGATGAAGCCACATTCGTGTTGGGCGGCCGGACTTACCTGGCATGTAGAAGCGATCGTGCGCGAGCCATCTGGGAGGATGCCAAGTTCAGGGGCGTGGATTTCCGCGCCATCGGTAATGAACCGGGTTGGCATCTGGAGATCTTCGATAATGAAACGGTCCTGTTTACCCATAACTATGGCCAGGATCCCCACCAGTTTTCTTTTGTTCCACCGGTGAGTGATTCGGCCTCGCTTACCAGCAGCTACGAACTGCAGAATGCCGCCCATCACCTGCGGATCACACTCGAGGCCCGGAGTTGCAGCGATTCCATGAGCGGCGAGTCATTTGAAACCAGGGTTTCGTTGTTGTTCGACGGAAGAGCGTATTCTGGCTGTGGCAGGGCCCTGCATTGAGGAGGCCAGGCACGACGTCTGGCCATGGATTGCAGGTGCTGTGTGCAGCCTGCTGGTCGCGGGCGCCGGGTATTCGCTGGAGACAGGGGTCGCGGACTTCTTCTACGGACTGCCCGAAGGCACTCAGTTGAGCCCCTGGTCTGACAGCCAGTAAAAGCGAAACGGTGGTATTACCAGCTGATCTTTGAAAAGGGTCGGTGATTCGCCTGAATACAGGTCTTTCAACCGGCCATACTCAAAGCGACCACGATTACCCAGATCCCTGAGGTTAAGTGACTGCGGCGCCGCATCGAAGTTGCCGACGACCAACACCGTGTTGTTGAGCAGAAACGGATTGTTGCGCATGAATACAAACAGATGCGGGTTGCCGGTTTCCAGCAACTCACGGTTGTTGTAGTCGGCAAAGGCAGTCGTGCTTTTGCGCACTGCGATCATTTTTTTCAGGCCTTCGAACAATCGCTGCTGAACGGTGCCGTGCTGATGGCGCAGTTCCGCCTTCTGCCAGTCGATTTTTGGACGATGCATCCAGCGGTTGTCACCGGCCTTGTTCGGGTCTTTGAGAAAGCTGTAATTGTTGAGCGTGCCGATTTCATCGCCGTAATACAGTAGTGGGATCCCGCCGAAAGACATGATCATGCTGTGGAGTAGCAAAATTACGTCGATGCCCTGCTGTAAGGCGTCCTCGTCGCCGCTCTCGACCGCGTGCTCCAGACCCGCAAGGGAGGCGAGCGCGCCGGAGATGCGGGCGTCTCCGGTTTTGTCGTTGCGACCGAATGGCTGGCCGCGTGCCGGTGACCCTTCAAAGGCGCCGGTGAAATAGTCCACCAGGAAGCGGCGATGGGCAGATGGCTCGTAGCCCGCGTGGACGATATCGGTATCGTCGAAACCGAGGCCGATGTCATCGTGGCAGCGCAGGTAGTTCAGCCAGGTTGCGCGATCGAGTTTATCCGGCAGGCTGCGTATTCCCTGGTCGAGCAGTTTGGCATTCTTGGTCGCTACCGCCTCCCACAGCAAGGCCATGTAGGTGGCGTTATAGGCTACCTCGCACTCCTTGGCGATAACGGCGTCCTCGCCGAAGTATTTGATGATCTCGACCGGCGCGACAATGGCCTCGGCGATGAACAGCACGCCTGGTGCCGTGACCTGGCTGCAGTCCTTCATCAGCTGCAGGATCAGGTGTGCCTCGCGCTCGTTCTGACAGGTGGTGCCTATTTTCTTCCACAGGAAGGCCACCGCATCCAGGCGTACGATGTCTGCACCCTGATTGGCCCAGAAAAGGATGATGTCCAGCATCTCGATGAACACCGCCGGGTTGCTGTAGTTCAGGTCCCACTGGTAGCTGTTGAACACGGTCATCACCCATTTGCCCATGTCCTCGTCGAGGGTGAAATTGCCCGGAGCTGTCTCGGGAAACACCTCCGGCATGGTCTCCTCGAACATGTCCGGGATATCGCGATTGTCAAAAATGTAATAGTAGTCCTGGTGGGTCCTGTCTCCTTCGCGAGCGCTCCGCGCCCATTGGTGCTCGTCAGAGGTGTGGTTTACCACGACGTCCATGGTAAGGAGCATATTTCGCCTGCGCATATTGTGTGCCAGTGATCGCAGGTCCTGGAGTGTGCCTAGACGTTCATCCAGATTGCGCGCATCGCTCACGGCGTAGCCGCCATCGCTGGCCCCTGCCGGGCATCGCATCATCGGCATGAGATGAAGCATGTTGATGCCGAGTTCCTGCAGGTAGCTGATTCGTCCCTGCAATCCCTGCAGGTTGTCGGCAAAGCTGTCGGTATAGAGCGCCATGCCGACCCATTCCTGGCTGAGGAACCAATTGTGGTTCTGTTCGCGCTCGATATCGATCGCCTTCAGCTCATCGTCGCGTTCTATGTACTGCGCTGCCAGGACATCAATCAGCCGTACCATCTGGCTTTCGAAATCCTTGCGTTCGCCGTACAGGTGGTGAAACAGCGAATAAATCGCATAGAAGTTGGCCCCAAGGCGCGTGTAGAAGTGCCGCAGGTCACGCTTGCGGGTGTCCGTTTTCAAGCGGTCCAGAATCTTGTTGAGGAGAGAGTGCGATACCTGCTCGTACATGATTGCGCAAGGCCGATCAGGCCCCTTGGTTCCATTTTCCAGTAAAGGATTGATAAAAGTCCGGATCGCTCACCGTGGCACCACGATTGCCGACGATGCTGGAGGCAAAGTCCTGCGCCCGCTGCAGGGTGATTGGGGTGGGCCACGCATTGATCAGGCCCAGGATCATTACCGATGCAAAGGCGTCGCCTGCCCCCACGGTGTCGGCAACGCGAACGCCGCTGTCAGGCCGCACCTTGAAGTGTCCACCTGTGGCGGTCAACAGCTCGGCACCCTGAGCGCCATGGGTAAGCAGCAGGCCCTGGATCCCATAC
>CAZCDY010000034.1:16448-27349 GCA_964497145.1 uncultured Gammaproteobacteria bacterium
GAGTGATGGAGTTGCGCCAGTTCATCGGTGTTGAGTTTGACCCAATCGGCACCGTGCAGCAGGTCCAGCACCTGTTGCTTGTGCCACCACGGCGGGCGCAAGTTGACGTCGACGAACACGATTTCCGGCCGGCGTGCCTTGATCTGTTCGAGTGCCTGCCGCGAGCCGGTATCGCGCAGGCCCAGGCTGCCGTGATACAGCAGGTCACAGCCTGACGCCTGCGCGCGCGGCTCGATCGCATCGTAGGCACAGGGATGCACAATATCGTATCTGGGCTCACCGTCGACAAAAGACACCTCGACACGGCCGGTCGGGTAGGCCGGGTCCGTCTGCAGACCGCTGGTGTCCATGCCCCATGCATGCATTGCATCCCGGATGGTGTCTCCCTCGGTGTCCTTGCCGACCCGACTGATGAAGTGCGGGGCCAGGCCAAAGGCCTGCAGATGCCAGGCAACGTTGAACGGTGCACCGCCGAGGACACGGCTGCCATCGGGAAAGTGATCGAACAGCACCTCGCCGAAGATGCATGGGCGTCGGTCGTTCATACGCCCTGCCTGGCCTCGGTCAACCCCATCCAGGCGAGGGTGTGCGGGTGATAATGGGCGATGCCTTCAAGAATGCCCGCGCTGTAGTTGCCGTTCATGCCGTGAAATTTGCCCTGCGCGATGTACAGTTGTCCGGCATGACCGCCCTGGGCTGCCAGCTTGGTCGCCAGTTCGCGCACCTGTGGCTGGCTGTTTGCCACCAGTACCGAAGGTATAGGGCTGATCAGGACCTCGATATCGTTGCCGCTGTCACCGCAGAATACGGTATCGGCGTATCCGAAGTCGTGCAGCTGCATGAGTGCCTCCAGTGCATGGTATTTCGAGGCTCGTGCCGGCAGTATGTCCAGCAGGCCGATACCCGTGGGTTCGTCCACGCTCCAGATCAGGCGCGCCGTCACACCGCTGGCCTTGAGTCGCGCGTCGATCATGGCCGACAGTGTGTTGCGATCGATGTGCAAGGGCACGTAATAGCTCAGTTTGTAATCGTTCTGTTTGGTGCGCTCCTGAGGCCTCAGGGCGGGAATGTCTACCGACAGTGCCTTGAGGTCGGCATGGCTCTTGCCGCCCCAATCCTTCGAGATCTCGTCTTCCCAGGCAGTCTGTTTCTGCCACAGCTGGTCCGGACCGACGCGGTAGATGGTGGTGCCGACGTCTCCGATAACAAAGTCGGGCACTGGCAGGCGGTAGTTTACGATTGCACGTTCGATCAGCGCGCGATGGCGTCCAGTGACATAGGCAAGGGTCACCTCGGGGCGGGCGGCCAGGGTACTGAAATGGCTGCGGGCTGCAGCGGACTCGGACTGCGGGCCGTTGGGTATCAGGGTCCGGTCGAGGTCAGTACAGATAAGGAGTGGTGCAGTCATCAGTCCTGCGGTACCTGGCAGGAATTGAAGAAATCGTAATGTTCGATCGCCTCCAGGATGCCCAGCGCATGTGGCTGGCCGGCGAAATAGACCCGTTCCTGATCGACCAGCTGCGACAGTTCCTCGTGATGCCGGTTGGCGACGACCACCGCCAGGGTGTTGCCCCTGAGCATGTCTTCATCCGCACCCGAACCGCCTGCGGCCAGAATGTGTTCAAGCGGAATGTCCAGCCGTTGCGAGACATAGCGCAGGGCCTGACCCTTGGAGGCACGTGACGGCACGATATCGAGGAACTGGCCGAATGAGGACATGACATTGGCGGTCAGTTCACGCTGCCGGATCAGGGCAATGATCTCGTCCGGTGAAGGTGCCTTTCGAGGGTCGATGAAATAGGACAGTTTCAGGCGCGTCTGCTCGTGCTTGGGCTGAAGCTTCAGGCCAGGTAATTCGGCCAGTACACGCTGGACCTGCGGCCGGTTCCAGTTGTGATCGATGTGATCGGCCCAGTAGCCGTCCTCGGTCAGGCCCTGGCGATAATGGATGCGGGTGCCCAGGCTGGTGATCAATACATCAGGCGTGGGGATGCCATTCTTTTTTAGCAGTGCCAGTGCGCTGTCTATGCGGCGCCCGGTAATGATCCCGAAGCTGACGCATTTGCGGTTTCGGCCCATCACCTCTACGAAACGATGCAAGGCGCTCGCGTTGCCGATCAGGTTCTGGTCGATGTCGGTGAAGATGGCGCGGTCGCGGTAGTGCGACGAGCGTGGTGTAGGCTGGTCGCTGGGGATGGGTTGGCTCTTCTTGGGCAGGTGCCGAATCTTGTCCAGATAGGCATCCGCATGCGCCTGCCACGAGTAGTGCTTACGCACGCCCTCTATGCCGTTGCGTGATGCCAGCAGCCAGGCTTCTCGGTCGCCCAGAAGGCGGAGTAATGCCGAAGCGATGGCCTCCTTGTCCAGCGGATCGATCAGTATGCCGTTGGCGCAATTGGCGATGATGTCGACCGGGCCGCCATTTTCAGTCGCGACCAGGGGCAGGCCGCTGGCAGCTGCCTCGAGCAGGGTCAGGCCGAAAGGTTCGGTGAGTGCCGGATTGATGAACACACCGCCGCTCGCGGAAACCAGGCGATAGATCTGTTCGACCTCGCTGGCCTGGTGGCGCTTGGGTATTGCCACATGGCCATACAGGTCGTAACTGTCGATCAGCAGCAGAATATTGGTCAGTACCGACTGGGCGCCGAGTTCCAGGTCGCGGATATCGTCGCGGCTGCCGGCGATGATAAGCAGGTTGGCCTTCTCCTGCAGCGCCCGGGATTCGCCGTAGGCCTCGATGAGGGTCAGGATATTCTTGCGCTCGTCGGGACGCGACAGGGCCAGTATCAGCGGCTTCTGCGGGTCTGTCAGAAAGCGCTCCACCTGCGCGGTGAAAGGGATATTTTCATCTGCGACCGGCGGGTGGAATTGATCCAGGTCCGTGCCCGGCGGGATGACGGCCATCCGCCCGGCGTCGTAATAGTTGTATAAGCCGTATTGTTCTTCGATCTCATTATGGGTGCTGGCAATCACCAGGTCGGCATTGGCGAGGGTCTCTTCCTCGGCATCGATGCGGCGCGCGATATTGTAGGTGTCCTCGATAGCTTCGCGTGACAGGCCTCGCGCCAGCAGACGTTTGCGCTTGTCGCGACCAAGCGAGTGTCCGGTATGGATAAGTGGAATCCCCAGCAGATTGGACAGGCGCACGCCCACGTAACCGGCGTCGGCATAGTGCGTATGTACGATATCCGGTCGGCGCGGCTGTTCGTTGAGCCAGTTCACCAGGTTGTCCATGAGGCTGTCGAGATGGTCCCAAAGCTGTTCCTTGGGGAGATACTCGCCCGGGCCGGCGTCGATACGGATGATGCGGGCATTATCCGACAGGTTTTCGATCGGCGCGGAATATTCAACGCTGACCGCCGGGTCGGACACCCGGCGAGTCACCAGGTCGACCTGCCGGACTTCGTCATGAGCGGCCAGGGCCCTGGCGAGGTCGACCACATACTTGGTCTGTCCCCCGGTGTCCGCGTCGCGACCGAGTTCCAGCTCATGCGCGCGGATCAGGCCATGGATGCTGATCAGGACGAGATATTTTCCGTTGCTGTCAGTGTTCATGATTGTTTTCCGAGCGATGGCGGCATTCTTCGTTCCCTGCTTTACGGCATCCATGGCAAAGAGACTACCCTTTTATGGACCTGGGGTTAATGCTACCAGTTCTGCAATAAGACGGTTTGTTGACGCCGCGTTCGCTTTCAAAACGACCTTTTCGGCCTCAATTTTCACCTCCGGATTGAACTCGCGTGCAGGGATGCTACAAATAAGGGTTCAGGCGCAAAAAAAACTTCACAAAGGCGCCGAGTAATCCATAAAGGAGATTCCCATGCAGCGAGCTCTGCATATCGACCCCATAAAGTGTACCGGCTGTCTGCAATGCGAGATGGCTTGTTCCTACGAGAACGAAGGGATCTTCAATCCCTCCAAGTCACGCATCAAGGTGTTCACTTTTCATCAGGAGGGTAGGTTCGTACCCTACACCTGCACCCAGTGCGCCGATGCCTGGTGTCAGAAGGCCTGCCCGGTCGATGCTATCCAGATAGATGCCAACACCGGGGCCAAGGTGGTCGTGGAATCACGCTGCGTAGGCTGCAAGGTCTGCACCATTGCCTGCCCGTTTGGGACGGTCAATTACAGCTCGGCCAGCGGCAAGGTGGTCAAGTGTGATCTTTGCGGTGGTGATCCGGCCTGTGCCTCGGCCTGTCCGACGGCGGCCATCACCTACATCGATGCCGACTGGACCGGCTTGGACAAGATGCGCGAATACGCCGGGCAGAGCCTGGCTGGTTCGGCTTGAGGATTGGGAGAAAAACACATGGCCTGGACCAGAAAAATCCTGCGTGTCGACCTGAACACCGGCACCTGCATCGCCGAAGCGCTCAACATGACTTGGGCAAACGAATATCTTGGCCAGCGAGGACTGGCAACCAAATACCTGGCGGAAGAGATCGACCCAAAGTGCGATCCGCTCGGCCCGCACAACAAACTGATCATGGCGACCGGCCCCCTGACCGGGACCATGGCCTCTACCGGAGGCCGCTATTCGGTGATCACCAAGAGCCCGTTGACCGGCCTGGTAGCCTGCTCGAACTCGGGCGGCTTCATCGGGGCGGAGATGAAGAACGCCGGCTGGGACATGATCATCTTCGAGGGCCAGTCGCCCGAACCGGTGTACCTCTATCTGGAAAATGACAAAGCCGAACTGCGCTCGGCCGCCGACCTGTGGGGCAAAACCGTATGGGAGGCAGACGAGATGCTGCACAAGAAGCATCAGGATCCGCTGCTGCGTATTGCCTGTATAGGCCGTTCGGCCGAGCAGGGATGCCTGTACTCGGCGGTGGTCAACGATCTGCACCGCGCCGCCGGGCGCTCCGGTGTGGGGACCGTAATGGCCTCGAAGAACCTCAAGGCGGTCGCCGTTCGCGGCACCCTGGGTGTCGGCAATATCGCGGATCCCAAGGGGTTCATGGACGCAGTGAATGCGGGTAAATCGGTGCTTGCCGAGAATGCGGTTACCGGCCAGGGTCTTCCGACCTACGGCACCCAGGTGTTGATGAACGTGATCAACGGCATGGGCGCCATGCCGACGCGCAACATGCGCGAGGTGCAGTTTGCCGGCGCCGAGAAGATCTCCGGCGAGGCCATGCACGAGCCGCGTGCCAGTGACGGCAAGCCCAATCTGACCACCAATGCCGGCTGCTTCGGCTGCACCATCGCCTGTGGGCGTATCTCGACGGTCGACCGTGGCCATTTCAGCGTGGAGAACAAACCCGAGTATTGGGGCAACTCCGGTGGCCTGGAATACGAGGCGGCCTGGGCGCTGGGTTCGGATACCGGGGTGGACGACCTCGATGCCCTGACCTATGTGAATTTCCTGTGCAACGAGGACGGTATGGATCCGATCTCGTTCGGTGCCACCGTGGCCGCGGCCATGGAACTTTTCGAAGAGGGGGCCATCACCACCGAGCACACTGGTGGTATAGACCTGAAGTTCGATGGTACCGAGGCCCTGGTCAAGATGGCCGAGCTGACCGCCAAGGGCGAGGGCTTCGGCAGGGACCTGGGCCTGGGGTCGAAGCGCCTGTGCGAGAAGTACGGCATGCCGGACCTCTCAATGACCGTAAAGGGTCAGGAGTTCCCCGCCTACGACCCGCGCGGTATCCAGGGCATGGGCCTGGCCTATGCGACCTCCAACCGCGGCGCCTGTCACCTGCGCGGCTATACGGTCGCCTCGGAGGTGCTGGGTATCCCGGTCAAGACCGATCCGCTGGTTACCGAGGGCAAGGCCGAACTTGTCAAGGCCTTCCAGGATGCGACCGCGGCGGTCGATTCGGCCGGCCTGTGCGTGTTCACCACCTTTGCCTGGAGCATGGAGAACATCGCGCCTCAGGTCGATGCCGCCTGTGAAGGCGACTGGAGCGTGGACCGCATGCTCGAGGTCGGTGAGCGGATCTGGAACCTGGAGCGTGACTTCAACATGCGCGCCGGTATGACCGCAGATCAGGACACCCTGCCCAAACGCCTGCTGAAGGATGCGGCCAATGTCGGTCCGGCACAGGGACGGGTCAATGATCTGGGCAAGATGTTGCCGGAGTACTACGAGTTGCGTGGCTGGACCGTTGACGGCCAGATCAAGGACGAGACACGCAGTCGCCTGGCACTGTGATCCATAGTGCAGGCACCGCCGCGCCTCTCCCGGGCGCGGCGGTTTCTCCCTCTTATCTGCGGAGCCGTAAACCATGCAGTATCTGATTATCGGGGCGGGCCCGGCGGGCGTGAATGCAGCCGAGACGCTGCGCAAGCTGGATGCCGAGGCCGGTATCCGTATCCTTGGCGACGAACCCGAGCCGCCCTATTCGCGCATGGCCATCCCTTATCTCCTGATGAATCAGATCGAGGAACAGGGCACCCATCTGCGTGAACGCGCCGACCATTTTGCATCGTTGAACATCGAGGTGACGCAGGCACGGGTCCGGCGCGTGGATTCCGTGGCACATCAAGTGACCTTGGAGAACGGCGATACCCTGGGCTATGACAGACTATTGGTCGCTACCGGCTCGAGTCCGGCGCGTCCACCACTGCCCGGTATCGATGGCGACAATGTGTCGACCTGCTGGACCCTGGCCGATGCGCGCGCCATCCAGGCGCGGGTGCCCGCCGGCAGCCGGGTTGCCCTGATCGGGGCCGGTTTCATCGGCAGCATCATCCTCGAGGCGCTCGGGATGCGCGGTGTGCAGCTTACGGTGATCGAACAGGGCGAGCGCATGGTGCCGCGCATGATGGGCCCGAATGCCGGTGAGCTTCTCAAGCGCTGGTGCGAGTCCAAAGGGGTGACCGTGTACACGGGGGTGGGCGTCGACGCCGTCGAACCGAACGGGGTGGTAATGGCGGATGGTACCCATATCGGTGCCGACCTGGTGATTACCGCGACCGGCGTGCGGCCGAATGTCGGTTTCCTCGAAGGCAGCGGCGTCGAGGTGCAGCAGGGCGTGCTCATCGATCGTCATTTTCGCACTAATGTCGAGGATATCTACGCCGCTGGTGATGTTGCCCAGGGGCTGGATTTCTGCACCGGCGAATACAGCGTGCACGCCATCCAGCCTACCGCGTCCGATCATGGCCACCTGGCCGCGACCAATATGAGCGGACGCGAAACCGCGTACGAAGGCTCCATGAACATGAATGTGCTCGACACGCTCGGGCTGCTGTCGTGTTCGTTCGGCACCTGGCAGGGGGTCGATGGCGGAGACCACGCCGAACTGTTTGCCCCGGACGACTTCCGTTACCTGTCGCTGCAGTTCGAGGGTGATCACCTGATCGGCGCGAATGCGGTGGGTCTGTCACAGCATGTCGGTATATTGCGTGGCCTGATCCAGCGCCGTACGTCGCTTGGGGAATGGAAACAGCGGCTGAAGCAGGATCCCACCCGCCTGATGGAAGCCTATCTGGCAACCACCCAGGTGATCTGATTGGCCATGAGAGTGCAGCTGGAACTCTATGCCTCGCTGATGAAGCATCTGCCGCCCGAGGCGGTGCGGCACCGGGTTCAGGTGGATGTTGATCCCGGTACGACGGCACATGTACTGCTGGACCGTTACCAGGTACCTTTCCAGCAGGCGCACCTGGTGTTGCGCAACGGGGTTTTTCTGCACCAGGAGGAACGCGATCAGGCGTTGCTGGAAGACGGTGATGTCATTGCGGTCTGGCCCCCGGTTGCCGGCGGGTGAGTGAAGAAAAAGGCAAGACCCTGTTTCGCGAGATGGGCTACAGCACAGGCGAGTTCTGCGGGGTGCTGCCGGCCGCCATGCGCGATTGGCCAATCACAGGCGGACCCGACGCGTGGCAGGTCTCCACCGCTGGAGGCGACGTCATTGCGACCATCCGGATCCAGCCCATGCCCGAACGTGCAATGGGCTCGCTAAGGCTGCCGGTGCTCGCGGTAACCATCGACCTGGAGGCTGCATCGCCTGACCAGGCGAGCGAGTTCATCCGTCGCTTCGAGCGAGGATTTCACCGCGGCGGTGGCTGAAGGCCGGAGTTCCTGTCCGGCTGCGATGCCCGACAGGCGGGTGAAAAGATTGTTCGACCATCTAGAGGAGCTGACTATCGAGAAGTCAAACTTGCGATGCAGGCTGGCCGGGATACTGATTTTTGCCTTTGCGGCGATGCCACTGGCGGCCGAGCAGAACGTCAATCCCGGAATCAACCGTCATTATGAGAATCCCAACGTCACACAATGGCGTGGCGTGTTCGAGCGTGATGGCCGCGAGGTCTGGGACAGGCGGCATGACATCATTGGCCACCTGCGACTGAGTCCCGGTCTGTTCGTGGCCGACGTCGGTGCGGGCACCGGGTTCTTTACCGCACTCATGGCACGAGAGGTCGGCGAAAACGGCCGCATCTACGCCGTCGATATCGCGCCGGGTTTCGTCGAGGCAATCGAGCGGCGCGCCGGCGAACAAGGACTGCGGAATGTCGTTGGTGTGGTCAACAGTCAGCATAGTGTGGGTCTGCCGCAGAACAGTGTGGATCGGGTATTCATCAGCGATACCTACCACCATTTCGAGTATCCCCGATCCATGCTGCGCAGTATTCACCAGGCGCTGAAGGTCTCCGGAGAACTCGTGGTGATCGATTTCAAACGGATTCCGGGTGAATCGAATCCCTGGGTCCTCGGTCATGTCAGGGCAGGTGAGGCCGAGGTTGCCGCCGAAGTAGAGGCGGCGGGGTTCGAACTGGTAGAGCGTCTGGATTTTATGCAGACCCAATATTTTCTCCGCTTCCGCAGAAAATAAAACTGCCCTGTTTCGCTCAAGGGGGCTTTCGGTGAAGCATCGAGGGAGCCTCCTACTCGATGCATGGGATGCGACGGCAAAGAGGGCCGACACCAGGCCGATTAAAGGTTGGCGTCTTGCAACCGATCTTGAACAGGAGCCATTGAGGGTCTGATCGAAGCTATGCGCCGTAAGCTGCTGTTGTCTGTCGGATTTGTCATGTTGAGCGAGTTTGCCCTGGCCGGCGGGGCAGCCTGCGTGATGGCCAAATACCAGGGACAGACGCTGGACTACGCCCTTGCTCACAGCAAACTGCACCCGGCCGAGGCGCAAGACGCCGCCATGCAGGAGTTGCGCGAGAAGGGCTACGCGGACTACCTCAAGCACCTGGACGTCATGCGGGCGCAGAATCTGAGCCAGGACGATCACGCCTACGTGATCGTGATCCGCAGCGAGTTCAAGGACGGTCGCGGCAAGGACCGCTCCGCCATGGGCTGTGGCTTCCACGCCCAATCCTACCAAGCCGCCGAACTGGATGCCGTGCGCGATCTGCAGGCCTATTTCTGGGGCTGGAAGCCGGACCAGCACGGCTACAAGGTCCTGCGTAAGTTCCAGTATTGAACGCCACGGCCTCCTCACGTGGCGCGGGCTTCTGTTGACCAGGACAGAGCGACCCCTTCCAACTGACTGATATCAAGGCCGAATTCTGCTGCGGCTGAGCGCCAGGCTGGATGCGGGCGCCTGCATTAATTGATATTAGGTGCACCTAATATTAGAATGTTAACTGATTTGCATAAAATAGCCTGAACAGGCCATAAAACAAAGGGTTAGGGCATGTTAGATCCGGTGTTACACGTGGAGTCCGAGGCAGGCAGAAAGGAGGTCAAGAACACGACCTGCTATATGTGCGCCTGTCGTTGCGGCATTCGGGTCACGTTGCGTGACGGCGAGGTGCGGCATATCGAGGGCAACCCGGATCATCCGCTGAACAAGGGTGTGATCTGCGCCAAAGGTGCCTCGGGCATCATGAAGCAATATTCACCGGCGCGCCTGACCCGGCCTCTGCTGCGGCGCCCGGGCGGCGAGCGTGGTGAGTCTGATTTCGAGGAGATCTCCTGGGACCAGGCGTTCAAGATCATGGAAGAGCGGCTTTCCAAGCTGCGCGCCGAGGATCCGAAGAAGTTCGCCCTGTTTACCGGGCGTGACCAGATGCAGGCCCTGACCGGTATGTTCGCCAAGCAGTTTGGCACGCCGAACTACGCCGCGCACGGCGGATTCTGCTCGGTCAATATGGCGGCGGGCCTGATCTATACGATCGGCGGTTCCTTTTGGGAGTTTGGTGGCCCGGACCTGGATCGCGCAAAGCTGTTCGTGATGATCGGCACCGCCGAGGATCATCATTCCAACCCGCTCAAGGTGGCTATTTCCAAGTTCAAGCGTCGCGGTGGGCGCTTCATCTCGATCAACCCGATCCGTACCGGTTATTCGGCGATCGCCGACGAGTGGGTGCCGATCAAGCCGGGTACCGATGGTGCGCTGATGCTGGCGATCACCCATGAGATCATCGCCCAGGGCCTGTATGACCGCGAATTCCTGGTCGATTACACCAACTCGGCGGAATTGGTGAATCTGGATGCCGCGTCGGACGACTACGGCATGTTCATCCGCACCGACAAGCCGGCGGAAGAGGGCTGCTTCGATGCCCAGAACAAGCTGTGGTGGGACCGCAAGACCAATGGTCCGGTCGATGTGCGTTGCGAGGGCTGTGACCCCTACCTGCTGGGCAGCTACGAGGTCGATGGCAAGCCGGTCAAGACCGCCTTCCAGATGCTCAAGGAGCGGGTCGAGGAATACACCCCGGAGTGGGCGGCCGGCATCACCGGCATCCCGGTCGAGACCATCAAGCGCCTGGCACACGAGATGGGTGTCACCGCGCGCGACCAGAAGATCGAACTGCCGATCCAGTGGACCGACGTCTGGGGCCGTGAGCATGATTCGGTGATCGGCAACCCGGTCGCCTTCCATTCGATGCGCGGCCTGGCGGCACACTCCAACGGCTTCCAGACCATTCGTGCGCTGGGCGTGTTGATGACCCTGCTTGGCACCATCGACCGGCCCGGCGGTTTCCGCCAC
>CAZCDY010000034.1:27359-29618 GCA_964497145.1 uncultured Gammaproteobacteria bacterium
AGGATACAGTTAAAGATAAAGATAAAGATGAAGATGAAGATAAAACTGAGGATGTAATAAGGATGAAGATGAAGATACAGCTCTATTCATTTTTCTTGCTGACTCTATTTGCCAGCAACGGACTCTCCGCCGCCCACCGCGCCTGCACGCAGTTGGAGAAATATATCCCCGAAGCCGCCGAATGGGCCCGATGCGGTGCAGCCGAATACGCCTTTGGGCGGCATGCCGCTGGGATGGCCGGCTGACCCCAACGATCTGTTCGTTGACGATGAGGGCAAGCCGGTACGCATAGACAAGGCGTTCTCCTGGGAATATCCGCTGTCGGTCCACGGGTTGATGCACAACGTGATCACCAACGCCTGGCGCGGCGACCCCTACAAGATCGACACCCTGTTGCTGTTTATGGCCAACATGGCCTGGAACTCGTCGATGAACACCGCGCAGGTGCGCGAGATGCTGGTCGACAAGGACGAGCACGGTGAC
Source organism: uncultured Gammaproteobacteria bacterium (assembly GCA_964497145.1). Classification (GTDB taxonomy): domain Bacteria; phylum Pseudomonadota; class Gammaproteobacteria; order Chromatiales; family Chromatiaceae; genus Thiosocius. The sequence goes on from CAZCDY010000034.1 coordinate 27,843, forward strand.
TACAAGATCCCGTTCCTGATCGTCTGTGATGCCTTTCAGTCCGAGACCGTGGCCTTCGCCGACCTGGTGCTGCCGGACACCACCTATCTGGAGCGTCACGATGCGCTGTCGATGCTCGATAGGCCGATCTCGGAATTCGACGGGCCCTGCGACTCGGTGCGTATCCCGGTGGTTCCTCCCAAAGGGCAGTGCAAGCCGTTCCAGGAGGTTCTGATCGAGATGGGCTCCCGCCTGGGGCTGCCCGCCTTCGTGACCGAGGACGGCGCACGCAAGTTCCGCGACTACCCGGATTTCGTCATCAACTACGAGACCTCGCCGGGCTCGGGTATCGGCTTCCTGTCGGGCTGGCGTGGCAAGGGCGGCGAGAAGTTTCTCAAGGGCGAGCCCAACCCGCGTCAGTGGGAGATGTATGCCAAGAACAACTGTGTGTTCCACTACGAACTGCCCAAGTCGTACCAGTACATGCGCAACTGGAACAAGGGTTATCTCGAATGGGCGCGTGCGCATGGCATGACGCGTTACGCCGAACCGATCAATGTGCACGTCTATTCCGAAGTGCTGCAGAAGTTCCGCCTGGCGGCGCAGGGCAGACGTCCCGGCAGACGTCCGCCCGAGCATCTGGCCAGGCGCGTCGAGACCTATTTCGATCCACTGCCTTTCTATCACGAGACCCTGGAGTCGGAGCTGGTCGATACGCAGGAGTATCCGCTCAACGCCCTGACCCAGCGGCCGATGGCGATGTATCACTCCTGGGACAGCCAGAACGCCTGGTTGCGTCAGATACACACTCACAATTACCTGTTCATGAGTCCGCAGCTGGGCGCATCACAGGGCTTCGAGGACGGCGACTGGGTGTGGGTCGAATCACCGCATGGCAAGGTGCGCTGCATGGCGCGTTTCTCGGAGTCGGTTGAACCCGGGACGGTATGGACCTGGAACGCGATCGGCAAGGCCGCGGGCGCCTGGGCCCTGCATCCCAAGGCCAACGAGTCGCAGAAGGGCTTCCTGCTCAACCACATCATCGCCGAGGAACTGCCACCCTGCGAGGCCGGGGCGCATTTGTCCAACTCCGACCCGGTGACCGGACAGGCGGCCTGGTTCGATGTGCGTGTAAAGGTCTATAAGGCGGCGGACAACGAACCGCAGGCGACCTTCCCGCAGTTTCGTCCGCAGAGGCGTGCACCGGGGCAGGACGGCCGGCGTGGCAAATGGCAGGCCTATTTCGCCGGCATCTTCCGTCGCAAGGCGGGAATCGAATGAACCCTAGGGTAGGTTAGGCCAAGGGCACAACCCACCAGCTCGACCTGCGTCGGATGGTGCAATGCGCTGTGCTTATTGCACCCTACGAACCGGGCGGGAGGAGAAAACAACAGATGACACAACTGGCATTGGTAATCGACTTGAACGTCTGCGTGGGCTGTCACGCCTGCGTCACCTCGTGCAAGGAATGGAACACCTCGGGCTGGGCCGGGACCATGGTCGACAAGCGCCCCTATGATGCCGATCCGACCGGGACATTCTTCAACAGGGTGCAGATGTTCGAGGTCGGTGAGTATCCCAACACCGAGACAGTGCACTTCCCCAAGAGCTGCCTGCACTGCGAAGAGCCGCCCTGCGTGCCGGTCTGTCCGACCGGTGCGTCGTACAAACGCGAGGACAACGGCGTGGTGCTGGTCGACTACGACAAGTGCATCGGCTGCAAGTACTGCTCCTGGGCCTGCCCCTACGGCGTGCGCGAGCTCGACGAGCAGCAGAAGGTGATGAAGAAGTGCACCC
>CAZCDY010000035.1:0-29602 GCA_964497145.1 uncultured Gammaproteobacteria bacterium
ACAAGGTGGCCCTGGTCTACGGCCAGATGAACGAGCCGCCGGGCAACCGCCTGCGTGTGGCACTGACCGGCCTGACCATGGCCGAGTACTTCCGCGACGAAGGTCGTGACGTACTGATGTTCGTGGACAATATCTATCGATACACGCTGGCGGGTACCGAGGTGTCGGCCCTGTTGGGTCGTATGCCCTCCGCGGTGGGTTACCAGCCGACCCTGGCGGAAGAGATGGGTGTTCTGCAGGAGCGTATCACCTCCACCAAGACCGGCTCGATCACCTCGTTCCAGGCGGTATACGTACCGGCGGACGACCTCACCGACCCGTCACCCGCAACCACCTTTGCCCACCTTGATGCCACCCTGGTGCTTTCGCGTCAGGTCGCAGAACTGGGTATCTACCCGGCAGTGGACCCGCTCGATTCGACCTCGCGTATCCTGGATCCGCACGTTGTGGGTAACGAGCACTACGAAACCGCACGGGGTGTTCAGGGCGTATTGCAGCGCTACAAGGAACTCAAAGACATCATCGCTATCCTGGGTATGGACGAATTGTCGGAAGATGACAAGCTGGTTGTACAGCGCGCGCGCAAGATTCAGCGTTTCCTGTCTCAGCCCTTCTTCGTCGCCGAGGTGTTCACCGGTTCACCTGGCAAGTATGTGACACTGAAAGAGACCATCGCCGACTTCAAGGCGATCCTCGCTGGCGAATACGATCACCTGCCCGAGCAGGCTTTCTACATGTGTGGCAACGTCGAAGAAGCCGCAGCCAGGGCCAACAAGGCCTGAGTCCGCTCGCTAGATTGAGTTTGGGAGAAATCCGATGGCAATGACCATCCATGTCGACATCGTCAGCGCAGAAGGCCACCTTTACACGGGTCAGGGTGAGATGGTCTACGCGCCGGCGGTCATGGGCGAGATCGGTATCGCGCCGCGCCATGCCCCATTGGTGACCTCGCTGAAGCCTGGAGAAGTTCGGGTTGATCCGGGCCAGGGCGCACCGCAGGAACACTTTTATGTTTCCGGCGGCATGATCGAGGTACAGCCTTTCAAGGTTACGATACTTGCAGACACCGGCATCCGTGCCGCAGACCTTGATCATGCGGCAGCCGAAGAGGCCAGGCGGCGTGCTGAAGACGCACTGGCCAACAGGGCAGCCGATATCGATCTGGCAAAGGCCCAGGTCGAACTGGCCGAGGCGGCCGCCCAGTTGCGTGCTATCGAGCGTCTACGCAAGACCAAGTAAGTCCGAACATCAGGTGATAAGATACGCGGCCCTGGCGATGCAGTTCGTCGGGGCCGTTTCTATTTGGCGCCGCTGCGAGTCCGCGAGGCTATCCTCACCAAACCGCAACGATAGCGCTTCGGCGGGATTAGATGCGGACAAGGATTCCGCACGTGAGCCGATACAATGCAGTAAGGGCACATTTTCATGACTGACGAGATCATCAAGCCGGGCAAGTATGTGGCCCTGACCTACTCCATCATTGACGACAAGGGCGATGTCGTAGAACAACACGACATTCCCCTGGGCTTCGTCTACGGCAGCGACACCGAGCTGATCGGTGGAATGGACAAGGCCGTGGTAGGCAAACGTGCGGGCGACGTGGTCGAGGTCAAGGTTCCGCCCGAGCAGGGATTCGGCGACCATGACCCAAGCCTGACTTTCAAAGACGACGTCGAGAATGTACCGCCGCAGTTTCGCCAGATAGGAGCCGAGGTGCAGATGCAGAACGACAAGGGAGAATCCAAGTCCTTCTATGTCACCCGGATCGAAGACGGCAAGGTGACCATTGACGGTAATCACCCTCTGGCGGGCAAGGACCTCACCGTGCGCGTCACTATCAGTGAGGTGAGAGACGCCCGTGCCGGTGAAGACGAGATCTCGGGCATCCACGCAGTACAGATGCAGGGCCCGAGCAGCATCAACTGATTCCGGAGGATTCGCGCATGGGTTTGGGTGTCATCATATTGGCCGCCGGCCAGGGGACGCGGATGAAGTCCTCGATGCCGAAGGTGCTGCATCGGCTATCGGGTAAGCCTCTCCTCGGACACGTTATCGATTATGCGCGCGCGCTGTCGCCACAAGAGATCGTGGTTGTTTACGGCCACGGTGGTGACCAGGTGCCGCAGGCCTTTGCCGACCAGACCGACCTGCGCTGGGCCGAGCAGGCCGAGCAACTGGGGACCGGTCACGCAGTACAGCAGGCGATGCCCTTGCTCGAAAGCTCGGACCAGGTGTTGATCCTGTATGGAGACGTTCCGCTGACGCGCGCGCAGACACTCAGCGGACTTGTCGCTGCAGCGGAAAACGGTTTCGGTCTGCTGACCGTGGATCTCGGTGACCCCACCGGCTACGGGCGGATCGTGCGCGACCATGATGGTCGGGTGCTGCGGATTGTCGAGCAGAAAGACGCCAATGCGAAAGAGCTCGCTATCCGCGAGATCAATACCGGAATCATGTTCATGCCGCGTGCACAGCTGCAGGATTGGCTCAGCGGGCTGTCGAACAGAAATGCCCAGGGTGAGTACTACCTGACCGATGTGCTCGCAATGGCCGTCGCGGAGGGGTTCGATATCCAGGTCTGTCAGCCCGAATCGGCACTGGAGGCGGAAGGGGTCAATAATCGACAGCAACTCGCCACCCTGGAGCGTGCCCACCAACGAAGACTTGCCGAACAACTGATGTTGGATGGTGTGACCCTGCGTGACCCTGCCCGCATCGATGTCCGTGGCGAAGTGCAGCATGGCGAAGATGTCGAAATCGACTTCAACGTACTCATCGAGGGCCGGGTGGTCCTCGGCGATCGCGTACGCATCGGTGCCAACTGTGTCCTGCGCAATATGCAGATCGCCGACGACGTCGAGATACTCGAAAACTGCGTGCTCGAAGATGCCATGGTGGGTCCGGGCAGCAAGGTCGGCCCTTATGCCCGTCTGCGACCGGGAGCCCAACTGGTCGGTGCAGCACATATCGGCAACTTCGTAGAGATCAAGAAGTCAGTGATCGGCAAGGGTTCCAAGGTCAACCACCTCAGCTACATCGGAGACACCGAGATTGGCGAGGGCGTAAACATCGGCGCTGGGACCATCACCTGCAACTACGACGGCGCAAACAAGCACCGTACCCTGATAGGCGATCGTGCATTCATTGGTTCCAACACCGCGCTGGTTGCACCGGTGAAGGTGGGAGCGGATGCGACCATCGGCGCAGGGTCTGTGATCGGCAAGGACGCGCCGGTAGACAAGTTGACCCTGACCCGGGCGAAACAGGTCAGCATGAACTGGCGCCGGCCAAGCAAGAAGACATAGAAACAGATATCAAGAAAGGAACCTGGATGTCGCCAAAGATCGCAGAGGGCGCAAAGCGTTAACGCTTTGTCGCACGACCTCAAGAGAACGACGGCCCGGGATGAGCAGGCGCTGCGACAAGCGCTCCTGAGGGTTTTTTCATCCGTTGCGAAATCTGCGTTCCCAAAACGATTTTCAGTTGGAGAATAGATCATGTGCGGCATCGTAGGCGCCATCGCCGAGCGTAACGTCGTCCCCATCCTCATGGAGGGCCTGAGGCGACTGGAATATCGAGGCTACGATTCGGCAGGCATTGCCATTCGTAATCAGGATGCCCGCCTGCAGCGTATCCGCTCGGTCGGCAAGGTGTCCGAACTGCAGAATCTGCTCGACCAGGGCACGGCGGACGGTTTGCTCGGCATAGCGCATACCCGCTGGGCAACCCACGGTATGCCGGCCGAGCGTAATGCGCACCCGCACATGAGCGGTGAGAATGTCGCCATCGTCCACAACGGCATCATCGAGAACCACGCCGAGCTGCGTGTTGATCTGCAAAAGCAGGGCTATGTATTTAACTCGGATACCGATACCGAGGTAATAGCACACCTGCTGGCAGGCTTGCTGGCGGAGGGTCAGGACACCCGCGAGGCCACGCGCAATGCAATCGGTCGCCTGGTTGGCGCCTATGCACTGGCGGTAATCAATCCGGACGACCCGGACCGCATGGTCGTGGCACGGTCGGGTAGCCCGTTGGTGATCGGCATTGGCGAGGGTGAACATTTCATCGCGTCAGATGTTTTCGCCCTGCTGCCCGTGACACAACGATTCGCCTTCCTGGAAGAAGGCGACCTGGCCGAAATCCGTCGCGACGGTATCAGCGTATTCGATGCAAGCGGCAACCCGGTCGAGCGCGAGATACGTACCAGCCAGCTGTCGGCCTCGAATGCCGAAAAGGGTCCCTACCGGCACTACATGCTCAAGGAGATTTTCGAGCAGCCGGGGGTCATCGCCGAGACCCTGGAGGGCCGTATCCACAAAGGGCGTTTGCTCGAACAGAGCTTCGGCCACGTCGCCCAGGAACTGTTCGATCGCACCCGCGCGGTCCAGATCATTGCCTGCGGTACCAGTTACCATGCCGGGATGGTCGCGCGCTACTGGCTTGAAGAGGCCGGTATTCCTTGCCAGATCGAGGTTGCGAGCGAATTTCGCTATCGCAAGACAGTGGTGCAACCCGACACCCTGTTCGTCACCATCTCCCAGTCCGGCGAGACGGCGGACACCCTGGCCGCGTTGCGTGCGGCCAGGAAGGCTGGTTATATCGGCACTCTGGTGGTCTGCAATGTCCCCGAGAGTTCACTGGTGCGCGAATCGGATGTCGCACTGATGACCCGTGCAGGCCCCGAGATCGGTGTCGCATCGACCAAGGCCTTCACGACCCAGCTGGTGGCCCTGCGCCTGATGACCCTGGCGCTGGCCAAGCGGCGCGGCCTGACTTCCGAGCAGGAAACAGAATGGGTCGAAGAGCTGCAGGCCCTGCCCCGCCAGGTCGAAGTGGTGCTCAAGCTCAGCGACTCCATCAAGGCGATGGCGGCGTCTTTCGCCGACATGCATAACGCGCTGTTCCTGGGGCGCGGCACCTTCTACCCGATCGCCATGGAGGGGGCGCTCAAGCTCAAGGAGATTTCGTACATCCACGCCGAGGCCTACCCGGCGGGCGAGCTCAAGCATGGTCCTTTGGCCCTGGTCGACGAACGTATGCCGGTCGTCTGCGCCCTGCCGGACGACCCGCTGCTGGAGAAGGTCCTGTCGAATCTGCAGGAAGTGCGGGCGCGCGGTGGAGAGCTGTTCCTGTTCAGCGACCAGACGGTGCAGATCTCACTTGACCACTATCAGAACCTCACCCTGGACGACATCTGCCCGGGTACCGCCCCCATCGTCTACACGATCCCCCTGCAGTTGCTTTCGTACCATGTGGCAATCCTGAAAGGGACCGACGTGGATCAACCGCGCAACCTCGCCAAATCGGTCACCGTCGAATAGTGGAAACGTCAAACGACCCTGCCGGGTGCCTTGACCAAAGTCTCGTGTCTGCCCAGGAAGACGGCAAAGTCATCGCCTGATATCGGCAGCGCAAGTCGGCAGCCTTGCGCAAGATCACGACCCTCACTCCCTTGAGTGGCTGCCATGGTCGCCTTGATACCCCCGACGTCGTAGACTGGCGGCCTCCTGACGGCATTGCCCCGGGGAAGCCATGTCCAGCCACTTCAATCTGCCAATAATTCGTGACTGCCGATGAGCGAAGCGTCTGCCAGTCAGTCCGGCCGGTTGCGCACCCTGCCTATGTTCGCAGGTCTGTTCGTGGCCCTGACGCTGTTCCTCGGTGCTGTGATCGTGGTGCATTTCTATGTCGACTACCGCGCCGAGCGTACCCTGCGTGACACGCGCGAAACCCTGAACGTCGAACTCGCCAGACGCGCCCTGGCGGCGGACATCGCCGCCGTCACCACGGACCTCATGTTTCTTGGCAGACTCGTCGAAAGCCTCAGCTTTGACCCGGTGGTGGCCGAGGGCAGGCAGCGCTATCTGGCCGAGGTGTTTCTCACATTCGCGCGCGAAAAAGGTCTCTACGACCAGATCCGCTTTCTGGATACCGAAGGCCAGGAGGTGGTCCGGGTCAATCTGGCGGGCGGCGATCCCGTCCTGGTGGGCGGTAGCCAGTTGCGCGACAAGTCAGGCCGCTACTATGTCGCCAAGGCCCTGCGCCTGGACAAGGGCCAGGTCTATCTGTCGCCGCTGGATCTCAATATCGAGGATGGTGCGGTAGAGCAGCCGATCAAGCCGGTGCTGCGTTTTGCCACCCCGGTGTTCGATTCGGAAGGTCGGCGCCAGGGCCTGGTGGTCCTGAACTACCTGGGTGATCTTCTGCTTGACCGGTTTCGTCAGGCGGCAGCGAATATCGCCGATCACGTCCAGTTGTTGAACGGCGACGGTTATTGGCTCAGCAGCCCGCGGCCCAACGAGGCCTGGGGTTTCATGTTCGGACGCGAAGATACCTTTCAGCGCCGTTTTGCCGTTGCCTGGGGGAAAATCAAAGAGGAACAATCGGGACAGTTCATTTCGGTCGGCGGGCTTTTTACCTTCTCCACCGTGCGGCCGGCCGCGCATGCCGCGCGCGCGCTGCCGCCGGGCGGGGTTCCCGCCACCCAGGGCGAAACCTGGAAGGTGGTATCGAATGTCAGCCTGGATGCCGCCTCGCTCGGTCTTGGTGCCTTTGTTGCCCGCCATGCGGCCCTTTATCTCGGGATACTTGGGCTCATGGCCGTGCTCGCCTACCTGCTGGCCAGTGCCACGGTTCATCGGCGTGCAGCGGAGGCGCAGCGCGCTTACGAGCGGCGCTTCCGTCAGACCCTGGAAGACATAGGTCTGGTGGCCCTGATGGTCGATCCGCGGGGGCGGTTGACCTTCTGTAACCAGTTTTTGCTCGATCTGACCGGCTGGGGTCGTGAAGAGGTCATCGGCAGCGAGTGGATCGAACGCTTCGTGCCTGATGAGCAGAAGGACGCTGTCCGCACGGTACTCCAAAGACTGGCGCGTGACGGTGATTTCCCCCCTCAGTTTGAGGGTGAGGTGTGCACCCGTCAGGGCGATCGCCGTCTGATCGCCTGGAACAACACCCCGGCCCGTGATCCCGAAGGCAGACTCATCGGACTGACCGCCATCGGTGAAGACATCACCGAACGCCGACGGGCGGAAGCGCAGGTGCGCAAGCTGTCGCAGGCGGTCGAGCAGAGCCCGGCGATCGTGCAGATAACCGATCGGGTCGGTGATATCGAGTACGTGAATCCGAAATTCACCGAGGTGACCGGCTACAGTTTCGAGGAGGTAAAGGGCTGCAACCCCAGGCTGTTGAAATCGGGCGAGATGGCACCGAGCGAGTATCGAAAGATGTGGGAGGCACTGGCGGGGGGGGGTGAGTGGCGAGGTGAGTTCCACAATCGCCGCAAGAACGGCTCGCTTTACTGGGAGTCGGCGGTGATCTCGGCACTGCGCGATGCCGACGGCGAGATAACACACTTTCTCGCCGTAAAGGAGGACATCACCGAACACAAACGGCTGCAGCAGGAGGTGGATACACGCAACCGCGAACTGGCACGTTCGCAGGCGTTGGCCGCCATGGGACAGATGGCGACCATGTTGGCGCACGACCTGCGCAATCCATTGTCTTCGGTGAAAATGGCGGTGCAGATTCTCGGCAAGCAGGCGAGGAGCGGCGAAGAGCAGGAGCTCGCGTCCATCGGCCAGGAACAGGTGCATTACATGGAAGACATCATTACCGACATGCTGACCTTCTCGCGCCCAGGCGAACTGAACACCACCTGGCTGAGCGCCGACAAGCTGCTCAACGGCGTGATCGGTACGGTGCGGCGGCGGATCGCCGAGTACGAGGTGGATGTCGAGATCGACTGCCCGCCCGGACTGCCCACGTTCCCCGGGGATGCGTCCAAGCTGCGCCAGCTGCTTGCCAACCTGTTGGTCAATGCCCTGCAGGCGGCAGTGGCCCGACCGGTGGGCGAGCGCCGGGTCGTGGTCTCGGCGGATCTGGAGCTGCAGCCCGAGGGCCGACGCCTGCGCATCGAGGTCTGCGACAATGGTGACGGCATCGACCCGGAGGTGCGTGAGCATCTGTTCGAGCCGTTCTTTACCACCCGCACCAAGGGCACCGGTCTGGGGCTGGCCATCGTACGTCAGATCGCGGAGCTGCATGCGGGCACGGTTGAACTGCGGAAAAATGAACCGTGTGGGACCTGCGTGGTGCTAACCTTGCCGCAGACGCCGGCAGCGGCGGAAGAACCGCCGCAACAGGACGCCAGGGTGGCCGGGGAGGAAAGCGCGTGAGTCGGGTGCTGGTAGTGGACGATGATAAGGCCAGTGCTCGCACCTTGCAGCTACACCTTCGTGCCCTGGGGCACGATACGGTGGTGGCGCATGATGCGGAGACCGGTCTGACTGCCGCGGCTGAATTTGCCCCCGATCTGGTGATCCTGGATATCCGCATGCCCGGCCGCTCGGGGCTCGAGGTGCTGCCGGAGTTCAAGACCCTGCAGCCGGCGTCGCACGTCATCATGATCACCGCCTTTCACGACATGGATACCACCATAGAGGCGATGCAGCAGGGCGCCGAGGATTACATCCACAAGCCGGTGGACATCGATGAGCTGGATGCGGCGGTCGAACGCATCCTGGGGCTTGGCCGGGCCGACAGCCTGGTGCCCACCAGTGAGGTCACCGGCGGGCGTTTCGAGATGGTCGGGCGCAGTCGCGCCATGAAGGACGTATTCAAGAATATCGGCCTGGTCGCGCGCAGCAATACCACCGTGCTCATCACCGGCGAGAGCGGCACCGGCAAGGAACTCGTTGCGCGGGGGGTCCACAACGCCAGCAACAACGCCGCCGGACCGTTCGTGGTCGTCAACTGTGCGGCCGTGGTCGAGACCCTGCTCGAGTCGGATATGTTCGGGCATGAAAAGGGCGCATTCACCGGCGCGGTCGGTCGCCAGCCCGGAAAGTTCGCGTTGGCTGCCGGCGGCACCATATTTCTCGATGAAGTCGGTGAGATGTCGCCCGGCATGCAGGCCAAATTGCTGCGGGTCCTCCAGTACAAGGAGTTCACTCCGCTGGGTTCGAAATCCGCACACCATACCGATGCCCGTATCATCGCGGCGACCAATATCGAGCTGGCCGACCTGGTTGCGCAGGGGCGCTTCCGCGAGGATCTCTACTACCGTCTGCGCGTGGTCAACATGCATATTCCACCGCTGCGAGAGCGTCCCGAAGACCTGCAGGACCTGGTGCAGACACTGCTGGCCAGAATCAACAGCGAGCTGCGCAGCGGCATCACCCATATCGACCAGGCCGTGTTGGACTGCTTCGGCGACTACGCCTGGCCGGGAAATGTCCGCGAGCTGGAGAACATGCTGCTGAAGGCGGTCGCACTGACTGCCGGCAATGCCCTGACGCTAGATCAACTCCCGCCTGAACTGCAGGGCGCCTGCGCCCCGGCAAAGGCGCCGGCGGCGGCAACCCGCGAGTTGGGCAGTCTGGCCGAGATGGAGCGCAGCTATGTCGCGCGCGTACTGCAGGCAACCGACTGGCACCGTGGCCAGGCCTGCGAGATTCTCGACGTGTCGCGCCCGCGACTGCGTCGCTTGATGCGCGAATACGGGCTGGAACGGCCGGCCGGATCGGAACCCAAGGACAACGGGGAGGATTGAACGATTCGTTCAATCCAGTTTCGGTTCATCGAGACTATTGAACACCTTGTTCCCTGCCCGTCCGTCGACAGTTCCAGGCGGATGTCTGCAATCTCAATTCCCGGAAAAGATAACCCGTTGATCTTGCGGTTTTGTTCTGGACGCATTTGATCTCGGTCAATTAGCCGCCTGAGCGCTTTTTCTGCGGCACGAAACCTGCACCTTCATTCCGGTATTTCCGAAGAACAAGCGCCGATGCTGTCGGCGTCGCTGATGCACCAACGGAGAACCTCAATGAAAAGAATATTCACCGCGCTAGCAATCCTGCTGATTGCGGGTGTGACTCAGGCCGCCGTCACCAAGACTGCGCCGTCAGGCAAGACGGGTTGTCTGGCCTGTCACGAAGGGATTGAAGATATCCGTGACGACGCGTCCGTCATGATGCTGCAGATCAAGGCCATCGGTGCCGCCAATGGCGACCCGGAAGGCTGCGTTGTCTGCCATGGTGGTGACCCCAAGGGCACCTCGGTGGAGACCGCGCACAAGGGTTCGCCGGACGGTCTCAAAAAGGGCAATGGTCCCAAGACCTACTACCCGGATCCCGGTTCCGTCTGGATCGCGGAAAAAACCTGCGGCCAGTGCCACAGTGGTTATGCCTACCGCGTAGAGCGTTCCCTGATGAACACCGAGGCCGGCAAGATCCAGGGCAATCTGCATACCTGGGGTATTGCCGAGGTACAGAACCACAAGGTTCCCTGGGGCAACTACGACGTCAAGGATACCGACGGCCAGGTGCCACAGGTCGGCACCCAGGAGTACAAGGACTACATGAAGGCGATGATCGCCGCACATGGCGACCAGTACCCGACTGAACTCACCCAGATCCCCCAGCCGACGGTTGAAGAGATAGAGAAGGACCCGAAACTCGCCGGCTTCACCTACCAGCGTCAGCAGTGTCAGCGTTGCCACGTCGGTGTGAAGGGTCGCGAGAAGCGCGGTGACTACCGCGGCATGGGTTGTTCCTCCTGCCACATCCCGTATGGCAACGAGGGCTACTACGAGGGCAAGGACCCCACCATCAACAAGGAACAGAAGGGCCACATGCTGACCCACAAGATCCAGGCCACCCGCAAGACCAAGGTCAAGCACGGTGACGTGGAATACTCGGGTATCCCGGTCGAGAGCTGCAACTCCTGCCACAATCGCGGCAAGCGTATCGGCGTCACCTACCAGGGCCTGATGGAGTTCCCTTACGGTTCACCCTACAACGCAGAGGGTGACAAGCAGCCCAAGCTGCATACCAAGAAATACCTGTTCATCTCTGACGACCTGCACCACCAGATCGATTCCCGTCCGGAGAATCCGAAGGGTGGCCTGCTGTGTCAGGACTGCCACACCACCATCGATATGCATGGTGACGGTCATCATGCACTCGGCTACCGGTACCGACTTCGAGGTTCCGCTGCTCAAGCAGTTGAAGATCGATAACACCTGGAAGAGCCCGGATGCCATGGTCGCCATGAGCAGCGTTCAGAAGCACGGCGAGAGCCTGGAGTGCTATGCCTGTCATGCCTCCTGGGTACCGCAGTGCTACGGCTGCCACGTCCAGGTCAACTACGGCAAGGACAAGGATGGCAAGCCTTATGAGGATGCTGACTGGATCGCGGGCGGCAGCGTGCGCGACGAGCATGGTCAGACGGCAGAGTCCCCGCTTGGTACGCACGGTATCAAGAGCCCTGGCAAGGTGTTCGAGACTCGCGCCTACCTGCGTTGGGAAGAGCCGGTCCTGGGTATCAACGGCGAAGGTCGCGTGACCCCGCTGATGCCTGGCTGTCAGATCGTCTATACGGTATTCGACCGCAACAACAAGGTGGTCGCCCTGAACCAGCTCGGCAAGTCGTTCGACGAGCAGCAAGAGCTCAACCAGGAACGTACCCCCGATGCGATCGACATGGCACCGGTACAGCCTCACTCGGCACAGCGTAAGGCACGTACCTGTGAGTCCTGCCACAACAATCCGAAGGCCATGGGCTACGGTATCTCCGGCGGCGTGTTCCAGACCCGCTACCCGGTCGATATCGTCGAGGATCTGATTGATCAGAAGACGGGCCAGGTCATCCCGGGTCGTCACGTGATCCAGATCCCGAAGATCGCCGATCTGGACTACGACTGGTCGACCATCATCAAGGATGGTCAGCAGGTCCAGACCGTCGGTACTCACTGGCCGCTTTCACGCTCACTCCCGAAAGAGATGCGTGACGGCATGGAGCGGACCGGCCTCTGCCTGGGTTGCCATCGCGAGATGACCAACGCAGAACTGTGGGCCAAGGTGTCCACGCCAGGGACCCTGTCTGATGACGAGCACATCGAGATGCTCAACAGGTTGCTCAAGACGTATGCTGCGTCGAAGAAGTAACTGACACCCTGATGGCGTCCCCGGTATCATGCCGGGGACGCCTTTTTTATCTCTGAAGTAACCCCATGACACTAAATTTCCGTTTGATTTCCCTTTCGCTCGCCCTCGTTTTGTCAGGCGGCTGCAGCGAATCCACACCACCCCCGGTTGCGCAAGCACCGGCACAGGCGTCCATGGCCAAGGTCGAGATGGCGCCGCCCGCCGTCCCTGCGGTTGCCGTAACCGAGGCCGACCCTGCTGCCGCGTCCAAGGCACCCAAACCGGTTGGTCCGCATGGACAGCATGACCCGCATTCGACCCTCGACCCCGAGCGCCTGATCAAGGTTGCGCTGCAGCACGAGAGCGAGGGCCGCCTCGAGTTGGCGCTCAAGACCCTGGCCGAGGGCATTGCAAAATTCCCCGAATCGGCTGAGCTTTACGCCGTGCGCGCGAGCCTGCGTCTGCAGATGCAGCAGGTCAGCGCGGCATTGAGCGATCTCGAAAAGGCGGTCACCCTGGCACCGGACGATGCGATGATCCGGGTCAACCGGGCCCAGGCCTACCGCTCCTTCGGGCGCTTCGACGAGGCCAAGAAGGATCTGGACATCGCGGTGGAAAAGGATCCGAACTTGCTGCCGGCACGTTTCAATCGCGGTGCCCTGCTGTATGCCGGTGGCGACTTCGACAAGGCCCTGCTCGATTTCGATCAATGTATCGCTATCGATCCACACGCGCCGGCGCCCTACTTCAATCGCGGTTCGACCTATTGGGAGCTGAGCCGCAGTGACGAAGCCATGGCCGATATGGAGCGCTTCCTGGAGTTGTCTGACAACGAAGAATGGAAGAAGGCCGCTGAAGACCTGATCAAGAATTGGAAAACCGCCCTGGAAAAAGAGGCCGCTGCGGCCAAAGGTGAATCATGAGAGCCTTGCTGGTCGCCCTGCTGTTGGTGGTCTCGCCCTGGTCTGCGGCTGACAAGGAGGCGACGGGCGACGACAGTTTCGATGGCCTGCTGGTCGAAGGCGAACTCCTGTTCAACCCACCGCAGGGGTTCGTGGATCTGCCTGCCGGGCGCACGCCGGTACTGGACTATGAACGCGCACTGCGCAGCCCGGACGGCCAGCTGGAGATTCGCATCGCGGTGCGCCCGCTGAAGCGACTGGTTATCGACTACGATGACCCGCATGGTGCGGTGCCCAACCCGAACCATATCTTCCCGTTGGTGTTCGAATCACTGGCTACCCGTCTTAGCGGCGGCCGTCATGCACCGAGCAATGCCTACCCGCCGGATCGTGCACGTGAGAAATTCAATGCCGACTGGGCGGCGGCGGCGGTGTTCGATACGGTCAAAGACTTCGATACCGCACACAAACAGGGCCTGCTGGTGGCGATCCACCGCAACAAGGTTTCGGACGCCTATGTTGTCTTCCTGTTCGACGACTATGCGACGGTCAAAGACAGCATGAAGGCAGCAATGAAGACCCTGGTCTTTGCGCCTGCGTCTGAGGCTGAAAAAGACGTCGCCAAGGCCGACGCCGGCGCATAAAAAAACAGACTGCGCGTCAGCGCAAACAAAACACAACCCGGCCCCAAACCAGAATAACCACCACCGATCAGGCCGGGTCACTCTCGCCGAAACTCTCTGCGTGATAGCGATAAACCTCCATCCCGCCCGACCAGTGATTTGCCGCCAAGCCGGCTTTGTATTTCAAGTGAATCAGGAAATCTACCGGGTCTGGCAGACCCTCCCAGACCGAGGGTAGAAAGGTGCCCCGGTTGGGCCCGTCCTGCAGGATCAACCCATCCACCCCGGGTTGTATCTGACGGACCAGATCGGCCTCATCGCGAAACATCATAGGCTCTGGAACGGTGAGCAGCGACAGGTGGACCTCGATATCCGGCCATTCGGCCTCTGTCAGCGGCGAAAAACGTGGATCGCGAAAGGCCGCGGCGAACGCGTTTTCCGCCACATCCACCACCACCGGCTGTACTGCCTCGAGATGGCCGATACATCCTCGCAGCTGGTCGCGTTTCTGCAGGGTGACGAAACTCGCACGTATCGCCTTGAGATCGCGGTGGTACTCCGATGGGGTGACCGTCAGCGGCCGCCCATAGGCCAGGCCATGTTCGATCGATCGGCGCGCGACGTCAATCAGCGTGGCGCGCTGTGCCGGGCCCAGTTCGTTCGATGTTTCAATAGAACTCATAGGCGCCGTAACCTACCACACGTGACTTGTCGCCGGCGGTATCCCCGGAGTTGCGCAGGTCCAGTGTGCGCACACGCCAGCCGTGCCGTCTCGCGCTCTTCAACAGTCCCCGGACCGGATAGGCGCCACAGGCATCGTGGGGGCCGATCTCGTCTTCCCGCATTTCCTCGATCAGTGCCGTTGTGGATCGGTCGTGCTGCTGGCAATTCCGGTAGTCGAGGAAGTGACTGAGGTCGGAGCTGACCACGGTCAGCGTCTCGGGGGACGTAAGATGATCGATCACCTGGCTGACGTCGTCGCTGTCGGCCTCGCCCACGATCAGCGGCACCAGCTCGAATGCAGGCAGGACGGTCTGCAGGAAAGGCAGTTGAACCTCCAGCGCGTGTTCCTCCGCGAAGGCCTCATCGAGTGTGAGTACGCCGGGAAGGCCGCGCAGTTGCTGTACGGCCGCGCAATCGACCGGGATGTCACCCAGGGGGGTCCGGAACACATCGGCGCTGCTGGTCGCAATGCCCCGGAATCCAACCCGGTGCGAGGGTGCGAGTACGACTACCCGGCGAATCTCATCCGCCCAGGGTGCCAGGGTGGCATAGGCGCTGGCCGCGACCGGCCCCGAATACTGATAGCCGGCATGGGGTGCAATAAGTGCATAGGGGCGCTCGTCCGAGGTGGCGTCAGTCGTGTGCATCAGGTCACCCAGGGTGGCCTTGAGCTCATTCTTCGTGCCCGGGTAGAACAGCCCGGCCACGACCGGGCGTTTGACGTGCATCATGGCTGTTCCTCACTTGCGGGTCTATAAGGTAAATGGGTCATCGCGGAACATAAGTCAAGCTGGCCGCCGTGTTTCCGCCAGGTCATGCGTTGGGGCGTGACCTGGTCCCTTTAGCGGTGTCCGCAACGTCAACCAGGGAAAGGCCGCCGGCCCAAAGGAGTTTGCCCCCATGCTCAATGACACGGTTCCCGGGCGCTATTGGCACATGCTGGAAGACGGGCGGATCCAGTGCGACCTGTGCCCGCGCTATTGCCACCTCAAGGACGGCCAACGGGGGCTGTGCTTTGTCCGTGCGCGCCAGGGCGGGCAGATGGTATCGACCACCTACGGCCGCTCCAGTGGCTTCTGTGTCGATCCGATAGAGAAAAAACCGCTGAATCACTTTTTGCCGGGCACCCCGGTGTTCTCGTTCGGCACGGCCGGTTGCAACCTGGCCTGCAAGTTCTGTCAGAACTGGGATATCAGCAAATCACGCGAGATCGACACCCTGGCCGCGAGTGCCTCGCCGCACAACATCGCGGTGACCGCAGAGCGGCTGGGCTGTCGCAGCATTGCCTACACCTACAACGACCCCGTGATCTTTCTCGAGTACGCTATCGATACGGCGGTCGCCTGTGCTGAACATGGTCTCAAATCGGTGGCGGTGACGGCGGGTTACATCTGCGATGAGCCAAGGCGCGAATTCTTCGGATATATGGATGCGGCCAATGTCGATCTGAAGGCATTCACCGAGGATTTCTACCACAAGCTGACCGGTGGTCATCTGCAACCCGTGCTCGACACCCTGGAATACATCCATCATGAGACCGATTGCTGGCTGGAGCTCACGACCCTGCTGATCCCGGGTCACAATGACAATGATGCCGAACTGCACAGGCTGGCCGAGTGGTGCCTGGACAAGCTCGGGCCGGATGTTCCCCTGCACTTCTCCGCCTTCCATCCCGACTACAAGATGACCGATGTCGTCCCGACCCCGCCCGCGACGCTCAGGCGTGCACGCCACATCGCGCTGGATACCGGCCTGCACTATGTCTATGTCGGCAATGTGCACGACCCGGAGGCCGACAGCACCTACTGCCCCGGTTGTGGCCGGCGCGTGATCGAGCGTGACTGGTATCAACTCGGCGAATGGCAGCTGGATACCGCCGGGCGATGCGCCCATTGCAGTCATCCGATCGCCGGCGTGTTTGACGAGTGGCCCGGGAACTGGGGGCCACGCCGCCTGCCTGTTTCGATGCACGAGCCGGTTGGGGGTCCACCCAAGACTGCCGACTGAAGGCGGTCGCAGGAGGGCTGCCGGACATTCAATCCGTTATTGGATTGGCGCCATTCGGCTGGCTCCTGATCGTCTTGGCGACGGATCATTCGGCACTCGGCGTCGAACTCTGCCATGCCCGCCCCTTCGTTCGAGCCAGCCTTTAGGCGATTGATTTGTCTAGGGGTTTTCCCGCGCCCGGCACGGGGTTACCACTTGCTGGCGCGTTAGGGTAATTGATCGACGTCAAGCCGAGCGGCTTACGACTGAATTTTTATAAAACAATCACAGAGCTGTAATTTTGCTGAAATATCACGGCCGTAATAATCGCCCCTCGTCTACGCTCAAGGTGATCAAAATGCACGTCCAAAGATATAGCGAACACAAAGACTCGGCCGCGTCTGAACTGGTTGTGCCCGTGATTTTCGTTGCTGGGCTGTTCACCTTCTTGACGTTGATCAGTTCGTTCGTCGGCTGATTGCGGCCATATCAAGCAAGATACACCGCGCCTCTCCGGCGTTGTCAGCTGACGCTCGCAAGAGCGTCTGACGCGGTGAAAGCCGCGCATTGGGAAAGTCCCCGTTTCTGAGCTCATTGTTGCTCGGCGTGGCCGCTCAGGCCGACTCGGGGTTTTTCACCGGCACCTGCTCTGTGTTCTCGGTCGTCGGCACCGCATGGTGGTCGCGCGCCAGCAACAGATAGACTGCCGGCACCACGAACAGCGTGAAGAGCGTACCTATCCCCAGACCGGTGCTGATCACCAGGCCGATATGGAACCGGCTGACCGCGCCGGGACCGCTGGCGGACAGGAGCGGAATCATGGCGACCAGCATGGCCACCGTTGTCATCAGGATCGGGCGCAGGCGGATTGCCGAGGCACGCTCGATCGCTTCCCGCTTGTCCAGCCCCTGATTGCGCTGCAGCTGATTGGCAAACTCGACAATCAGGATGCCGTTCTTGGCGATCAGGCCGATCAGGGTGATCAAGCCGACCTGGGTATAGATATTGACTGTGGCAAAGCCGAGCGTCAGGAAGGCCAGGGCCCCGGCAATCGACATGGGCACCGATACCAGGATGATCAAAGGGTCACGCCAGCTCTCGAACTGGGCCGCCAGTACCAGGTAGATCACCAGCAGTGACATGCAGAAGGTCACCACCAGCGCACTGCCCTGCTGCGCGAACTGACGGGTTGCTCCGGTGTAATCGCTGCTGAAGCCCCGCGGGAACGCTTCTGCAGCGATCTGTTCCATCGCCGCCATCGCCTGCCCCTCGGATACACCCGGCGCCATCAGCCCTTCTACCGTGAGTGAGTTGAGCTGTTGGAACTGGGTGCGCTTGCTCGGTTCGACGGTACGCTCGATGCGCACCAGCGAGGACAGCGGAACCTGGTCACCGCCGGCGGCGCGCAGATAAAAGTCGCCGAGCATCTCCGGGGTCAGGCGAAATTCACGTTCCACCTGCGGGATGACCTTGTAACTGCGACCATCGAGGCTGAAACGGTTGACATAGTTGCCGCCCAGCAGGGTGCCCAGGTTGCGACCGATATCCTCCATCGAGATTCCAAGATCAGCCGCACGGTCGCGGTCGACCACCAGCATCGCCTTCGGCCGAGAGAACTCCACGGATTTGCGCAGGAAAATGAACTGGCCGCTAGCCATGCCCCGCGCCACCAGCTGGTCGGCAACGCGATCGAGCTCCTCATAGTCGCTGTCGCTCTGGATCACGAACTGGAACGGCAGCCCACTGCTGCCAGGCAGGCTGGGCCGGGGGAATACCGCCATCTGAAAACCGGCGATCTGGCTCATCAGGCCCTGTACCTGCGGCTGGACCTCCATCTGCGAGCGTTCGCGTTCGTCCGGCTGCTCCATCTTGAAGCCACCAAACACGACATTGTCGTCGCCACCGAACCCGAGCAGCAGGAAGCTCTCGTGGTACTCGGGCACGGCCTCGAAGCCTTCGATGATCTCGCGCGTGTAGACCTCGTTGTATTCCAGCGAGGCGGTCTGCGGCGATACCGCCTGGAAGAACAGGATGCTTTGGTCCTCGGTCGGCGCCAGCTCGTTTTTGCTGCTGGTGAACATGAACCAGATGCTGCCGAGTACCACGGCGGCAAAAAGCATGGTCGCTGGATGGTAGTCCAGCGCACCCCGCAGCCGGCGCAGATAGAGATGGGACAGGCCCTCGAAGAAGTTTTCTACCGCCTGCTCGAAGCGCCCGGGGTTGCCTGCGGGCCTCAAAACCAGGGATGAAAGCATGGGCGACAGGGTAAGGGCGACCACACCTGATATCACCACGGCACCGGCCAGGGAGAACGCGAATTCGGTGAACAGGGTGCCGACCAGACCGCCCATGAAACCGATCGGGGCATACACCGCCACGAGGGTGGTGGTCATGGCGATGATCGGCAGGCCCAGTTCGCGCGCGGCGTCGATCGCGGCCTGGATGCGCGGCTTGCCCATCTCGATATGGCGGTGCACGTTCTCCACCACGACGATGGCGTCGTCGACCACCACGCCGATTGCCAGCACCATCGCCAGCAGGGTCAGCAGGTTGATCGAGAAGCCGGCCAACATCATCAGGAAGGCTGCCCCGACCAGCGACAAGGGGACCGCCACAGCGGGCACGATCGCGGCGCGCAGCGAGCCCAGCGACAGGAAGATCACCACCAGCACGATCGCGACCGCCTCGGCCAGGGTGGTGAACACCTCGTCGATCGAATCCTGGATGAACACGCTGGCATCATAAGGGACATGTGCCTCCAGCCCTGCGGGCAGCTGGCTGCGGATCTCGTCCATTGCCGCATGTACGTACTTCGCAACGGTCAGCGGGTTGGAGCCGGGCGCCTGCTCGACCCCGACAAAGATTGCCGGCTTGCCCTTGTACCAGGTGGTACTCTCATAATCCTCGGAGCCGAGCTCGGTGCGTGCCACGTCGCGCAGACGCACCAGGGAGCCGCCGCTGTTTCGCACCACCAGGTTACGGAAATCCTCAACTTCGGCGACATCGGTGGTCGCGACCAGGTCGATCACGGTGTATTCGCCGCGCGCCTGCCCTATTCCGGACAGATAATTATTGCTGCGCAGCACCTTGGCCACGTCCTGCGCGGTCACTCCCAGGGCCGCCATGCGTCGCGGGTCCAGCCAGATGCGCATGGCGAATGTCTTGTCGCCGATCAGCCCTGCCTTGGCCACGCCCGGCAGCGCCTGCAGCTTCGGCTGCACCACCCGCAGCAGGTAGTCGTTGATCTGCGAGGCATGCATCTGCTCGCTGTAAAAGGCCAGGTACATCAGTGCGGTGGCATCGCCGGTACGCGAGCTGATGACCGGGTCGTCGGCGTCTGCCGGCAACACATTGCGACGGCTGGCGACCTTGGCCTGGATCTCCGCCACGGCCGCGTTCGGTGGATAGTTCAGGCGCATGTGCGCCTCGATCACCGACTGGCCCTGGGTGCTGGTCGACGACAGGTAGTCGATACCCTGGGCCTCTGCAATCGCCTGCTGCAACGGTGTGGTGATGAAGCCCTTGACGAGCTCGCTGCTCGCGCCCGGATAGCTGGTGCTTACCGTTACCACCGTATCCTGGGTTTCCGGATACTGGCGGACCTCCAGTACCCCGATCGCGCGCAGGCCAACCACCAGGATCAGCAGGCTGATCACACTGGCCAGGACCGGCCGCTCGATATAGAGGTCGGTGAACTTCATGCCGAAGGCTCCGGTGTCGGCTCACGGTCGGCGGGTGCCGGCTTGCTGTCGATGGTTACGGCCTGGCCGCTGCGCAGCTTGTTGTGGCCGGCGCTGACCACCTGTTCGCCCTCGCTCAGCCCGGACGATACGGACACCCTGCCCGCCCGCGCGCTCCCGGTCTCTATCTGGCGGCGCACGGCCGTGCTGACACCCTCCTTCTGCTCGATCACGAACACCGAGTCGCCGTAGGGCGCGTAGCTGATGGCGGTATCAGGGACAGTGAGTACACCCTCTGTGTCGGGCAGTAACACGCGGACATCAGCGAACATGCCGGGTCGCAGTCGCTGGTTGGGGTTGGCGAGCACCGCCTGGATGCGAAAACTTCGGTTGCCCACGCTCACGCCCGGGTCGATGGCCGTGATCTCGCCGTCGAAGTTTTCCCCCGGATAGGCCTGGACATGGACCTCGATCGCCTGCCCTTTGCTGATCCGAGCGAGCTCACGCTCCGGCAAGGTGAAATCGGCGAAGATTGGGTCGAGCTTTTCCAGTGGAACGATCGCGGTTCCCGGGCTGAGATATTCGCCCAGGTCGACGCGACGAATCCCCAGGCGCCCGGCAAAGGGGGCGCGGATACGTTTTTTCTCGATGATCGCCCTTTTTGCGGCCACCCCAGCCTCGGCATTGTCGAGTGTCGCCCTCGCCTCGTCGTAGTCCGATTTCGAGACCGACTTTTCCTTGACCAGCTTGGCGACGCGTTCGAATTTCAGTTTCCCCAGGGTCAGCTCGGCCAACAGGCCCTTGAGTTCGGCCTGGTCGGTGCTGTCGTCGAGCTCCAGCAGCAGCTCGCCCTGCTCCGCCGACTCGCCGGATGTGAAATGGATCGCGCTGATCTTGCCACCGACCTCGTTGCTCACCTCGATGCCGGCAACCGCAGCGAGACTGCCCACGACCTGCAATTGCGGTCGCCAGATCTCCCGCTCGACCCTGGCGGCCGCGATGACCGCCGGCGGCGGGCCGCCTGCCTGGGCTGCGGCCAACTGCTGCGCGGTGTGGTGTTTCCAGCCGAATATGCCGCCGAACACGGCGGCAAGAACCATGGCCACCAGGATGAGGCGCGAAATCATGGATAAATCCTCAGCAAATTCTGCATCCGGTCGGGAGGCTGTCGTACTCCTGGCCGGTTTAAGGGCTCAGCATAGTCTGCCCGCCACGGTCTTCGTCCCCGGTCGATTCTCGGGCAATAAAGTATACTGCACCGTGTAGTATACTATCGATTCAGGGATCGTACGTGATTCGGTTTCGCAGTATCGCCCGCACCAAAAGCGGTCGGTTCGGGAGCAAGGCGGTAAAAGGCAGCCATGAAGACACGCACACTGACCGAACAGAAACGTGAAGACATACTGAAGGCGGCCCTGAGCGAGTTTGATGCGCGAGGCTTTCGCGAGACCAGCATGGACCGGATCGCCGATACCGCAAAGGTGTCGAAGCGGACCGTTTATAACCATTTCGCGAGTAAAGAAGCCCTATTCGAAGCAATTGCCGACGAATTAAGTCGGCGAGTCCAGGTCGTCACCGCCCATCGCTACGATCCAGACCGGCCGATCGACGAGCAGTTGCGCCGCATCGGGGAGCACATGATGGATATGCTGGCAGCCCCCAGTTTCATCAGCCTGGCCAGGGTCACCCTTGCAGAGATGTTGCGTTCGCCGGATCTGGCGCGCAAGACCTACGAGCTGTTTCGCGAGCGCCAGTCGGGGTTGGCGGGCTGGCTGTCGGAGGCCTCAGCCGAGGGGCGACTGCAGGTCGCGGACCCGGTGTGGGCTGCAGACCAGTATTTCGGCCTGATCAAATCGTTTGCGTTCTGGCCCCAGATCCTGGGAGGGCAGCCGGCACCCGACGCGGTGACACGCGGCCGTATCCTCGATTCCTCGGTGGATCTCTTCCTGCGCAGTTACCTACCGAGACTATCCAAGTGCTGAGAATGCATTATTTGCCTATTTAATCGCAGTAGTCGGTACTCACTAACTACAAAAAAGTGCTGAGGTTGCAAACCTGATCTGGTTGGCCTCTGCGGGGCTATCGTTGACAGCATCGGCAGAACTCCTGTGCAGCTCATCCCTCGACTTCTCTGGGGATTCCAGCGAATCGAATCTGACTACCATTCGGGTAAGAATTAAGAACGTAAAAATCCACGGATTGTTCATGCCGTCAGCTTTGCACCCGTCGCGGGGCGCTTGGCGTTAGAATCTGCGGCTACAGAGGCTTTCCCGGCAGCGGGCAGCCTGAACTGCGACCAACAGGCAAGCTCCAGCCATGACCGAATCTGTCTCAAAACTGCCCAGACGTCTGATCATTATCCTGCTCAGTGCCGTTCTTCTGGCCCTGGCCGTGCACTTTGCCGGTGTGGCCCTGATACGTTACTACACCGAGGAAATACTGCACCCGGCTTTGCCGCGTGGCACCCAGATCGGTGAGGTGCACCTGAACCTGTTCACCGGCGCCCTGGAGATCAGGGATTTCGAGCTGCGTAACGAGGGTCTGGAGTGGTTGCGCGCGGGTCAGCTGGAAATCAAGATCAGCCCCTGGCGGCTCCTCGGCGGTGATATCCATGTGCAGCGCGCCCGCCTGTCCAACGCTTTCCTGCGCGTGGATCGCCGCCAGGATGGCTCTTATGACCTGGGTGTTCCGTCTTTCGGCGACCAGGAACCGGCCCCCGCGGATGCCAAGCCAGCACCTTTCAGCATCGCAGGGGCCGTCCTGGAAGCGATCACGGTCGAATACCACGATGGCGAATTCAAATCGGTCGCGCAGGTCGACAAGATCGAAACCGGTGCTTATTCGGCCAGGAAGAAGACTCAGGAAATCCCGGTCAGCTGGCAGCTCTCGCTGGACGAGCGTGATATCAGTGGACAGGCCAGGCTGACCCTCGACCAGGGGCAGTTCGGGGCGGAGGGTGAATTGAAGACGGCCTTGCTGGATCTGGCCCGTGTCCAGCGCCTGGCCGCGCTGGATCCCGTGGTGGAAGGCGAGGCGGCTTACGAGGGTGATTTCAGCTGGCAGGAACCTCAGCTGGCCCTGACAGGGGCGCTGCAGGCGCCGTCGCTTATCGTGAAACTGGGTGACCGCGTGTCGAGTTTCAGCGGCGGTGATTTTCCGGAAATCGACTTCAAGTTGTTCACCGCGCCCGAACTGTCGGTCGAACTGACAACGGGCAAGGGTTCGCGCGCGGCCCGGGTCGAATGGACAGCCGCAGATCAACGGGCGGAGGCCGACAGCCTGCGTTTTAGCGGCAAGTTTCGTTACGAAGACAACAAGCTGGTGAATGTCGACAAGCTGCAGTTCCAGGCCAGCGGCTTCGGCTGGAAGGATGGCAGTCAGCGCGTCAAGTTCTCGGATGTCGCGATCAGCGGTGTCCTGCATCAGGGCATTGCCGGTGAGTTGGTCCTGCCTTCGGCCGACCTGCAGCTGAGTGCCGGGCGGCTCGAATTCGAGGATACCCAGGAGGCACTGACCATGGCGCTCGACGGCCTCGACCTGAAGGGCCTCAAACTGCGAACGGTGAAGGACGCCAAAGGCAGCCGCCAGATCGAGGGCCAGTTGAACACGGCGACGGGCCGGGTAGGGCAGGCCGACAGCGTTTTGCAGTGGTCGGCATTGACCGCCGGGCTCGGTGGTACGGTTGGCCTGATCGAGGTCGCCGTATTGTCGGACCTCACCATCAATGAAATGAAACTCGAAAACCCGGCCTTGACGAAAGGCCCGCTGCAGATTGCAAAGGTAACCGCCGAGGGCCTTGCGCTCAGCACCGAGAGCCGCTTTGAACGCCTGCAGCTGCAGGGAATCCAGCTGCCGGGTGATCTGCCTGAGTCCGGAGTGAAGGTTGGCATGCTGAGTTTCAGCGGCGGATCCTTTGCTGCCGCCAAAGGGGTCGATCTTGGCCACATCGTCATCGACGGCCTGCAGACCGCGGTGATCCGTGACAAGACCGGGCAGTGGCGGCACCCGGGCACTGCGATCCAGACCGAGCCACCCGAGTCAGAGCCGGTGGAGGCTGCGCACGAGGCGCCAGCAGACACCCAGGCCCTGGCCTGGCGCATGGGCAGCCTGAAGGTGACCGGCGACAGCTACGTCATCACGGGCGACCGGACCAATCCGGACGCTGAACCACTGCGACAGAAGATCGATGTGCTGGCGTTCGGTGAGATCGCAAGCAGCACTCCCGAGAAGGACACCCCGTTCGAGATCGCCCTGCACCCGGAAAAGTACACCAGCTTTAATATCAAGGGCGTGGTGCGACCGCTCGCAGATCCTCTCCACCTGGACGCAAAGGGCGAACTGGCTGGCCTTGGTATGCCGAGACTCAACGGCTTTATCGCGAATGACCTCGGTTACAGGTTTCTCTCCGGGCAGCTGGATAACCGTTTCGATGTGAAGATCGCGGATAACACCCTGAAAATGGGCAACGCTCTGGAGCTGCACAAAGCCGAAGCGGAGGCGCTGGAAGGCAAAGACGGACCACCTTTGACCCTGGCAATCGCGCTACTCGAGGATCGGGACGGCTATGTGAAGATCGATGTCCCGATCGAGGGTCGGCTGGATGATCCGAACTTCCGTGTGCTGGCGGCACTGAACCCCGTCATCATGAAGGCCGTGGCCGGTAGTGCCGCGCTCGCGATCCAGCCCCTGGGATCTGTGTTGCTGGTGGGCGGTATGGTCGCCGATCGGGCGCTGAAGGTCACTTTCAACCCTGTGCTGTTCGCGGCAGGCAGCACGGCGCTCGACCCGGACGCAGAGAAATACCTGGGCGAGCTTTCCGGCAAGCTCGAGCAGAAACCCAAGCTCGCGGTGCGCCTATGCGGCGTCGTTGCGCATGCCGACCGCAAGAAAGACAAGAAGGGTGCCTACCTCGACAAGGAAGAGGATCTGCTGGAAATGGCCCAGGAGCGAGCGGATGCGGTTCGTGCCTTCATGAACAGCAAGGGAGCCGGCAAACAGCAGTTGCGTTCCTGTCGTCCCAAGGTGGATGCGAAGCCGGACGCCAAGCCGCGGGTTGATATCAGGCTCTGAGCGCATCAATACTGGAAAAACCGAAGCCGCCCGGTGTCGCCAAAGCCAAGTAGACGCCGTGCGACGGCAGTGGCGGCAAGCACTTGCCGCCATCGTCGAGAACCAAAACAACCGGCGAGATCACTGCATCCCGCCCTTCCGCCGCTTTGATCCTCCGCATGCCTTTAGTTCTCACGTTGCCGCCCGGCGGCAAAGTTTTGCCGCGCCACACCGATAACCGCTGTATCGATGCAGCTCATCGGCCCTGTCAGACGCGCAGCGCGCGCCGGATGTTTCCGAGTTGGTCTGCAGGACATGGCAAGGAGCGGTTCAAGTATGGCGAATATCGATGTGCCCCGGATTCTTCAGATCATGGTGAAGAACAATGCGGCCGATGTGTTTATGTACACCGGCGCAAAGATCTCGATGAAGACACCGAAGGGTTTTGCCCAACTCGGTGATCCCTTGGCCGAGGGGGACGCCGAAAGGGCGATCCGAGAGATCCTGACCGATGAAAAACTGAAGCATTTCGAAGAAAACGGCGAGGTGGATTTTTCGCTGTCGTACAACGGCATCGGGCGCTTCCGTGGCAACGCCTTCCGCCAGCGCGGCGAGGCATCGCTGGTCCTGCGCCACATAAACACCGAGGTCCCGACCACGGAGAGCCTTGGGGTGCCCAAGGTCCTGGAAGAACTGGTCATGGAGCGCAACGGGCTCATCCTGGTCGTCGGCGCCACGGGATCCGGTAAATCAACCACTCTGGCGGCGATGATCGATCATCGAAACAGCAATTCGGGTGGCCATATCCTTACCCTGGAAGACCCGATCGAGTTTGTGCACAACCACAAGAAGTCGATCGTGGCGCAACGTGAGGTGGGAACCGATACCAAGTCGTTCAGCAATGGCATGAAGTCCGCGTTGCGCGAATCCCCGGATGTGATCCTGATGGGCGAGATCCGTGACCTCGAGACCATGGAGTTCGCGCAAAAATTCGCCAATACCGGCCATCTGGCATTGTCGACCCTGCATGCCAACAACTCGATCACCACCATGGAGCGTATCTTCGGCTTCTACCCGAAAGACGGCATCGAGCAACAGGCCAAGCGAATTGCGCAAAACCTGCGTGCGATCATCTGCCAGCGCCTGGTGCCTGGCAAGGAAGGCGGCAAGGTTGCCGCGGTCGAGGTGCTGGTCAATACCGGGTACATCGCAGACATGATCGCGAAGATGGAACTCGGCGGTATCAAGGATGCGATCGAGCGCGGCGGCAACTACAAGATGCAGTCTTTCGATCAGCACCTGGTCAGCCTGTATTTCGATGGCCGCATCACGGAGGAGACTGCGATCGAATTCGCGGACTCGGGGAGCAACGTCAAGATACAGATCAAGACAGCCAACGCGGGCAAGAAGATCAGCAACTCCCATGATTGGGGTGGTGGTCTGTCGCTCGAACCCACAGCGGACGATGCCGGCGGCATGGACGATGTCGTCGCGGAATTCGGCTCCGGCTGACACCGCGGCCCTGAGGCCCAAGATTATAAGTGTTTAAAATGCCCCATCTTCGATGGGGCCTTCTCTTTTGTGCCGCCTCTCGGCTCCCGATACCCCTTTGAATCACGACCTGCTGCACGCACCGGCCGCTGCGTTTTGCGTATAGAATCCCGACCCGGAATCTGCACCAAAACCGGAATTCGTCCGGACGCAGCGATTACGTGGAGAAAGAGAGAGATGTGGCCGAAGAGACTTTCAGCGGCCGTGCTGGCTGGCCTGCTGTGGATCGGCAATGTGCATGCCGCGTCACTGCAGGGCAGCGAGTGGAAACCGTTGCGCATGGGCAGCATGGCGGTGCCGGAGGCATCTTCCGCCTTCGTGCAGTTCCGCAGCAAGGGGCGGCTCGAGGGACACAGCGGCTGCAACCGCATGTTCGCCGAGTACGAGGCGGACGACGGCCATATCTTCGTCGGCCCGGTCGCGGCCACGCGCATGGCATGTGAGGAAAGCCTGATGGCGACAGAGGCGGCATTGGCCGCGGCGCTGGAAGATGCACGCACCTATCAACGCATGCGGACCAGTCTGGTGCTGTTCGATCACGACGGCAACCCGATTCTCGAGATGCGTCAGACCGACTGGGACTGAACCGTCGGCCGAATCATGCAGCTGGAAGGGCGCCGACTATACTTGCGGCGTTGAAGTGCCAAAGGGATCCAGCTCATGCCTGCAAACAAAAAATCCAGTAACAAGCACCCCACAACGGCCGTACAGGACGTCCCGGACCTGCGTGACTGGCCGTTCGAGCCCTCGCTCAGGCAGCTGCGCCGCCATGTGACGCCGCCGCGTGGCCTGCAGATCCTCGACCAGAAGAAGGAGGGCGCCTGCACCGGTTTTGGGCTGGCCGCGGTGATCAACATGCTCAATCAGGAGCGCGGCAGCCGCGCCAGGGTCAGCCCGCGCATGCTCTACGAGATGGCGAAGCTGCACGACGAATGGCCCGGTGAGGACTACGCCGGTTCCAGTTGTCGAGGCGCGATCAAGGGTTGGTTCAATATGGGCGTCTGTACGGAAGGCAAATGGCCTTATAAGCAAGGCAAGCCCGGCGCATTGACCGTGGTACGGGCCAAGGATGCGCGCGACAACACCATCGGCGCCTATTATCGGGTGCAGCCGCGGATCTCCGATTTTCATGCCGCGATCAACGAGGCCGGCGCGATCTTTTGTTCGGCCAGGACCCACAGCGGCTGGATGCGCCCCGACGCCCGCACCGGCACCATCCCGTTCATCCGGCAGGAGCAGGGCGGTCATGCCTTCGCCATCGTCGGCTACAACAGCAAGGGTTTCTGGGTGCAGAACTCCTGGGGCGAACCTTGGGGCAAGGCGGGTCTGGGCCTCTGGCAGTACGAGGACTGGCGCGAGAGCCTGATGGATGCCTGGGTGTTCAGCCTGGCGCTGCCGACGCCGCAGATCTGGCATCTTCCGCAGAGCAGCGAGCGCAACCGCAGCGGTGTATCGCTCGAGGCAAGCCCGGCACGCAGCGAGATCGCGGGTCACTTCATCCATGTCGATGACGGCAGCTTCCACACCCGGGGACGTTACTGGAGCAATGCGGAAGATGTGCACGAGACCGCCAAACTGGTTGCCGCTAACAAAGAGGACAAATATCAGCACCTTCTGCTCTATGCGCACGGGGGACTGAATTCGCCGAAGGATTCGGCCCGGCGTATCGCCGCGATGAAGGAGACATTCAAGAACAACGGCATCTACCCCTATCACTTCATGTATGACACCGGGATCCTGGAGGAACTCAAGGATGTCATCATGCGGCGCGGCGACAAGGCCGAGGCACGTGCCGGTGGTTTTGCCGACTGGACCGATCGCCTGCTGGAGTGGGGTACCCGCATCCCCGGTCGGGCGCTTTGGCGCGAGATGAAGGACGGTGCGCGCCTGCCGTTTCTGCCCGAGCGCGCAGGGACCGAGACCCTGGCGATCTGGCTGAACGCGATGGCGCGCAAGAGCGGCAAGCGCCTGAAGATCCACATCTGCGGCCACAGTACCGGCGCCATCGTGCTCGCACGCCTGCTGGAAAGCATGGAGGACCTCGCACCCACCCTGCGTATCCAGACCTGCAGCCTGTTGGCGCCCGCCGCCACGGTCGGCTTGTTCGAAAGCCATTATTACCCCTACCTGGTCTCGCAGCCGGGCACCTTCGGCATCGACAGGATGCAGTTGTTCAATCTCAACGACCGTCTGGAGCGCGACGACACGGTCGGCAAGGTCTATCGCAAATCGCTGCTTTATCTGGTGTCGCGTGGTTTCGAGGAAGAGGTGCCGGAGGCGATCCTCGGAATGCAGAGGCACGTCGACAAGCTCATGCAGAAGCCCAAGATGGCGGCGGTCGCCGACCGTTTCAACGTGCATTACGCAGATGGCACGCCCAACAAGGTCACCGAGAGCACCTCGCACGGCGGCTTCGACAACGACGTCGCAACCATGAACAGCCTGTTGCGCACGATCCTGGGTGCCGAACCCGGACACCCGTTCACCGAAGAGATCCTGGATTACTAGGCCGCACTTGCAGCCACAGCTACGGAGTCCTGACATGGCCGAATTCAACGATGCCTATGCGATAACCTCCGCCCACGAGGGTGGCTATGTGAATGATCCGGTCGACCGGGGAGGCGAGACCTATCGCGGTATTGCCCGGGTACACCATCCCGACTGGCGCGGCTGGAAGCGCGTCGATGCGCAGCGTGGCAAGGAGGGCTTCCCAAAGAGCCTGAATGCGGACCGCACCCTGCAGTCCAACGTCCGGTCCTTTTACAAGCAGGCGTATTGGGACCGGTTCCAGGGGGATGAGATACCCGATCAGGCGGTTGCCAATGAACTCTATGACACCGCGGTGAACATGGGCGTCAGACGGGCCGTGCGTTTCCTGCAATCTTCGCTGAATCTGCTCAACCGTGATCAGCGTGATTACAAGGACCTGATCATCGACGGCTGGTTCGGCGACAAGAGCCTGTCGACACTCGGTGCGCTGCTGAAGAAGGATCGTCACAGTGACGCACTGGTGAAGATGATGAACATCCAGCAGGGTGCGCGCTATGTGGAGATCATGGCGCGTGATGCGAGTCAGGAGCGGTTTGCTCGGGGGTGGATCAAGAGGGCCTGATGGTTGTTGCGCTGACACGCGGGGTTGATTTTGATGCGCTCGGCGG
>CAZCDY010000036.1:0-5462 GCA_964497145.1 uncultured Gammaproteobacteria bacterium
AAGACAACCGTCCCCTAACCCAGCAGAGCCATAAAAAAGCCCCGCACATGGCGGGGCTTTGCATCAGGAGCATCCGCTCCTTCGCCCGGACATCAGATCTTTACGCCCAAGGACTCGAGGGTGCTCAGCGTAAGCCCACCGCGTTCCAGGCCTTTCGCACGCTGATAGTCATCCACCGCACGCATGGTCTGGGCGCCGATGCTGCCGTCGATCGGGCCCGGATTGTAACCCGCCGCCTTCAGCGCCTGCTGCAGTTCGGTCAGGATCTCTGCGGTCATATTGGTTTCACACAATACGCTGCGCCACTCGCGACGTTCTTCCGCGACCTTGACCTTCTTGGGCACAGATTCGACCACGGCAGGAATATCGATACGCTTCTGGGTCGGCGCGCTGACCAGCTTGCGCACCTTCACCATCTTGTACTCTGCGGGGATCTCGACTTCTTTGATGGAGGCCGGGGTCTTCACCTTGCGCTGCTTCACCGTCTCCACCTTGGCCTCAGTCTCGCGCAGACAGATCGTGTTGCCGGTGAGCTTTCCTGCAGGCTTGTCTTCCCAGTCCGGGTGCCAGAAGAATTTCTCATCGGCCACCTTGACGGTCTTGCTCAGGGTCTCGTAGGTGGGTTCCACCTTGATCCTGCGCTCCTGCGCCGGCTTGACCAGCTTGCTCACGCGCTGCACGGCGTACTCTGCGGGGATCTCCACCTCTTTCGTTGTCGCAGCGGTCTTTATCACCTTGCGTTTGACCGTCTTGTATTGGGCCGGAACCTCTACCAGACACATGATCTCGCCAGTGGAATTGTCGATGCGCTGGACCGGGCCACGCCCCGCCTTCCACACCGTCGTCGCAGGTGCGACCAAGACCTTCTCAGTGACTGTCTCGAATACGGCCGGAACCTCCACGACCTTCTTGGTCGCCTCTTTCACCAGGACCTTTTCTTCGGCCCACTCATAGGCAGCGGGTTCAACCTCGATCTTGTCGTAGGACGCGGTCTTCAGTACGCGTACTTCCTCTTGCTTGTATTGGGCAGGCACATAGTACTCACTCAGACAGGCTCCGACAGGCAGTTCGTCGAGCTTGACGCCGCTGCTGCGAACCGCTGCCAGCAAAGCAGGGCTTGCCGGCAGGGCAGCCCTTTTCTTACCGGCCAGCCAGGCCTTTCCGGCTGGGGCTATCTCGACGCTCTCGGTCGTCATTTCGTATTCTGCGGGCACAGGGACGATCTTTTTTGCGGCCTCTTTGACGAGGACCTTTTCTTCCACAATCTCGTATTTCGCCGGAATCATCTCGAAACGCACCGACGCCTCAAGGGTCGTAACATCGACATTCTCGGTCTTGTATTGCGCTGGAATCACCACCTTCGCATAGCACTCACCGGGCTTGGCGTTTGGAAGCGTACGGGTGGCGTCAACAGGCTCGGCGAAAACCGGGATCGAAATTGCTGTAATCGCTGCGGCAAGGCAGGTCAATTTAAACATCTTGTATGACTGCATGCGGGTTCCTCCAGATACGACAGTCGCAATCAACAGTTCGTGGCGGTGATTGAACGAGCTGCGGCGCTGCAACAAGCAGGACCCTACCGGCCACCACGTCGATTACCCCAGGGCACCGCAGGATGCGGAACCGGGAGTCGGGTTTTTAGCATGGATAGGAACCGGAATCCATGCGCCACTTCTCAAGTTCGAAGGTTGTTACCACCTGATTCGGCCGCCACGCATCACCGCAGCGGAATCAGGTCAATAAGGCGCTGCATGGCCCCGCGGTTCTTCTCAACCACCCGCCGGCCGTTCTCACCGACCTCGGCCCGTCCACTGGCGTCGTCGAACCAGGCGATCACCTGGTTGGCGAGTGCAGTCTCGTTCTCCACCAGGCATGCCGCGCCTTCTTCGATCAACAACCGGCTGATTGCAGCAAAGTTGAACACGTGCGGGCCGAAGCACACGGCCACCCCCTGGGCCGACGCCTCCAGCATATTGTGCCCCCCGGCCGCAATCAGGCTGCCGCCAATGAAGGCCACGTCCGCAGACCCCAGCAGGACCGGCAGCTCGCCCATGGTGTCACCAAGATAAACCTGGGTATCGGAGATGTATTCACCGCTACGGGAGCGCCGCGCCGTGCGTAGCCGCTCGCGCCTGCACAGGCCGCCGACGCGATCGAAACGCTCCGGATGACGCGGCACCAGGATCAACAGGGCATCGGGAAACCGCGACAGTACCCTGCGGTGGGCAAACAGCACGAGTTCATCCTCACCCTCATGGGTGCTGCCCGCGACCCAGACCGGCCGCCCACCCCAATCGCGACGCAACACCTCCACCTGTTCGTCCAGGCTGGCGGGGATGCGCATGTCGAACTTGATGCTGCCGGTAACGGTCACGCGCTTTTCGGCGACACCCAGTTCGCGAAAACGCATCGCATCGTCATCCGCCTGGGCCGCTATACAGTCGATCTCAGAAAATGTCTGGCGTGTGAACCTGCCGAGGCGTGCATAGCGCCGTGCCGACTTCTCCGACAGACGGGCATTGGCCAGCAGGGTGTACACACCGTGTCGGCGGCAAAAATGAAGCAGGTTCGGCCAGATCTCCGTTTCCACCATGAGGAGTGCACGCGGGCGCACCCGGCGGAGGAACCCGGTCAGGACAAGCGGCAGGTCGTAGGGGAAATAGACATGGAACACCTGGCCATCGAGCTGCTCCCTGACGCGTGCCGAGCCGGTCGGCGTGGTGGTAGTGACGGTGATCGGCAGGTCGGGATTATCCTCCAGCAACTGCCGGATCAGCGGCAGCACCGCCTGGACCTCGCCTACCGACACCGCATGAATCCACAGCCCGCCCCAGTTCGCCGGCGGGGCAAAGATACCGAGTCGCTCCAACCAGCGCCGGCGGTAGCCCGGCGCCTTGATGCTGCGCCAGAGCAGGCGCAACAGCACCAGCGGCAGCAGCAGGTAAAGCAACAGAGTGTAGATACGCCTGATCATGCAGAGTCTTTGAGTACCAGTTCGAGCAGGCTGACATTGTCGCGCAGATGCGCCGGATTGATGGTGCCCACGATCATGCTGGAGACGCCTGGTTGGGCAAAGACATGTGCAAACGAACGCCTTACGCCCTCCAGCCCCTGCACGTGCCCGCTCATCAGGCCCTTCTTGATCAGCACCCCCTTTCCGAGGGCATCTGCCGCCTCCAGAACCGGCAGTTCCCGGTTATAGTCGAGGTTGCAGGTCGCCATTACCACGTCCATTTCCCGGACCACCCGCAGACCGCCTTCTATGGTCTTGCTCGACATGCCGTGAGCGCGGATAAGTCCGCGACGCTTGAGTTCGCGCAATGCGTCAAGGGCCCCTTCCTGCTCAAGAATCTGCAGATCCTCACCACTGGAATGAATCAACACACAATCGAGATAGTCGGTCTGGAGCGTCGAAAGGCTCTGTTCCACGGTCCTAACGGTGTGTTCGAAGCTGAAATCGAAACGCGATTCACCATGCTCGAATATCTCTCCGACCTTGGAGACGATGACCCACTCGCTGCGCCTGGTCCCGAGCAATCGACCGAGGCGCTCCTGGCTGCTGCCGTAGGCGGGCGCCGTGTCCAGAAGATTGATGCCCAGCTCCCGCGCCAGGTCGAGCAGACCCAGCACCTCCCGATCCCGCGGGAGTTCGAAGGCGCTGGGGTATTTCACCTGCTGATTACGTCCGAGCTTGACCGTGCCCAGGCCCAGCGGGCTTACCAGGATGCCAGTGCTGCCCAGCGCTCTCAGCTCCATTCAGTCACCTCGTCCCAGGGCAAGCGTGCCAGAGGCGGCGCCGCGAGGGTGCTGATCACCGCCTCTCCGCCTGACGGGCCGATCCCCTGCTCACTCAGCCCGCCGACGACCAGCTCCGCCACCCTGGGTGCAAACGCCAGCTTGGTAGGCCAGCAGGTAAAGATGCCTTCGTGCCCGGCGGCGAAGGCATCGTCCGGCCGCCGCCCACCGGGCGTGGCGATCTCTGCACGGTCCACCGCCAGGGTCGCCCACTGCGCAGCGGAAAAATCCATCCACGGCAGCAGGGCTGCAAGCTCGGCCCGACCGGCAGCTATCTGTTCGGCGCGCGCACGCCCCACCCCCGTTTCGGCCACCTGTCCGCCGAGATACCAGACCACGCGCCCGTTATCGTCCGGGCAACTGGTGACGGTCAGGCGTGGATTGGCACTGGCTCCCAGACAATGGGCATGGGTCATCGGCATCGTGCCACGCAGCATCAGCATGTTCAGTGGACGGACCTGCATCTGCGGCGCATCCCGGCCCAGGGCCGTCAGCAACCCGGCGTTGCCCTTGCCGGCCGCAAGCACCAGCGCACGGGCATCGATCGTCTCTCCCGGCGAGAGTCTCACTCGCCAAGCGTCGGGCAGACGCTCGAATTGCGGCGGATCCTGCAAGCGGTAGCAGCAATCACCGTGTTGTCTGAAAAAGACCTCGGCCAACGATCGCGGGTCGAGAACGGGCTCGTCGAGTCGGTACAGGCTACCGTGGAATGCCGGGCTGTCGAAGGGCGCGGGAAACGACTCCCGCGCGAGTGCTTGCATGCGGCTCTGCATCACCTTGCCGGCGAAAAAGCCCGCCATGCCGGAGGCGAGTGAGCCCGTGGACCACAGCAACTGATGCTCGGCCAGGACCCGAACACCGGTCAGGTCTACCTCACCCTCCCCGGCCAGCGCCGCCCGCCAGATCTCAGGCATGGCGCCGATGGTCATGGCCGACCCCGTCAGCTTGCCGGTCAGCGCATATTTGGTGCCGCCGTGGATGATGCCCTGCGAGGCGATCGACTGGACGCCGCCGATGGCATGCTGCTCGAAAAGCGCAACGCGGTACCCTGCCTGGCGCAGACGGGCCAGGGTCCAGAGTCCAGCGATGCCGCCGCCGAATATTGCGATGTCGAGGTTCTGATTCTTCAATCTGTCTATATCTTTGTGCGCCGCCATACGGCGCGGATCAATGTTGATGTGCGCCGCCGCGCACATCAAACCCAACCCGTTTTAAACACCACGCTCCCTGATCGAATCCACAATCCGGGTCGTCGACACGCCATCGACATAGGTCAGCACCGCCACGCTACCTCCGGCCTCACGTACACACTTTGCCCCGGGGATCTTGTCCGGATCATTGTCACCGCCCTTGACCAGATAGTCGGGGGCCACCTCGCAGATCAGACGCTCGGGGGTCTCCTCTGAAAACGGCACCACCCAGTCCACGCAACCCAGGGCCGCCAGTACATGCATCCGGTTTGGCAGCGGATTGACCGGACGGTCCGCCCCCTTGAGGACACGCACGGTCTCGTCCACATTGACCGCCACCACCAGTCGGTCCCCGAGCTTGCTGGCCTCCTCGAGGTAGGTGACATGACCCGCATGCAGGATATCGAAACAGCCGTTGGTCATGACGATGGTCTCGCCACGGGCACGTGCCGCGGCGACCGCATCCAGCAGCGGCCC
>CAZCDY010000036.1:5472-28829 GCA_964497145.1 uncultured Gammaproteobacteria bacterium
CGTCGACCACGCCATGGTCCACCGTACGCTGGGCAGCCAATGCCTGAGCCAGCTCCTGTGTCGTGGCTGTCGCCGTTCCCAGCTTGCCGACCACCACGCATGCCGCGGTATTGGCCAGCTGGGTGGCTGAATCCAGCGGCAGCCCCGAGGCAAGCCCCGCCGCAAGCGTTGCGATTACGGTATCGCCTGCGCCGGTGACATCGAACACCTCGCGCGCCTGGGCGGGCAGGTGATGCGGTTCACGCCCACGCTGCAAGAGGCTCATGCCATGTTCACCGCGCGTGATCAGCAGGGCCTGCAGATCGAGTTCAGACAGCAGTTGCTGTCCACGCCCCACCAGCGTGTCCTCATCCGGGCATCGCCCGACCACCGCCTCGAACTCGCTCAGGTTCGGCGTAACCAGGGTCGCACCGCGGTAACGGCTGAAATCCGTGCCCTTTGGATCGACCAGCACCTGCCTCCCTGCCGCGCGTGCAGCCTTTATCAAGCCAGCCACGTTGTGCAAGGTTCCCTTGCCGTAGTCAGACAACACGACGACATCACAGTCTTCGAGGGCGGCATTGAAATTGCGCATCAGCGCATCGTCATCGACGCCCGGAAAGCCGTCTTCGAAATCCAGCCGGATCAGCTGCTGGTGACGACTGATGATGCGCAGCTTGGTGATGGTCGGAAACTGTGACTGTCGGACCAGCCGGTTGACCACCCCGGCCTCGGCAAGCTGTCGTTCGAGGATATCGCCCGGCTCGTCGCGGCCCGAAAGCCCCACCAGCGTCGCTCTGCCACCGAGTGCGGCGATATTCAGCGCGACGTTGCCGGCGCCACCCGGTCTGCCCTCCTCTGCATCGACCTTTACGACCGGTACCGGGGCTTCGGGCGAAATCCTGGAGGTGACACCATGCCAGTAGCGGTCAAGCATGACGTCGCCAAAGATCAATACGCGCGATTGGCTGAAATCCAGCAGTTCTTTCATCGGGGTTCTGGCTGTCGATTCGATGTCGGCATGCTAGCACGAGGCCATCGCGAAAGGCGCCGCCAGGCAGCCCTTGGCGACGGGAACTGACGCCTCCAGCCCGCCTTCTTATGACGAGATATCGAGGGCCTCGATGTCGCCAAGCAACTGGCGCCCCAGCATGGCCTTCTCGGTGGGAGCAAGATCGGTCGCCTCGAGGTAGGCGGTGATGAACAGGGCACCCGGAAGCCGCTTGAGGGCCTGTTTGAATTCAGCACTGCGAAACAGATGACGGAAGTTTCGACGCCGTCGTAAAACGCTTAGCGGAAACCAGGGAAACCGCATATCGGCAACGTCGATCAGGCCAAAACCGCCGTCGGGCAGGAGCAGGATGTTCCCCGGATGCAGAGAGCGGAAGTAGATCCGGCGCGCATGCAGCATGGCAATGAATGCAGCGTAGTCACTGAACAGCTGACGCCCGCGGTCATCGGCCGAGACCAGCAATTCATCCAGTGGCGTACCTTCAAGCCGTCGGTAAATCAGACCATGCCGCCTGACCGCATGGCAGTAAAAGACATCTTCAACCTCGACACACACGATTCGCATGTGCCGCAAACGGCGCGTATTGCGCAGAAAACGCAGGTTGTAGGGATAAAGGACCGAGGAACTCAGCCAATGCTTGATCCGAAACAGCTTGACGATCCGCCCGTCCGCGGTCTGGTAGACCTTGGGTCCGTAGGCATCCTCGCGCAGCAGCTTCGCGCCCTCGATCAATGCCTGATAATCGTTCGCGTCCAGAAAACGCATGACACGCCTGCCTCTAATCCGGGAATGTAAGATCAACGGGACGCGGCATACGCCTTCCCAGATGCCGCTGAACCTGCCTGAACAGGTGTTTGGCCTCTACGCTGCTGCTGCTCTCACCGAGGTAAAGGTGTATGAAACGCATGAGTTCGAAACGGCTGAACAGGCTGACGGCTATCCGCGCCAGGCCGGAAAGATCGGTGATAACCCCGCGGCGCTCGCGAAAACGCATGCGCGAGGCCCGTGGCGCATCGATCCATACCAATGATCGCGGATCGCCGGTCGGACTGACCAGGAGATTACGCCACTTGAGGTCATGATGGAAAAAGCCGTGTCGATGTGCCGTTCGGGCCTGTGCCAGCAGGGTGCCCGCCAGCGCCCTCGCCGTCTCGACCCGGCGCTCGCGCGGCCAATGACACCAGACCGTGCGCGCGAAGGCTTCGAGATCGACGGTGTCGGGTACACCCCTGGTGACAATGCAAGCGGCCACCAGCATACCGAACAACCGCCTTTCCGAAAACGCGACAACCTGCAGCGTCGGAATTCCCAATGCCTTCAGGCGCGAATAGGACCACAGTTCGACAGCTGCCTTCCCGGGCCGCAAGAAAAACTCATGCCATTTCCTCTTCGCGTAGACGTAGCGCTTGAAATACACGGTCTGCGCCCCCGGCAGGTCGCAGCGATAACAGCGCAGAGACGGCGATTCCGACGCGAGGTCGTCGCCGACCACCTGGGTCCAGTCGGATGCAGACGATATGCCCATGCCCTCGAGCGCGACGCGCCAGGCCTCGTCGACCATGAACACCTCTCCGTGCAGAGCCTGTACCTTGCGGTGCGCGCAATCCATCAGGGCTTGGCCCCGGGCAATACCGATTTCCGCTGATCTGACAAGGCCCAGCCCCCCGGGTGTCCTGCAGGCAAACTTGACTCAGGTCTGCCCGAACTGATTCTGATACAACGCACTGTACTGCCCATCCAGCGCCATCAGATCCGTATGCGAACCACGCTCGACCACCCTACCCTCGTTGATCACCAGGATCTCGTCCGCATGGACTATGGTCGACAGGCGATGGGCTATCACCAGGGTGGTCCGGTTGCGCGTCAGGTTATGCAGCGCCGACTGCACATGCCGCTCTGACTCGGTATCGAGTGCCGATGTGGCCTCGTCCAGGATCAGTACCGGCGCATCCTTCAGCAGCGCCCGCGCAATAGCGACACGCTGTCGCTGTCCGCCCGAGAGAATCACACCGTCCTCCCCAACCACGGTATCGAATCCGTGCGGCAGTTCCCGGATGAATTCCAGCGCATGCGCAGCGCGCGCGGCGTCTTCAATATCCTGCTGCGAGACGTCGTCTCCACTGCCATAGGTGATATTGGCAGCCACGGTGTCATTGAACAGCACGGACTCCTGGCCGACGTATGAGATCTGATTACGCAGGCTGCTCAGCGTGACACCGCGTATATCGACATCATCGAGCAGGATCGCGCCTCCGGAGATGGCATAAAAACGTGGCACCAGCGAGGCGATCGTTGTCTTGCCGCTCCCCGAAGGCCCGACCAGCGCGGTGGTCGTACCCGAAGGTACGACGAAATCGACCTTGTCGAGCACATCCCCGGCAGAAGAGGAATAACGAAAAGACACCTTGGAAAAAACCAGTCGTCCCTGCACGTTTTCCATCACCGCCGTGCCTTCATCACGCTCGGGCGGCTCATCGATCATGGCGAACACGCTCTCGGCCCCCGCGAGTCCGCTCTGCAGCGGCTGATTGACGCCGACCAGACGCTTTATCGGCGGGAACAACAAACCCAGGGCCGCCAGGAAAGACACAAAGGCACCAACACTCATGGGTGTATCGCCCAACTGTCCCGTTCCGATATAGATCAGCAGCGCGATCATGATTGCTGCCACGCCCTCGATCAGCGGAGAACTCGCACCATCGGCCAATTTGACCTTGAACTGGAAGCGCCTCACCCAGTTGGCATGGCGCACAAAACGCCGCAGTTCGGCTTCGCGACCGCCAAAGACCTTGATCACCTTGTGCCCGCGCACCGCCTCCCCCAGCACATGGGTCATCTCGCCCATGGTCGCCTGCAGCCGCCGGCTCAGGCCACGGAGGCGGTTGGCGATCAACCGAACCACAATGGCCAGCGCCGGCAGCAGGACGAAAACCGTCAGGCTGAGGCGCCAGTCCAGGTACAGCATGTAGGCGAGCAGCCCCACCACGATCACCGAGTCGCGCACCAGGACCATCAGCACTTTGGTCGCCGCTGCGGTAACCTGCGTCACATTGTGGGTCACCTTGTTGATGATTATCCCGGTCGCGTGCGCATCGTAGTAGCTGGTCGGCAGATTCAGGATACGATCGAACATGAGTCGGCGCAGGTCGAGAACCAGCCTCCCCGAGACCCAGGCAAAGGCCACCTGACTGGCAAGCCCGCAGGTACCACGGACCAGGAAAAGCGCCATCAGCAGGATCGGCGACCAGAACAGGAATTCGGGATCACGCTCGACGAAGGTGCCGTCCAGCAGCGGCTTCAGCAGAAGCGGAATGGCCGGCTCGGTCAGGGCCAGCAGCACCATGAAGAAGATGCCGAACCCAAACTGCTGCCAATAGGGCTTCACATGGCCCAGCAGACGCAGATACAGCTCGCGGCTGCTGATGATGCGGCCCCCGGTTTCCTTGGGCATGATTGATCGCCTTAGTGAGTCTGTTACCGATCGCTCGGTTGCATACGGAATCCGATTATATTGTCAATTCGCGCGTGCCATGCCAGCGCAAACGCAATTGCCGGCTGGCGGGCTGCTATCGAAACCGGACCCCGACATAGTAAACTGGCCGGCAGTCCGGGGTAATCATCCATTGTCCGTCCACCACGGTGTAACCTTGGCGACTGGTGACGGTCTATAAACCCGGGTTGCCCGATGCAACCGGAGTAGCGAGGGGACGCAGTGCCGTGAATCGCCTTGGCAATTTGCTTATCGCCGGTGTCGCCTTCACTGTCCTGCTGCCTTTGATCGCGGCGATTGCTGTGGGTGTACGTATTGCAATTGGGAACCCCGTGATTTTCAAACAGGACCGTCCCGGCATTGGCGGCAGATTGTTCAAACTGTTCAAGTTTCGCACCATGCGTGACGCCGCTGATGCGCGAGGCCGGCCACTGCCGGACAAAGACCGGCTCACCCCTTTCGGCTCACTGCTTCGACGCAGCAGTCTCGATGAGCTGCCTGAACTCTGGAACGTGATCCGGGGTGATATGAATCTGGTCGGGCCAAGGCCGCTGCTGATCGAGTACCTGCCGCTTTACACCACAGAGCAGATGCGCCGTCATGACGTATTGCCGGGAATCACGGGCTGGGCGCAGGTGAACGGCCGCAACAGTCTCAGCTGGGAGGAAAAATTTGAACTCGATACCTGGTACGTCGACAACCGCAGTTTTCTGCTGGACATGAAAATACTCGCGCTGACCTTTGCCGCCGTGTTCCGGACCGGCGAGATCAACCAGGAAGGCCATGCCACGGCAGAAAAATTCAAGGGCTCCAGGTGACTGGCGGCCTGCTTATCGTCGGCGCAGGTGGGCATGGCAAGGTCGTCGCCGATGCCGCGCTGAGGCAGGGAGGCTGGAACAAGATCGCTTTCCTCGACGACGCCTATCCAGAGACCGATCAGGCAATCGGCCTGGCCGTGCTCGGTAAAACGGATAGGGCAGAACAGCTGTTGCCCGACTATCCCGACGCGGCGGTGGCGATAGGCAACGCCGACATTCGACTGGAGTTGCTCGATCGCCTCGAGCAGTTGGGGTTTCGCCTTCCGGTGATCAAGCACCCCCGGGCGACGGTCAGTCCTCATGCCAGGATACAGGCCGGCAGCGTGATCTTTGCCCAGGGGGTGATCAACCCTGATGCAGAACTTGGCCGGGGTTGCATTGTCAATACGGCCGCGACCGTAGACCACGACTGCCGGCTCGGCGCCGGGGTGCACGTGGCGCCGGGGGCACATGTCGGCGGTGGCGTCCGGATCGGCAGAAAAAGCTGGATAGGCATCGGCGCCTGCATACGTCAGTATATTGCCATCGGCGCAGAGGTGACGATCGCCGCCGGCGCGGCAGTGGTGTCGGATGTGCCGGATGAGCGCACCGTAGCGGGGGTTCCCGCTACCAACATCACCCGTTCGGAAAGGTAATCGCGCACATGAATGCAAAACCCGCGAAACTGCACGAACTGCCGGCCTGGCCCCAGTACGCGGATGAAGAGGTCGCCGCAGTACAGCGGGTTCTGGCCTCCGGGCGGGTCAACTACTGGACCGGAACCGAGGGACGCGAATTCGAACGCGAGTATGCCGACCACGTCGGCGTCGGGCACGGAATCGCGCTCGCGAACGGCAGCGTCGCACTCGAATTGGCACTGCGGGTACTGGGCGTTGGAGCCGGGGACGAGGTGATCGTGACGCCCCGCAGCT
This sequence comes from uncultured Gammaproteobacteria bacterium, assembly GCA_964497145.1. Taxonomy (GTDB): domain Bacteria; phylum Pseudomonadota; class Gammaproteobacteria; order Chromatiales; family Chromatiaceae; genus Thiosocius. The sequence continues at coordinate 11,683 of CAZCDY010000036.1, forward strand.
TTATCGCCTCCGCCAGCAGCATTGTCGTTTGCGGGGCCAGGCCGGTTTTCGCCGAAATCGACCGGGACAGCCAGAACATCACGGCACAGACCATCGCCCCGCTCATCACAGATCGCACACGCGCGATCATTGCCGTCCACCTGGCCGGCTGGCCCTGCGACATGCTACCGATCGTCGACCTGGCCGAATCGCATGGCATCAGTGTGGTCGAGGATTGCGCACAGGCACACGGTGCCCTTTACAACGGACGGCCGGTGGGCTCATTCGGCGATATCGGGATTTTTTCCTTCTGCCAGGACAAGATAATCACCACCGGCGGCGAAGGCGGCATGCTGGTCACAGGGTCTGAACAGCTGTGGGAAAAGGCCTGGTCTTACAAGGACCATGGCAAGAGTTATGCCGCAATGCACTCGCCGCAACAGTTCGCACTGACTGCTTTTTCGTGGGTGCATGAGTCCTTCGGCAGCAACTTGCGCATGACCGAGATGCAGGCGGCGATCGGCCGCATTCAACTGCGCAAGCTCGGCGACTGGGTCAGTCGCAGGCGGCAAAACGCACACCTGCTGGCCGGGCAGCTATCGCAACTGCCGGCATTGCGAGTGCCGCTACCGGGAGAGTCGGCGTATCACGCATACTACAAATTCTACGCCTTCGTGAATCCGCAGAATTTGCGCTCCGGATGGACCCGAGATCGTCTGCTCGGCGCCCTGAGGGAACAGGGAGTACCCTGTTTCGGCGGCAGCTGCCCCGAGATCTACCGCGAACGGGCATTTACCGACTCGAACTACAGGCTCCAGACAACACTGCCGGTCGCACATGAACTGGGCGATACCAGCCTGATGTTTTTGGTACACCCTACGCTGTCACCGGAAGACATGGCGCAGATGGCTGCGACCATCGTCGCTATCGTGCGGTCTGCACAACGCCGATCATGAAGAACCACTACAGCAGCCTGGCAGGCCGGATTCGACGCAGTCTGCTGATCCTCGGTCATGACCTCATCATGATCCCCATCGCGTGGCTGGGCAGCTACTGGTTCCGCTTCAACCTGGCGCAGATCCCCGACGCTTACTGGTCAACGGCCCTGCAAACGCTGCCCTGGGTGATACTGGTACAGACGGTCTGTTTTTACCTCTTCGACCTGCACAAGGGGGTCTGGCGATTTGCCTCGTTGCCTGACATGGTCAGAATCATCAAGGCCGTCGCGGTGGGCACCGTCGCCTGCATGGCCTTGCTGTTCATCCTCTACAGGCTCGAGTTCATTCCGCGATCCATGGTCGTGCTGTACCCCGTGTTGCTGCTGCTCCTGCTCAGTGGCCCGCGCCTGCTATACCGTTGGTCCAAAGACCATCGACTCGAGATGAGCAGCGGTACACGCGTGTTGATCGTGGGCGCGGGCCAGGCGGGTGAGATGCTGGCTCGGGACCTGCGTCGCATGCATTCGCATTCCTACCAGCCGGTGGCCTTCGTCGACGACAAGAGCAGAAGACAGGGGCAGGAGGTGCATGGCATCCCCGTCATCGGGAGCTGCGACCAGATCCCCGAGATCGTCGGCAGCATGGACGTCGACCTCATCATGCTGGCGATACCCTCGGCAAGCGGCGAGGCGATGCGCCGGCTGGTCAGGTACTGCGACGAGAGCGGCGTCCCGTTTCAGACCGTGCCGTCGCTCGATGCGCTGGTCACCGGCAAGGTCGCGATCAACGAACTGAGGTCCGTCTCCATCGAGGACATCCTCGGGCGCGAACCGGTCTCGCTGGACTGGGACGGCATCCGTCATGGCCTGGGCAACAAGATCATTCTTATCACGGGCGCGGGCGGCTCAATCGGCTCCGAACTGTGCAGACAGGTCGCGGCCCTCAAGCCTGGATGTCTGGTTCTGCTCGAGAACAGCGAGTTCAATCTCTACACCCTGGAGATGGAGCTCCAGCAGGCGTTCCCGGAACTCGAGTTTTTTCGCTGCCTGGGCGACGTGCGCGACAGCGCCCGTGTCAACCAGGTCTTCGCGAAGCATCGACCGGATGTCGTGTTCCATGCCGCCGCCTACAAACATGTGCCCATGCTCGAGCACCAGATCCGCGAGGCGGTCAAAAACAATGTCCTCGGCACGCGCACCCTCGCACTGGCAGCCGATCGACACGGCGCCACCGAGTTTGTGCTGATTTCGACCGACAAGGCCGTCAACCCGGCCAATGTCATGGGGGCCACGAAACGGGTGGCCGAGATCTTCTGTCAAAACCTCGATAGCCGGTCAAAGACCCGGTTCATCACCGTGCGCTTCGGCAATGTGCTGGATTCGGCGGGCAGCGTGGTGCCCCTGTTCCGTCGTCAGATCCGGGAAGGCGGCCCATTGACTGTCACGCATGCAGACATCGAACGTTATTTCATGACCATCCCCGAGGCCGCACAACTGATATTGCAGGCCTCGGTGCTGGGCGGTGGTGGCGAGATTTTCGTCCTCGACATGGGCTCACCCATACGCATCAAATTTCTTGCCGAACAGATGATCCGGCTTTCGGGCAAGGTGCCGTACCGCGATATCGATATCTCGATCACGGGGCTTCGACCGGGCGAAAAACTCTACGAGGAACTGTTCCACGATCAGGAGCGGCTGGAGAAAACGGCGCATGCCAAGATCCTTCTGGCACGCCACCGCAAGGTCGACTGGGATACGCTTTCCGCCGCCTTCGATGAGTTCGAAGAGGCCTGCAACCAGCCGGACAAGGAACACCTCCTCAAGCTGCTGACCGCCTTGGTGCCGGAAAACCGGATCGCGGCCTCAGTCGATCCCGCTACCACTGAACAACACGCAGGCGCTTAGCGCCAAGCGTCCAGCTTGCGGCCCAGTATCCGCTCCAACTGGGAGATGTCTTCGGCATAGAAGGCCTTCAGACTGGACATGAAATCGGGATCGAGGGTTTTTTTCTCACTGCGTTTACTGTTGGCACTCAAAATCATTGAGTAGACAGCTATGAGACGATCATGCAGCACCGAACCCGACAGGCGGGCCATCCAACGCCTGGCCCATACCGGCGGCCTGTGCAGCAGGCGGTTGAGCAGGCCGAACCGCGCCTCCTTGCGCGAATTCACTACCGGAAACTCCGTACGCCCATCGTCGTCCAGCGCCAAAAATTCCAGGACACCACGATAGACCGCCAACAGATCGTCGCACAGGTCATCAAAGAGGACGATATGCACCTGCCTGGCCGGGAAGAAGCGATAGAGTCGCCGCAACTGCGCGGGATACGAGGCGGCCTTGCCGTACTGCAGCAGTCCGGGGTCCCGGCACTTGGCAGGAAGACGGGCTCCTTGCAGGCGTTGTTCCTGGAGCTCCCAGGCGCTTTGGAAATCGGGCTCATCCTCGAAACTGCTGTAGTACAGCTGGGAATGATAAGAAAGCAGCATATCGACCGGGTTTCGCAGCATCACCAGGATCTTGGCCTGAGGCTGATATGCGGCAATCCGCTCGATCGCCACCTCCGACATCAGGTACGACGGGGAGGCCTCACCGACGACGGAGCAGCCCTCGGCCACCCGGGAAAAAAGCTCTTCATACGCAGGCAGACTGTCGACGTACTGCAGACCCGGCAGGTCAGCCGCAAAATACGAGGGCTCCTTCGGGGTCGACATGAATATCGCCGGGTGGTCGCGAAGATAAGAGCTCATCGCGGTGGTTCCACATTTCGGTGCCCCGACGATAAAAAAATTCGGTTTCATCTGGTCACCCCGGAGCGGCGGAAAATCCCGTTCGGCTCCAACCCCAGGCGGCGCCTGACCGTGACGAACATGACGACATTCCAGGCCATCATCGAGATCGCCGTGGCCAAAGCCGCGCCCTCCACCCCCCATCGCGGGATAAACATCAGGTTCAGCATAATGTTCAGACCGGTGACCGCCAGCATGACACGCGACACATACCGCTCCGAGCCGGTCAGGCTCAGGAGATTCGCGCTCGGGCCGGCAAGTGCATTCACCAGTCCTCCCGCGGCCAAGATCACAAGTGCAACATAACCCTCAACGAACTCCGGGCCAAAAATCGCGAGAAGTTCACGTCCGAACAGCAACACAGCGAGAAAAACGGCGACCGACGCCACGCTGACCAGCCGCATGCTGTGATCCAGGGCCTGCTGCAGCTGCGCATGCTCGTTGGTGGAATGGAATCGAGGTATCAGTGGGGCGATGGTGGTATTCGCGATGGTCAGGGAAAATGACACCAGGATGGCGGATTTCGCCGCAACCGCATAGATACCGACCGAATGCGCGTCCTTCAACATGCCCAGCATGATGGAGTCGGTATTGTTCAGCAGGACGTGCGCCCCGCCGATCAACATCATCGAACGCGTGGAACCTAGCCAGGTGTCGGCATCCTGCACCGCCTGGACCTGCCGCAGTTGCCCGGGCAGTCTGGACGAGAGCAGGAAGCGACCGATGACGGCCGACACAGTGAGTCCCGCAAGCGTGGCAGCCATGGCATGCACCGAGTTCAATTCGGACTCCACCAACAGCCAGTACAACGTGATCAAGAGCGCAAGCACCAAGGGCGCGATAATGGCCTCCGGCAGCAGCGCCAGAACCACATGCCGGAGGCTGCGAAGTAGCGCAGACCTGAGATACACATACACCAGGATGGGCAACACGACACAACCCAGGTAGAAAGTATGTGCAAGACCCGGCGATATATCGGGCATGAATGCGACAACGGTGGCCAGCAGCCCCGCTGTGATCAGCGATGCCCAAGCCGCCCTGCTCGCACTCCAGCGCAGGACACCCTTGAGCAGTCCCCATTGCTCGCGCGCGACGTAGGCAGGAACGAATCGCAGCAAAGCGCTATCGAGGCCGAACTTGGCGACGATCAACAAAGCCATGACCCAGGCCAGGACAAAATAATAACTACCGTACTGTTCGGCACCGAGGAGACGCGTCAACAGGACCTGCGAAGCGAACGCGAGCGCCACGCCGGCACCGTAGACGGCAAAAGTGCCGCCAAACGCACGCCTAAGATAGTTTCTGAGTTCTGTTTTCACGAATTCGTAAAACTCAGTACAGGCGGGGGTCGTTGTGATCGGGCCGTGTGCGGAAACGACGATGGATCCACAGGTACTGCTCCGGGTCTTCCCTCACCCAACGCTCGATGATGTCGTTGATACGCTGGGTATCGGCCTCCGCGTCCTCGCTCGGAAATGCGTCGAGTGCCGGTTCCAGGCTGAGGCGATAGCCGCTACCGTCGGCCTTGCGCACCGCCTTGAAGGGTACCACCCTGGCGCCACTCACCCCGGCGAGCTTGTGTGTGGCGGGCGTGGTCGACGCCAGATGACCGAAGAACTTTACGAACACGGCCTTTTTGCGCTGGGTGTTCTGGTCCGGCGCGTACCAGACGGTATGACCGTCACGCAACCGCCGCAGCATCTTCTTCAAGGCATCGCGCGGAATGATCTCACCGGAAAAGTTGGCACGCCTGCTGGCCGTCAGGTGCTCCACCACCGGCGAAGCTGTCTGACGATACATGGCGTCCAGCGGAACATGCCGGGTCAGGAACCTGCCACCCAGTTCGAGACAGGTGAAATGCGCGGACAACAGCAGGACACCATTGCCCTGCGCGCTGGCTGCCTGCAGATTTTCCAATCCCGAGACCTCTGCCAGCCCCGCCAGGCGCCGGTCGCTGGCCCACCAGGCCAGGGCAATCTCAAAGATGCCGATGCCCAGGGAGGCGAAGTGGGCCTCGAGCAGCTGCTGCCGCTCCTGCTCCGTCAGCTGCGGAAAGCACAGCCCGATGTTGCGTCGCGCGATATCCGCACGCTGACGTGCCAGATGGCGTCCAAGCCAACCCAGTGCCCGCCCCAGGCGCAGCAATACCGGGTATGGCAGCAGGATCACAATGCGCAACAGTCCAAAGCCCAGCCAGGCAGGCCAGAAACGGGGGGTCAACAGCTTTGGATCCAAACGCTCACTCCATCCGACGAAAATTGATTAAGTCACTAAGTAAGCGAGGAATTCTGCCAGCGATTCGGGGCCGAAGCGAGTGAATCCGGGACACCGGCGAGGGGGCAGCAGCCAGTCTACGTGCGCCTGGCCTGTTACTGGCAAATGTGATTCATTCAGAGTGCCTGACTGCCGTTCCCACCTTTTCCAGATAGCGTTGTGCGAGTCGATACCAAAGCCGCCGGCCGGCCGCATCCAGGCGGCTGGCGGCCAGATAGGCCTTCAGAAAACGCAGCCGGTCGGTCCTGCTCCAGTGGCGGCTGCGACGGTTGAGGCTGTCCAGATCGCGCAGGGTACGACGCAGCAGACCGGGCTTGCGCCGCATCTTCTCCAGGTCGATCAGCCGCGCCTCGACCCCATCCCGATCGTCGACCCGCAGGAAGATATGCTTCGGATGCATGGCGTTATGTGCAAAGCCCGCCCGATGCAGCCGTCGCAGGATCAAGGCGCACTCCGAGATGACCTGCAGGCGCAGCTGGCGCGACTCGGTCCAGCCCGCCGCATACCAGTCGTCGGCCCAGGTATCGAGCGGTCGGTAACCGAGCAGCTCTCGCGTGATCAGGACCACGCACCATTTGCCGGCCAGCTTGCGCTGCGCGTAGTAGACGGGCTCCAGCGAGTACACCTGTGCCCGCTGCATCGACAGAATATTACGGATCTCGGCAGCAAAGGTCGGCTCACCATGCAGCGGGTGACGGAAGGTCCGCCGCGTATGGTTTTCCTGCCGCTTGAGGAACAGCCCGGTCGACTGGCCGTCGGGGCCCGGGAGTTCGATGCGCGCGACCCCGCTCCAACCGCCGCGGCGACGATTCGGCGGTTCGAACCATTCCGCCTCGAGCGACCACAGGGCCTCGAAGCGATCGAGTCCATTGGCCCGCAGGACGCCGTCCCAGCCGTCTGCCACAAAATCATTCATCTGCAGAGGCCTCGCGCAAGGTCGGTTTGGTGCGCTCCCATTTCAATGCCCGCTTCTCGACATCGCGCCACAGCGATTCATCGTCACCCAGGGCAGCCGCCAAAGCGGTCCCCGTATAGCAGCGGATGAAGCGGTACAGATCACGCCGGCTCAGACCGATATGCAAGGCGGAAAAATACAGTGCCGCCAGATCCTTGACCCGCCACCGCCGCGGAATCTCGGCACGGATCTGCACCCGGTGCAGATCGATCAGGTGCAGGTGCAGGGCTTGCGGCGGACCGGACCAGGGTCTCTGCAACAGAAAATGACAGATATAAAGGTCACGGTGGTTTATGCCATGTGCGTGCAGGCGGGCGGTCATCTCGGCCACGCGCCGTATCAAGGTCCACTTCAGCACCGGGTCCGGCGGCCTGGCGCCCCAGTCGAGACAGTAATCCTCGAGACTGACGGTGTCTTCGAGTTCCCGGGTGATAACGAACGACCGCCGTCGGGCGGGGTTGAGGCCCTCCTCGCCAAAACCGGCGAGCTGCATGGTCTCGACACCCAGTTCCTGCAGCCGCTTGATCGCCAGCCACTCGTTGCGCGCGCCGAGCACCGGCAGACGCAGCGAAAGCAGGTTCTTCAATATCTCGCGCCAACCGACGCCCCAGTGCAGCTTGAGGAAATAGCCGACACCGTCCAGCTCGAAGCGCAGCGTTCTGCGACCAGTTCCCGGAGGCTCACGAAACACCTCGCCCCGGATAGCGAACACCTCGCACATCCCGGTACGGCCCGCCGAAAACCGCTCAGACAGTCGCCGGTCCAGCCAGATCATCTCGCTACCCCGGTGGCCAGAGGGGAAAACCTCAAAAACACAGATGCACGTTTCATGTTGCCTGTGTACCCGCCTGCCCCTCGATCTGCCCCAGCAAGCGCGCAAACACAAGGCGCGGGGACAAGGCCTCGAAGCAGGCCGGTTGCACCTGGGCCTTTCCCACATAGTCACATTCACGCCGCATGCAGGGCGCACACTGAAAGTCCGCTGCCAGATTGAGCTGGCGCGGGCCCATCGCACCCGTGAGGTCGGTACGGGTCGGGCCGTAAAGGGTGATCGCCGGCGTACCCACCGCCGCAGCCAGGTGCGCCAGCCCCGAGTCGACCCCGACCACCCCGCTTGCACCGGCCAGGGTGCGCGCCAACCCGGTCAGGCCCTGGCGCGGCAGCAGTTCACCCACACCTCCGGACCGAATGATGCGCTCGGCACGCAGCCGGTCGTCCGGATCACCCCAGGGCAACACCACCTCGAACCCGTTTTCCGACGCAATATTTGCCAGCTCGGCCCAGTACCCTTCTGGCCAGTGCTTGCTGGGCCAGGTCGTACCGTGCAACAGGACCAGGCGATTCACCCCGGCATCGTGGACCTGGGAGAAGTGCAGCCCATAGTCTGCCTGCGTGCCCGGCAAGGGGTATTCGAGCGCCTGCGCAAACAACTGCCGCACGCGCTCGATCGCATGCTGCTCGCGTGCCACCGGATAGTGGTGCCGGTGAAAGAGCGCTGACAGCGGTTCGCGCGCCGATGTCCGGTCCAGACCCGCGCTGGGGCCCTGCGCTAACAATGCCGGCAGCGCGCTCTTGATCAGCCCCTGCGCATCCAGCACCAGATCGTAGCGGGTCTGTCGCAGACGTGACTTCAAGGCTCGCAACTCGCCGCTCCGCCAGGCCTTGCGCCAGCCCCTGCGCCAGCGCCTGAGAGCGATCGGAATGACCTCGGCCACTGCCGGGTGCCATGCCGGCACCTCGCTGAAGGATTCCTCGACCAACCAGTCGAACCGGATCCCGGGCAGCGCACTCGCGGCATCGCTGAGCGCCGGAAAGCTGTGGATCAGGTCACCCAGTGAAGAGGTCTTGACCAGCAGCACCCGCATGTTTCAGACCACGACCGGATTCGGGAGATCGTGCGGTAGCCCGGAATCAGCTGGTGGCTGCATGTTTTTTCAGGGCCTCCTGCAGGGCCGCCTCCACCTGCGCCACGGACATATCGACCAGGCAGGCGGTGGTGCCGAGCGGGCACTCGCGTTTGAAGCAGGGGCTGCAATCCAGCCCCAGATTGACTATTTCATGCTCCGCATTGAGCGGCGGGGTGAAGCCCGGATCGGAGGAACCGTACAAGGCCACCAGTGGGCGGTCGAGCGCGGCCGCGACATGCATGAGTCCCGAATCGTTGGACACCACCGCATCCGCTAGCGACATCAGGTCGACCGCCTGCTCCAGGGTGGTCCTGCCGGCAAGATTCGTCACCACCTTGCAGGTCGCAGCGATGCCTTCACACACAGCGACATCCTTGGCAGAACCGAACAGCCAGATATCCCAGCCCTGTCGCGCAAGTTGCCGCCCGAGTTCGGCAAAGTGCACCGTCGGCCACTGCTTGGCCGGCCCGTACTCGGCGCCCGGGCACAGCGCGAGCACGCGGCGACTGGTGGATTTCTGCGCCCCCAGGGCCGCCGCCGCGGCCTGCACATCCTCCTGCCTGACCACCAGATGCGGGGCCTGTATGGCAGGCAGCGCGGCATCGGCCGCCGCCGCGAGGGCGACGAAGCGCTGAACCGTCATCGGATAGCGCTCCCTGTCCAAGCTGCGGATATCGTTCAGCAGACCAAAACGCATCTCGCCGCGCCAGCCGGTGCGGATGGGGATCTGTGCCGCATAAGGCACGATGGCAGACTTCCAGGAATTCGGCAGCAGAATCGCCTGGCCATACCGGCCGCGCAGCGAACGACCCAGGCGCCAGCGGTCGGTCAGCCCGAGCCTGCCGTGTCCGAGCGGGATCTCTATGCCGGCCCGCACCTCGGGCATGCGCGCCAGTAAAGGCAGGCTCCAACCGGGGGCCAGGACGTCGATCGGTCGGTCGGGGTCATTTGCGCGCAGGGCCTTGAACAGGCTTTGCGCCATCACCATGTCGCCGACCCAGGAGGGACCGACGATCAATACGCCGCCGTTAGCGGCCGCAGTTTCCGCCCCGGCTGGATTCAGCATGGCCAACTCCAGCCCCGCAAAGGCATCGCGCACCTGACTGTTCAGTCGACCAGGGTGTAATGGGCACCGCAATAAGGGCAGGTCGCCTCTCCGGTCTTTTCAATCGGCAGGTAGACCCGCGGGTGCATGTTCCATACCTCGTCGTCGGGGCGGGGACAGGACAACGGCAGATCCGTCCGGCCGACCTTGATGGCGTTGCTCTGATTGGGCTTGGCGGTGTTTGCACTCATGCTTTTCTCCGTTATCTCCCGATCCTGCTGCATTCAGACCAGGTTCAGCCAATTGGTGTGTACCGGGCTGCGGCCATGCACCACGTCGAAATATTTACTCTGCAATTTCTCGGTAATCGGCCCCCGGCTGCCGCTGCCTATGACCCGGCCATCGACCTCGCGAATCGGGGTCACCTCGGCGGCGGTGCCCGTGAAGAAGGCCTCGTCGGCAATGTAGACCTCGTCACGGGTGATACGCTTTTCGATCACCTGCAGGCCTTCCTCGTCTGCCAGTTGCATCACCGTGCGACGGGTGATGCCATCGAGCGCAGAGGTCAGATCAGGGGTATACAGCACACCGTCGCGGACGATGAAAATGTTCTCGCCCGAGCCTTCCATCACGAAGCCGTTCATATCCAGCAGCAGGGCCTCGTCGTAACCGGTCTCCAGCGCCTCTTTGAGCGCCAGCATCGAGTTCATGTAATTGCCGTTGGCCTTGGCCCGGCACATGGTCGCGTTGACATGATGACGGGTGAAGGAGGAGACGCGGATACGGATACCATTGGTCATGCCTTCCTCGCCGAGGTAGGCACCCCAGGCCCAGGCGGCGACCATGCAATGCACCTTGAGGTTGTCCGCGCGCAGACCCATGCCCTCCGAGCCGTAAAAACACATCGGGCGTATATAGGCGGAATCGAGATTGTTCTCGCTCACCGCACGGCGCTGCGCCTCGTTGAGCGTATCGCGATCGAAGGGCATGTCCATGCCGAGAATGTGCGCGGAACGGAACAGGCGGTCGGTGTGATCCTCCAGGCGGAAGATCGCCGTACCCTGCTCGGCGTGGTAGGCCCGAACCCCCTCGAACACCCCCATCCCGTAGTGCAGGGTATGGGTCAACACATGGGTCTTGGCATCGCGCCAGGGGACCATCTCGCCATCGAGCCAGATCAGGCCGTCGCGATCCGCCATCGTTTGCATCGTACAAAACTCCAGAAGAATTCAAGGCGTCGGGGCTGAAGGACCACCCCACGCAGCCGCTTATTGAACCATAAATCCAGGCCCATGATCGAGAGGCGGGGAACGCGATGCGCGGATCCAGCGATTCGATTGCCACCGGACCAAGGCAAACTGACCTCTGCCCTCGCGCCTAAGCCCCAATCACATTATCCCAGATGTCCACGACCATCGCCCGCTCTTCGGCCAGCTGCGCTACCGGTACCGCCGAGCCCGCCTCCTGTAGTGCACGCCGATGCACCACTCCGCGATATACCTGGTAGGCGTTCCACAGCTGCTCCGCGGCGCCTTCAGGAAGCAAACGATGCCCAGACAGACGCTCTAACAGGCGTGCGTTGTCCGTCCATTCGGTCAGATCCGGGTATTCATGCGCCCAGCGCAGGACCGCGTACTGCACCAGAAACTCGATATCTACCAGACCGCCGGTACCCTGCTTGATGTGAAAGCTCTGGTCGTCGCTGCGGTCCAGACTTTCTCGCATCTTCTGCCGCATTTCCCTTATCCCGTCGAGCAGCTTTTGTGGATCGCGCTGCAGACCCAGGATCTGATGGCGCATTGCCGCGAACCGGGCCATCACCACCGGATCCCCGGCCACGGCCCGCGCCCGCACCAGGGCCTGGTGCTCCCAGGTCCAGGCCTCGTTCAACTGGTATTTTTCGAAGGCGTTCAGCGATGCCACCAGCTGACCGGAATTGCCGTTCGGGCGCAGGCGCATGTCGGCCTCGTACAAGAGCCCCGAGGGCATCCGCGTGGTCAGCATATGGATGAAACGCTGTCCCATGCGCGCGTAGAAGACATCGTTGGCCAGACTGCGCCGGCCATCGGTCACCGCATTCAAGTTGGTACTGCCGTGCAGGAACACCAGGTCCAGGTCGGACGCATAGCCCAGTTCGATGCCGCCCAGTTTGCCGTAGCCTATAACGGCGAATCCAGTATCCATGCCGGCCAGGTCACCGGGGCGACCGTGTTTTTTTACCAGGTCGCGCCAGACACTCGCCTGAACCCGCTGCAGGGTGACCTCGGCGATCTCGGTCAGATAATCGCTGACCACCATCAGCGGTATCGCCCCCACGATATCGGCGGCGGCGACCCGCAGCAGGTTGCCCTGCGCAAACTGGCGCAGGCGCTCCATCTCCTGCTCGAGATCATCCTCCGCCACCGGGGCCAGCAAGGTCTGCAGTTCCGATTTGAGTCCCTCGGTGTGTAGCGGCGAATACAGCCGCCGGGGGTCGAGCAGTTCATCCAGCAACAGTGGCTGGCGGATCAGTTGCGACACCACCCAGCTGCTCTCACTTGCCAGCCGCACCGTCTGTAGCAGCGCCGGCGGGTTTTCCACCAGCAGGTCGAGATAGGCGGTACGGCGAACGATCGCAGCGATCAGACGCAGCAGACGATCGAGCGTCACATCCGGCTCCTGCTGCTGCGCCGTAGCCTCGATCAGAGAAGGCATCAGCTGCTCGAGCTTGCTGCGTCCACGTGTGGGCAGCGCCCGGACCACCACCGAGTTTCTGAATTCACTCAACTTGCCCAGCGCCGACGCCGCGTCAACGAAACCGGCATCGGTCAATGCAGCCAAGGCCGATCCATCGTCGATTTTAGCCAGCCACACGCGGGAAAGCGGCGAGTCCTGCGTCGACTTCTCGGCCTGTGCTGATGCGAACACATGACCAAACTGCTCATGAACCCGTTCTCGATGCTGCTGCAGGGCGAGATCGAACGCCTCCCAGCTGTCGAAACCCATGCTGGCCGCCAGTCGGGCCCGGCCTTCGACATCCGCCGGCAGCTTGTGTTTCTGCTCGTCCTTCCAGGCCTGGATCCGGTTCTCTGTCAGGCGCAGGAAGCTATAAGCCGCAAGCAGCTCATTCACGGCAGACCCAGGCAATATCTCTTTGTCCGCCAGCAGGCCGAGTACCGGCTGGATCGCCCGAATCTGCAGTTCCGGTTCACGTCCGCCGCGCACCAGCTGGAAGGCCTGGCCGATGAATTCGATCTCGCGGATACCACCACGACCCAACTTGATATTCGCATCCATGCCCTTGCCATGCAGCTCACGCTCGATCATGCGCTTCATGTCACGGATGGACTCGATCACGCCGAAATCGATGTAACGCCGGAAAGCGAAAGCCCGCAACATCGCCATCAACTGCGCGATCTCATCCGGATCACCGGTGATCGCACGCGCCTTGACCATGGCGTAGCGCTCCCAGTCCCGCGCCTGCGAATGATAGTAGTTCTCCATCGCGTCGAAGCTGGCGACCAGCGGGCCCGAATCGCCAAATGGGCGCAGGCGCATATCCACCCTGAACACAAAACCGTCGGCGGTCTGCTTGCCCAGCATGTTGATCAGCTGACGTCCCAGGCGGGTAAAGAACCGTTCATTCTCGAGCGGGCGTTTGCCGTCAGTCTGTCCATGCTCGGGAAAGCAGTAGATCAGATCAATATCCGATGACAGATTCAGTTCACGTGCACCGAGTTTGCCCATACCGAGTACGATCAGGCGCTGGGGGGTACCGTCTGCGCTGCGCGGCACACCCGACTTGGCGACCGCCCATTCGTACAGCCTGTCCAGGGCCTGCTGGATACAGACATCTGCGAGCTCAGACAGCTCTTCCAGCGTCTCATCCAGGGGCGCCAGCCCAGCCAGGTCGCGCCAGATGATCCGCACCATCTCGCGCTGACGGAACTTCCTTAACCGGGACTCCAGCGCCGCCTCATCATCGGCGCCCTCGAGCACGGATGCCAAGGAGACCGCCATCTCGCCGCCTTCGTAACAGCGGTCAAGCAGGCCGGCCGCGTGCAGTTTCGCCAGCAACTGCGGGTTGCGCAGGCACGTCTGGGCAACATAGTCGCTCCAGGCCCACGCCGACTCCATGCTGTTTGAGTCGGGAAAACCGATTTCGGAATCAACAACGCCTGGCGCATTGCGCCAGGCGTCCCGGTAACGTTCCAGCCGCACCGCGGCCGTTTCCTCAGTCATTGCTGTCCCGTCCCACTTATCCTATGCCTGTCTGGGTCCAACCCACCCCGGCAGCGCGACGAAGCATGATTCAGGCCACTAGGGTTTGGCCGCCTCGCCGGCAAACTTCTTCAGCGCCCCCGATACCTTGGCGACGACGGGGGCCTGGTCATTGATACCATGCCGCTCGGCCAGCCAGGTCGGGTCGTTCCAACCCACCATCACCTTGCCGTCGGCATCCTCCCAGACAAGATACTTCAATGGCAGGTCGATGCCCACCGTGCGTTGGCTCTGCATCAGCTTGGTGCCCGCGGCCGGCTTGCCGAAGATCAGCAGTTCGGTCGGTGGCAGCGGCATGTTCACGCTCTTTGCCCCGGCACCGTGGTCGACTCGTGCAAAGATCTTGAACCCCGCGGCACTCAGGCCCTTTTCAAGTCGGTTCACGGTCTCCGCCACCGAATGTGCGCTCTGCATGGTCATCATCCCCTCTGCCGCCTGCACCACCGGCAACATCATGACCATCAAGAATCCTCCAATCAGGTATCTCTTCAGCATCTATCTATCCTCCAGGTTGATCGTTTTTTGTTCCAGCCGCGAGCAGTGTACACGCGCCATCCAGACTAAAGACCCCTTATGCACCGCCGCTATTTCGTCCATGTCGGAAAATAGCCGTTCAGATTCGCTCGAGCAGGACAGACTGCACCTGCTATTCAAGCAGGCGCGCTCCGCTTCCGCCATCGCGCTGCTCGGCGCCGTCGCCTGCCTGAGCGTCATGCTCCACGCCAGACCCGGCCCTGGACCCGTCATCTGGTTTGCAGCCATCGCGGCGGCGACCGGTCTCCGTTTCGCGCTTTATCAGCGCTTTTTTGCAGCCGATGAGCGCAGCCCTGACGCCAGCCACTGGCTGCGCCTCCATTTCTGGACCGGCGGTCTGATTGGCGTGGTGTGGGGCAGCCTGCCGATGGTGTCCATGGCAGGTGCCCCGATGTATGCGCAGCAGTTACAGACACTGGTGCCCGGCTTTCTGGTGATGGCAGCCATCACCTCTTACGGCGTGTACTTCTCGCACTACATGTTTCTGCTGACCACGACCGGCCTGACCACGACAGTCAGCCACCTGGCCGCACGTGGCGCCGAAGGCATGCCGGAGGTCATTCTGTATCTGGTGTTCGCGCCGGTCATGGCGGTCACCGCCAGGCGCTATTGCGATTCCCTGATCACCAGCATGAAGGCTCAGCGCCACTCGCACCACCTGGTCGAAAAACTGACCGAGGCGAACAAAGACCTGGTGAGTCAAAACACAGTGATGACGCAGCAGAGAAGCCTGCTCGAACAGGAGGGGGATCTCGCCAAGCACGTATTCGGGCAGCTGATCCTGGGTGGCGACTGCAAACTGCCAGGGATACACACCTGGAACCAGCCGATGGGCAGCCTGTCGGGCGACCTGACTCAGACCGCTCGCGGCCCCTCCGGCCAGGCTTATATATTCCTGAGCGACTTCACCGGTCACGGACTTCCTGCTGCATTGGGCGCCCTGCCGGCATCATCGGTATTCCTGGCGATGGCATCCAAGGGCCTGCCAGTGGAATCGATAGCGACAGAGCTGAACACCAAACTGAACCAGCTGCTGCCAATCGGCTACTTCTGCTGCGCCGTGCTGCTCGAACTGTCCGCGGACCAACGTACCCTGAATGTCTGGAACAGCGGATTGCCACCCGTGCTGGTCAAACGCAGGGACAAGGCAGGCTATGAACGCATCATTTCACACAGCCTGCCGCTCGGGGTCATCACTGGCGAGGCGTTCGACACCCCGGCACAGCGGGTCGAGCTGCGGCCAGGCGATCTGGTTTACGCCTACACAGACGGGCTCACCGAGGCCGCAAACAGGGACGGCGAGATGTGGGGAACCGAGCGTCTCGAAAACTTCCTCGAGCGGCCCGACCTGCCGTTCCCCCGGCTGCCCGCACTGATCGAAGAGGTTCTCCAGCACATCGACCGGGCACCCACGTCCGATGACATCTCGATCGTCGAGGTCGAAGCAGGATCGGTGGCCGCAGAGCGCGCCGACGCAGCATAGATCAGGGGATCGAGACGAGATAAGGGACATGCAAACACTGCCAGCCAAAAAAAACCCCGCATGGATTCACCAGTGCGGGGTTTTTCATCGGCGTTGGAAACCGGGTTCGAGACTGCGGGGGTTCTCCCTGGGCCCGCGAACCTGGTCAGGAAGTGGCTTACATCATGCCGCCCATGCCACCCATGCCGCCCATGCCGCCCATGTCGCCACCGCCAGGCATTCCAGCCGACTCGTCCTGCGGCTCGTCGGCAATCATGCACTCGGTGGTGATCATCAGGCCGGCGACCGACACCGCGTTCTGCAGCGCAAAACGGGTGACCTTGGTCGGGTCCAGGATCCCCATCTCGACCATGTCACCGTACTCTCCGTTGGCGGCATTGTAGCCAAAGTTGCCCTCACCTTCGGACACCTTATTCAGCACCACGGACTGCTCGTCGCCGGCGTTGGCGACGATCTGGCGCAGCGGCTCTTCCATGGCCCGGCGGGCAATGCTGATACCGATGTCCTGGTCGTGATTGTCACCCTTCAACGACGCCATGGTGGCCTGAGCGCGGACAAGGGCGACACCGCCGCCCGGGACGATACCCTCTTCGACCGCCGCACGGGTTGCGTGCAGGGCGTCTTCGACGCGGGCCTTCTTCTCTTTCATCTCGACCTCGGTGGCGGCACCGACCTTGATGACCGCAACACCGCCGGCCAGCTTGGCCAGACGCTCCTGCAGCTTCTCCTTGTCGTAGTCGGAGGTGGTCTCCTCCATCTGCGCACGGATCTGCTCGCAGCGTGACTTGATGTCCTGCTCGGTGCCGGCTCCGTCGATGATGGTGGTCTCTTCCTTCGAGATCACGATGCGCTTGGCGGTACCCAGCTCGTTCAGGGTCGCCTTCTCCAGGCTCAGACCGACCTCTTCCGAGATCACGGTGGCACCGGTCAGGATCGCGATGTCCTGCAGCATGGCCTTGCGACGGTCACCGAAGCCCGGGGCCT